>JAFGJB010000155.1 GCA_016929295.1 Candidatus Zhuqueibacterota bacterium | reverse complement strand
CGGATCTTTCCACTTGACCACGCCGAACAGAACGCTCTTGGGCGCCGCCGTCTGCGTATAAAACTCTACCAAGCCGAGCAAACCGTCGCCGGACGGACACTGGAGCGGATCATTGGTGGTATTGACAACGCTGACCGTCACTTTGCCGACAGGTCCGCTATCATCGACCGTCACAATCGGCGAGTCGAACAGAAAAGTGCCCTTCTGGTTCAATATATTCTTTTCCAGCGGCAGGTTCTGCGTGGCAAAGGTGGTGTAGATAAGATCCGCGGTATTGTAAAGGAGCTCGAACGAGTATGAATCGAGCTGACTGCAGTTCGCCACCCGCACCTCTACTTTGACAAAAGCGCCGGCGCCCGGGGCGTCGATCAACGACACTCCCTGATTTCCCGGACTTTTATCGAAATCAAATGAAATCGCGGCATTTTCATTCTGTCCGGCATACGCGCTCGCTGCGAGCAGCACGAGTATGGCGAAAATGCCCATCAGCCTTCCCTTCATGTTCATCTCCTTCAACGGGGTCACTTTGGCGTTCCAGTGTTCCATACATCACCAAAAATTTGAAAATCATCCAGATCAATGATCTGTTTGCCGTTCTCCAGCGTCTTGCTGTAATTGAAAAAATATTCGTTTGAACCGGATGAAAATTCTCCTGTTGCGGTGCGATTCCAGACATCGCCAAAGAGCTGAAAATCATCCAGATCGACATAGCCGTCGCCGGTGATATCGCCGAAAATTCGCCGATAGAGCGCATAATAGCCGTCCGCTATCACGTCATCCAGCCGGATTTTGTGCTCGCCGCTATAGACCTCACCGCCGAGCCATGTCCAGGTGCTCGTCGCGGCGTCATACCTGGCCAGACCGATGTAATCAGAGGTTTCGGCTGTGCCGGCAATGTCCGCCGGGTTGTAGAAAAAGTCAATGCTGCTGTAGGCATAAACATCCGAGGTTATCTCCCAGCGCCACGGACAGACATTGACGTTCGGCGCATTCGCCGGCGCGGCATTGGTCTGCCGCACGGTCATGGCGCCGGAGATGCCGGTCGAGGTGACGATGACGCACACTTTGCGCCCGTCACCGGGATCCGCGCCGCCCTCATTGAACCAGAAATATTCGCCGCCGATCACGCTCTCTTCATCCACATAGACCTTGATGAAATCGTCGTAATCCGCCTCGCCATCGCCATCCGCCGAGGGCCGCGAATAGCTCTCTTTGCCGCTGGACAAACTGACTTCAGCGAGCTGGTAATAGTAGCGTCCGCTGGCCGCCGGCTCATCGATGAGATCATAGGTCGAGCCGGTCGTGGGCGATCCCTGCGCCATGATGATCGAGCTGTTGACGCGCGTACCAAGTGATCCGTATGAGCTGCTGCGATAGACATTATAGCCGGCGATGTCGGATTCCGAGGCGGTTTCCCAGGAGATGTTCAGCTTGCCGCCGGCCGCATTATAGTCCGTATCAAACGACACCAGATCAACAACCTGCGGTCGCGCCGTCAAACAGGCGGCCGCGAGCAGTGTCGCCATCATGAGCGGAATGAGCTTTACTTGAAATATTTTGCCATCCTTGCGGATATTGTGTGCAATTCTCATCTGACTTTCCAAAATTATTAAATCATTTGCTTTTCTGCAAGAAAACTCGCGTTTTCCTGATGCAACCCCACAGAAGACCTTGTCGATGCTAATCAATGAACGCCTCCATCTCTCAGAATCTCACGGAGGCGGAGACTCGATGTGCATTGCCCAATTCGTAGCTCATGAAGGCGTAGTCGACTTGCAACATTTTGAATCCCAGCCCGGCGCCGGCCGTCAGTTCGCCGCCATTTGTTCCCAGTCGCAGCGCTATGGTATCCAGCATCTCATATTCAGCGCCGAGTTGAAAATCAGAGTTGGCGACATCGCCCAGCGCAAACTGGCTATAACTCTTGCCTTCAAATCTCACGTTATGTTGTACGGAAAAAAGCAATCCACTGCGTAAAAATAATAACGATTTTTTATAGGCCGCGCCATATTTTATTTCTGGCATCTTGGTATCGCGATGGCCGGTGTCCCAGGTGATGTGCGTGCCCGAGATGTCCTGCAGAATGGCCCCGAGGGTCAAGGCTGAATTCAGCCGATACAAAAGCCCGAGGTCGAGGCCAAAGCCGAGTGAGGAATTGTCGCCGATTTTCTGCCGCAGCGCTTTGATATTGGCGCCAAGGGAAAACCTGGCCGTGAGCGACGCCCCGAACGACAGCAAGGCCGCTTCTTCGGCATCGCTGACATACTTTTCGATGATCGGCCGGTCGTTCATATCCAGCTTGCTCGTGTAGGGTATATCATCGATGCCCATGCGCATATAATTGAGACCGACGGCGAACTGACGACCCGGCAGGGCCAGGTTGATCACGTCCGTCTGCACCATGCCCGAAAACCTCGATGCGTGCATGAAATGCACTTCCCGTTTGGCCAGCTGCACAAGTCCGGCGGGATTCCAATAGGCTGCGGACGCATCGTCCGCCACCGGCACAAACGCCCCGCCCATGCCGAGCGCGCGCGCACCGATGCCGGTGGTGATGAATTCAGCGGCGTATTTCGCCTGCACCGGAGAAAATGACACCAGCCATGCGAGTAAAATCAGCGATTTATTTTTCATAGTCAACATCCTCATCCTTTTCCGGCTATTAGAGCTTTCAGCGCATCACCACCAGCTTTTCGATCACTTCAGCTCTCTCTTCACCATCGTCCGCTATGATCTTGTAAAAATAGGCCCCATTGGCCAGCTTGTCGCCGTATTCATCCGTGCCATCCCAGACGTCGCTCTCGCTATAGCCGACGCTCATATAGCCGGCGTCGATGACGCGAATCAGCCGTCCCGCAACGGTGTAGATTTTAATCTGGACGGCAGCGGCCTTGTCGTTTCGCAGCATGAAAGTGAATTTTGATTCATCCGTCATGGGATTGGGGAAATTGACCACGTCCTCCAGGCTCAAAGCCGACTGCACGCGGAAGACCATGGTTTCCTCGGCCATCTGCGACACGCCGCCGGCAGATCTGATTTTGAGCTCATGGCGGCCGTCCGCCAGCGTCTGCGGCTGAAAGGCCATCCGCAGGGCGGTGGGATTCTTCGCATCTGGCTGCAGCGTATACGAGTCCGCGTCCATCACCTGATCATTCAGCGCCAGCTCAAACATGCTCGGCTCGAGGCGCTCGGATGAGGTGATGATGGCGCTGAACAGTGCGTTGGCCGGCGCCGGATCATCGGGATAAAACTCGTCGCCGACTTTTTTCTCGTTCACGTAAAATTCGATGCGCAGGTCGTTGGCTATACCGGTCGCGACGTCGCGCAGAGCGATCTGCTGTACTTGTCCACCCTTCCACAGCGCGGACGGGTAGAGCTGCACCGTATCTCCTTTGCTCAAAACGGCCCTGAAAACGACTGTGTCGCCGGCCGCGCCGCCTTCCTTCATAGCGGTCGCCGGGTTATCGGCAGAGACATAGAACGGCGCCAGGACACCGTCGGCCTGGCTGATCGTTCCGCCAAAGGTCCGTCCATCGATTTGGGCGACGATCGCCGCACCCGCTGCCGGCGCTCCGGCGAGCATGACGGTGCCGGTGTAACCGGCGGCCAGATAGTTCATCGCCGGCTGATAGTGCAGTTTTGTCGCCGGATCGCCGTATAAAATGTAAAACATTACGTGATCGGGCAGGCTGGGATAGCGAGCGTACATTTCGACCAGGCCGGTGTTGGAAAAAGAGCCGACGATGGTATTGTTTTCCCGAAAGAGCGAACCGTACAGTTTCCGTCCCATGGCCAGGACCGGCGAAGGATAGGCTTCGCCGGAGCCAGAAAAGATGGTCACTGCGCCGCGCTGGCGCTCACGGATGAGCGCCTCCGCCATCGAGTGATTCTCATCTTTTGGATCAACAAAATAGCCGTTGATGCAGCTCAGGGTCACCAGATAGGGCGCCATGTTGTCATTACGCAATGTCGGCACATCCGCGCGTTCGAAATACTTTTCCTGCGCCCAGGTGCTGACGGTGCCATGTCCCAGATAATTGACGATGAGGGTGCCATCATTGATTGCCGCCTTGATGGACGTTTTCATATTGCTTTTGCCGACGACCGATGGGAAAATCCGTTTTTTGGCGAAGGAGGCGGGCACAAGGTCATTGATGAAGGCAGCGCTGCTGTCTTCAAAAGCCATGACGCCACCCTCATTGTCATCGGCGACGAACGTGGCGGTGTTGTTCCACTCGCCGGCAGTGAAATCAGTCGCATAATTCATCACTTTGGCGACCATCACACCAGCTTGAAGGGATGTTCTGGCCGGCAGCCGACCGATGAGGACGTCGGGCAGCACATCGTCGCCCTGCACGCAGCCGAACCAGTTGTCGGACGCCGCTTCAAAGTTATCTTCGACCGCTTCGAAAAGCCGCGTCGGGATATAATCTGAGCGAGCGCTGCCATAAGAAGCGGGATTCAAAATCCGCGGATTCCAGGAGGCATCGCCCAGCAGGAGTGCGTAGGTCGGCAGCCGCGACCAGGAGCTGTTGGCATATTCAAAAAATTTGCGGATGGCCCAGTCTTCATAAAAGCCATAATTGAACTCGTCATAGATATCCTGCACATCGATGACCTTTGTGGACAAGCCGTCATCCGCATGGAAATCCGCCAGGAGTGCTGCCTCGTTGATAAATTCCGCGTGCGCGAGGACGACGAAATCAAGGGAGAGCGCTGAGCGCAAACCTGCGCCGACGTCCTTGACGATCGTATCCGGCTTACGCTTTTTCTCCTGCGACAACGCATAGTATGTTCTCGATGTCGAAATATTGTCCTGAAATTCGACAATATCATCGTAGCGCAGCGCATTCTCATAGGTGACAACATTGTTCGAGTCCGAGATATCGTATACATCTATCGTCGCCGCCGAAAAACCGGACAGCAACAGTCTGTTGTCGCCGGATGCAAAAGCCGTGAGGACGACTGAATCATTCACTGCCGCATTATTGCGCCAGTATTCGACTTTGAAAAAATCATTTAAAAACCAGTCGGTGGATGAACCGGTATCTCCAGGTCCAATGATCTCAATCTTGTTTGTCCCCTCGAGCAAATAGTTCTGGCTAAAGCTATTGTTGGCGATCAGGAATGTCCGGCCATCCCACGATCGATCCAGGACCAGATTGTCATTGATCTCGACCTGGACGTGATGATCCGGATTAATGCTCGCATTTTCAGCAATACCGATCGCCTTGAGTTTGAAAACGCAGTCATTGGTGCCGGTAGCCACCACATTCTTCATGTCAAACGAGTGCGACCGCGTGGTTGGCGCATAGACCGGCTCCATAAACCATCTCTCGTTATCTGTATGTCCCGGATAAGTCGCATTTCGGCCAAGATCAATTTCTTTTGAATAGGTAAATTTTCCATAGCTGATCGACGGCACACCCGCGTTCGGCGTGCCGTCGCGCACGGCCATGCGTTTGCCGGCGGAGGTGCCTTCGGTCAGCCAATAGATGTTGGTCGCGGTGTAATAGTTTTTGAATGGTGTGCCGTAGAATTCGATGGTATCGCCCTCATCAAAGAGGCCGTTCGAATTGCCGTCGAGCACGCGAATGGCGATTTCGACGCCCTTGTTGAACATCTTGATATTGCTCACATTGGCGCCGCCCAGATTAAAACCGGCGGCATCCAGATCCGACTTGGCAAGAGTATAGATCCCCGGTTTATTGAGATAGAGCTTACACCAGTTTGATCCCTGGGTCAGAAAATAATTATCGGCTGCCGCCTTGAGCAGGCCCGGCCCACTGCGCCAGTTTTTGGCAATGTCATAGTTCAGCAGTGTCGATTTGAAAATATTTTCAAAGGCTTCCGGGGCGTTTTCTGCAGCCATCGTTTTGTGCAAAGCTGCATCGCTATTATAATAGACGGCAATTTTCAGCCTTTTATAATATTTCACCTGTCCGGATACGGGATTGTACTGCACCGGAGAGACCTGAAACGTCTGTATGCGCTGGCCGCGCATGATGGCGTCCGTCCCCAGTCGGGCGGGTTCAGCCGGGTAATAGCCATTTTTCCGATAAGTGCCCTCGTCGCGCTCGTAGGTCATCTCGGATTCGATGTCATTCTTGTCCCACTCGTCAGGTTTCCCGTTGCGTTTGAAGCGAAGGCGCGGCGCGGGCGGAATATCCGGGATGTGCATCATGCCGGTCTGCTGTTCGAGAATCTGCAGCGTCGGCCGGGCATCCTGCGGCACGCCGAGGCTAAAGCCGCGCAGCGGCAGCTGCGGTTTGCCGGGTTCGGCCGATTGCGTATGGCCCATCAACTTTAGCAACTGTCCGCGCACACCCTGAATGCCGCTGTCCCTGACGGTCAGTGGCGGCAATTCGAATTCGATGATGATTTTCTCGTGGTCCGAGACCAGAATTTTGGGATCGTACACGCCGCCCGTTTCACCGGTTGGGGATTGATTTTGACTGCCAAGGTTGCGGAAACCAGTGAACAGAACGGCGGCGACAACCAACATCAATAATCCATAGCACCATTTTCGTGACATAAGAGCACCTTTACAATAACTTTTGAGAATCCGTCGTCTTTTCTTCGGCCGATTCATTGACGGGCTGTTGCACGCTATCCGCACGAGCATGCGCCACCCGACAAAAATGATCCACCGGTTCGTCCAACAGTCCGGTCTCCAGGTAGGCGACCGCCGGACACCATTGACACACATTCACCAGCGAACAAGCGCGGCAATGTGTCAGAAATTTCTCCCGATTCGAGGTCAGGTTTTTGACTTTCTGCACCAGTTGCCGCAGCGCCTCTTTAATCGTACCCGAGCGCAGATCGAACATATAGTCCGGATGGTACAAACTTGAACAGAGTCGCAGCTGGCCGTCATAGCCGATATTGACGCTGCCGCCACTGCCGATGCCGCAGGCAAAGACCCGCGTGGAGGTGTTGCGCTCAAATTCGGGAAGCACATATTTGTCGCACTGTTCCTGCAGAGCAGCGAAACGTTCCCGATCGCTCTCCTCCAGCGCCACAACTTCCGCCGCTGACAAACGCTCACTTATAATATCCCGATTTTTGGCGACATCGCGATCAAAGCGTAGGTGCAAATTGGCATCATAGCGGAAATAATCTTTGGTATAACGTCGGCAAAATTCGGCAATGTGCGACATTTCGTGCACATTGGAGCGCAGCGCCATGGCTTTGAGGCGGACTTGCAGGCCACTGCTGACCAGCAGATCCAGCCCGCGTTTGAACGCCTGAAACGAGCCCGGGCGACGCGTCACCTTCTCATACGTCTCCGGCGTGACGCCATAGACGGTGATCTCGATGTCGCGCGGCGGATAGGTGAGAAAGAGCTCGATGTGTCTGTCCGAGATGAGGGTCGCATTGGTGAAAACCGACAGCAGCAGGCCCTTCTTTTTCAGCATGAGATAGATATCGCCAAAATCTTTGCGCAGCAACGGTTCACCGCCGCTCAGCAGACACCACATGGCGCCGAGGTCGACGGCCTGATCCGCGATGCGTGAAATCTCTTTGATCGTCAGCTCGTTGCAGGCGCTGTGGCTGTGCCCGGCCGGCAGGTTGATGTAGCAATGGCGACAATTCAGGTTGCATCTGGCCGTCAATTCCAGGTCAAAACTGTACAGTTTGTCCGGCCCGTCATAGCGATCCCAGATTTCAAAATCGCGTAAAGGCTTTTTCACAACATGACCGTTCATCAGTAACATTCTCCGCGGATTAAAATTGTCTGATAGAGTTTCAGGCGGATTCGCGGCATACGCGAAAATCGTGACAGCAAGGCAATGAGGCGCTGCACCAGGACATGCGCCTGCTTGACTTCCTTTTCCGTACGTTGCACGCGTACGACAATCCCCAGGATGCTCTCCTTCTCAATCCAGCCATCGCTCATCAGATTAAAGTCACCTTTCGTCTTGAAATGATTGCAGTCGATGCGTACCACACGATGGATGATCAGGTTTCCTTCTTCCGGATGCGGCAGAGCGATCACATCGCCAACGCGTATCCTGGCCGAATCAATCCTGCCGAGGGTGACAAGATCACCCTCCTTTATAAAGGGATACATGCTGATCCCTTTTGCTCTCAAACGAAAATCGGCTCCTTTATTGAGAACCGCGCGAATGAGTTCTACAAATGCCCTGCTGGGAAGGAGCCGTTCGCTGCTATGTCTGACGAGCCTGAGTGAAGGATCAAATCCGGACAAGTATCTTCCTCTTGAGTAATTCGGCGACAAAACTGATGACGTCGGTCTCGATCTCTTCCGGCCTCGCCTCATATTCTTCCATCAGATCGGCTTTGATCTGGGCCAGGCTTTTCTTGCCGTCCAGTCTGTCCCAAATCGCCTTGCCGCAGTCATTGAGACTGTACAACTCATCTTCCATATCGCCAACACCGGACGCGATCGGAATGATGAGGAATTCACCTTCGACCGTGCGCGCCACAACGTCTTCTGAAATCGACAGGACATCGTTCAGTGTAATGCTCTGTTCCATGCAGGATCCTTTCGTTGCTATGGTTTTTTGGTTTTGTTCTTCAGACAAATTTCGTTTCCTCCCGATAAATTTTGATGGCTCTATAACGAATCGAATGGGTCATAGTATCTTCAACCGTAGAGATACCATGTTAATCAAAAATATAATTTCATTTTGCATGATACCTCGCTTGCACGATTTTTCGTACTCACGCAAAGACGCAGAGACGCAAAGATTCGCAAAGTTCTTGAAAAAATTTAAAATAATTTTCGTTGGTGTATTGAGTTTGCGTGACATCGTAAGTTTTTTATTAATATATACTCGAGCACGACTTGACAATCTGATATATGTCCTGTCATATGGCCTATCATCAGAAAAATACTTGAATTTTTCTTTGCGTATCCTTTGCGGCTTTGCGACTTTGCGTGAATTTGG
>JAFGJB010000154.1 GCA_016929295.1 Candidatus Zhuqueibacterota bacterium | reverse complement strand
GCTGTGGACGACTTGAGCTTTTCGCTCAATACGGACGAAATCTTTGGCTTTCTCGGCCCAAATGGCTCGGGCAAGACGACGACGATCAATATGCTCACCGGCCTGGCGCGTCCCACCTCCGGGCACATTTATTTCGACGGGATGGATTATAGTGCCAACATCAAAAAAGCGCAGCAATTCATCGGCATTGTCCCAGACGAGAGTAATTTATACGACGAGCTGGATGGCTTGGACAATCTCTGTTTTTGCGCCTCTCTCTACGGTATCAAAAAAGTGGAGCGTCAGGAGAGGGCCAGGATACTGCTGCGTGAGTTCGATTTGCTCGAAGCGGGAAAAAAACTGTTCAAGACCTACTCAAAAGGCATGAAACGAAAGCTGACGATCGCCGCGGCCATCATCCACAGACCGACCATGTTATTCCTGGACGAGCCGACCACCGGCATCGACGTGGCCAACGCCCGGCGTATACGCGCTTTGCTAAAAAGCCTGAACGCAGCCGGCACGACGATCTTTTTGACGACGCACTATATCGAAGAAGCGGAGCGACTGTGCCATCGCATTGCCTTCATCGTCGATGGACGCATTGTCACGATCGGCTCGGTGCAAGAGCTGATGCAAGAGGCGCAAAAAGAAAAGATCATTCAATTCTCTTTTGCCGACAGTGTCGAGCTGGATCAACTGGAGCCCGATTTTTCCCGCCAGTTTCTCGATTGCCGGCTGGAACGCATGCGCCCATCCGCCGTGCAGCTGCGCTCCAGCCAAGCGCTCGACCTGATGCCGTTCATGTCCTTTTTTGCCGGCCGCGGCATCAAGGTGCTGGAGGCGAAAATCATCCAGCCGTCGCTGGAAGAGGTATTCGTCAAGCTCACCGGCATCGAGCGCGAGGTCATGAGACGGGAGAAGGAGGGCAAGAAGAAATGAAGACCGCCGTTGCCTTCTGGAATATTTTGCGCAAAGACATGCGCAATTATTATCTCAAGCCCCCCAACATCAGCTGGGGCATCATCTTTCCGTTCGCCTGGATGCTGATGTTCTTTCTCAAGTCGCAGACGCCGGTGGATATCCGCGCTGTTCTGCCGGGCGTCATGGCCATGTCGATTCTCTTCGGCACCACCTCCATGCTGTCGGTCACCATCACCTTTGAACGCCGCAGCCGCTCCTTCGAGCGGCTGTTGCTGTCGCCCATCAGTCTCACCTGGCTGATGCTGGCCAAGACGCTGGGCGCCATTCTGTTCGGCATCGTCAACGCCTTTGTGCCCGCGCTCATCGCGCTCTTTTTCATCGATCTGTCGCATGTGGACTGGCTCACCGTCGTCGCCAGCGTCATGCTCATCGCCGTCACCTCCACTTTTCTGGGCCTCTTCATTGCGGTGTCGGTCAGCGAAGTGTTCGAGGCGCAGACCTTTTCCAACTTTTTCCGCTTTCCCATGGTTTTTTTGTGTGGCCTGTTCTTTCCGCTCGAAAAGCTGCCGCTGTTCCTCCGGCCGCTCTCCTATGTTGTCCCGTTGACCTATGGTGCCGATCTGTTGAAGAAGGGAATTCTGCATGAAGGACATCTGGCGCCGGTCATGAGTCTGGCGACACTGCTGGCATTCAGCATCATTTTGTTTTTTGTCAGCAAGCGTAACATACAGCGCCGGTGGATTTATTGATGTGCCGAGAACCATTGCATTGAAACTGTTGCATTTTTTGAATGCTTGATTTATATTGCCTTTACCGATAATGTTCAATCCATTCATCAACCTGTCGGAACGAAAGGAGGGCCAAACCCGACGCAATTCACCCATAACCAAATAAAATCGGAGGTTGCTATGAAAATTGCTAGATTTCTTATGACGATGCTTGTGCTCTGTCTGTTCTCTTTTTCCTCTCTGCTCGCCGCTGATTTGGCCAAAGGCGTCAACATCTCCGACTGGCTGAACACCGACGAGTCAGTTCACATTCAGACCACACGTTGGCAAAAAGCCGATTTTGAAAACATCAAATCGCTCAGCTTTGACCATGTCCGTATCCACGTCAATTTCAATATCACTGAAGGTCAGGCGCCTGATTACACGTTGAGCTCGATCCATTTCGCCTGTCTGGACAAGGCCATCACGTGGGCGGAAGAGCTGGGCCTCAAGGTGGTCATCACCAACGCCGAAGGTGAAATAGCCACCGGCACCGCCGATGCGATCAAAGAACGTCTGGAGAAAACCTGGGCAAATGTTGCCGCGCGCTATGCCAACAGGGGGGACGTCGTGGCCTATGAGGTGTTCGCTGCGCCAGGAGAAACCATCACCGCGGAGGCATGGAATGGCGTGGCGGCCGCGCTGGTCGCCGCCATTCGCGCGGTGGATGCAACCCATTCGATCATTGTCGGACCGGTGAATAACTATTCTCTCGACGCATTATCGGGATTGGCCAAGATCGACGCCGCCAATGTCATCTATGCCTTTGAACTGTATGATCCCGTAACCTTCACCCGGCAGGGCGGTTCCTTCCATGAAGTGACCTATAACACGGTCATTGTGCCGTTCCCCTATGAGGCGGGGAAAATGCCGGCGATCGATGCGGCGGACCAGGGCACAGCTGCGGAGACGGCCTACAATAGCTACGCGGCGCAAGGTAACGTCGATTACGTCAAGAGTCGAATCGATGTGGCGGCGCAATACGCGACGGCGAACGGCGTGCCGGTCTATTGCACCAGTTTTGGCGTTCACATCGGCGATGGCGGCATCAAGGCCAACTTTGACGGCTGGGATGTGCCGAACGCCGACCGCGGGCTGTGGTTGAGCACCTGCGTCAGC
>JAFGJB010000153.1 GCA_016929295.1 Candidatus Zhuqueibacterota bacterium | reverse complement strand
GCCATCATCAAATTCCCAGTTGGCGAAATAGTTTAACTCCTGACTGTGCGCGAACGCGAAAGTCAGAAAAAGAATCAGAATCGTCGCTTTTTTCATATTGCCTTTCCTCCTTCATTGGTGCAATGAATGATATTGTAGAGGGTCCAGCAGGTCGCCGGGTATTGGAACGGCGAGTGGACCAGGATGAATATCCCAGCCGGTCTAAGAGCACATCTGATCGGCGCGTATTTTCATCCCATTCGAGTTTTATATTTTAATATATAACCTAAATTTCTAAATCGAACAACAAGCTAAAAAAATGCCCCCCGCTTAGGGGGCGGACACCGGTTGTTGGCGGTGCCTCAACTCGTTTGGAAAAGTTTAGCCGCCTCGCTTGTAAGCTGGAGTCGGCTATCTTACTGACAAGACATTAATTTCCCTGCCGCTGCTCAGCTTTTTTAAAAAAGTGAATGTCTTTAATCCAGATCGTTACTTGATGCTTTCGGTAAAACTTAACCATCGTTCTTTGAAAAGATAATATTCATACAACCGGAGTTTGGGTTTGATGCTGCCATAAAACTCGGCAGGCACGCGAATAAACCAATCCCGGAACGTGCTGTGCTCCTGACGATGCAGCGACGCCTCCTTTAACCGCACCATAACCGACAAGTTGTATGCCAATACGCTCAACTGCCACAGCATATCATTCGCCCAAAAATTATTGGTCAAGGTCATGCCGGCCAACAACTGGTTTTTAACCTGTTCGATCCAGTTTTCGCTGGTGGAGCGTTGCTTGTAACATTCATGCGCCGCCCAGGCGTCGATCTCCTGATTGGTGCAATAGCAGGCATATTTGTAAATCGGCACCAGTTCAACCTTGCCGAAAAAGACCTTTTCTTCATATTTGTCTATCCAGCGTACCGCCTTGAATGAGCGCGCTTTATCCCAGTCTTTACATTGATGCGAAAATTCGCACATCCAAAACCAGGGTTGACCGGTGATGGCCTGCCAGTGCTGCTCGGCCAACAACTTTTTCAAACCTTTGAACTTGACCTTAACCAGGTAATCCCACTCCTGCTGTTCCAGCCAGTCGAACAGGGAGCCATTGAAAAAGCCGCTATCGGCGCGAAAGAAGATTTTTGTCGCCTTGGGCAGCCAGGCGGCGGATTGCTGCAGAAACTCGACTATGCCGTTGGCGGTGTAAGCCGAACCGGGTCTGAACCAGCTATTGAGCACACACTTGCGCTCGGTGAGAAATGCCATCAGCGGATGATAGCTTCTGGCGCCTCTTTTGTGCGGATTGTAGCCCACCGAAGCGCCCTGCTGCCGGCCAAACACGGTTTTGACCGTCGAATCCGCATCCAAAGTCAACCGCGGAAACGTCTCTTTTTCAAAGTGGCGCTGCAGCCGCCGACCGTTCAATTCTTCCAATCGCCGGGCGCCCGCTTCGCCAAGCGCTTAAAAACGGGTCGAAATCACGTCCTTGTTTATCCCAGCCGGCAAATCCAACAGAGACTTGACCAGAATATCGCTGGTGAATGTGGTAATATTGCTCATACGCGAAACGCCGTACAGGGAGGCCGCAACCACCGCCAACATCAATTGACTGTTGCGGAATTTGAGCGCATTCGACGTTGGCGTTTGAAAATGGCTTTCAAACTCATCAGGCAGCCCGATTGTATCAAAGAACTTGTAAAGCGGCGCCATGCCGGAAAACATGGTCAGCCGTTTGCTGGTGAAAGAATATTCTATTTTTTCTGATTGGATTCGTTGTTTTTTTCGTTTACTTTGCATTGGAAAAGTGACTCCCTAATTTTACTGTTTTAAGCTACAATAAAATAAGAAATTTGGGTCACTTTTCCTTTTATTTGTTTAGGAATTTAAGTAGAACTTTAACAACGTAACCCTCTTTAAGCAGGTTACCTTGTTACGTCTTGTTTGGGGAAGGTAACTCTCGAGTGAGTAGAATCCCCCGATTCATGCTATGGTAGCAATTCTATTGTCTTCAGCGTGTTGTTAAAACCAAGATAGCAGGGTGCAACATAAAAAACCATAGCATCTTTCTTATAATGAACCTCAAGAACGCCCTGGCAT
This sequence comes from Candidatus Zhuqueibacterota bacterium, assembly GCA_016929295.1. Classification (GTDB taxonomy): domain Bacteria; phylum Zhuqueibacterota; class Zhuqueibacteria; order Residuimicrobiales; family Krinioviventaceae; genus Kriniovivens. Next base: position 98,007 of record JAFGJB010000153.1, on the reverse strand, counting down.
TTTCCTCTGGTGGTGTCAAGATCCGCCTCGATCAATTCATTGATTATGTCATAATATTTATAGGACCAAAGCTGCGGGTAATCCGGTACCTTTTCCAAATTAAATTGAATACTTTCCGTTCCGATTCCTCCATTGATGTAGAGATTTAATTGATTAACTTTATTATGATCAAAGGAGGCGCCCATTTCGACTAACTCGATAACACCTCTTGGATCTTTTGGTGCAGGGTCCACTACCCATGGTCCTCTATTTAAAGCTGTAAGCATCCCACCACCAGTCGCACTCCATTGCGGCCTATTAAATTGTGTCGCACAGCAGCAGAAAATCAAAATCGTCGCCATAAAACTCAATACTTTTTTCATTTTTAGCTCCCTTTAGATAAAGTCATTCCTTTATTTGTGCCAGATGAGGTTTAGCAATAACATAGATATTAACAACTCGTAACTCTTGTACATCATTACCTTGTGGCGGAGGATCAACAGCAACCGGGAAAATCCTGGATTGAATATCTGAAATTAAATCGTTCAAGTTGGACGCAAAATAATCGGCCGAGTTGCAGGCCCTCAGAATTGGCAGGTCTGCATTTTTTATCCTTGAATTGTTATATTGAGCCGTTTGTTCAACAAGGCAATTTGATGTACGATCCCATTTATAAAAAGTCGTCATTCCTAAATTGGCGGTAATTTGATCTGTCCTAATTTCAGGCGCCGAAGCCTGACCTTCAAAGATGAAAGCGACAGAATCATTTTCAGCCCATTGCTTCGCACCCTCCTTTTTCAGCGCTATCCTCATCGAATCAACCAATTCTTCAAGATAATTTGTTATGCCAAAAGCAGCCGTTTCAAAAAATATCTTGTCCCCAACTGTTTGATGATTTTTAAAATCGATTTTATACACTCTGCTATTGGGAGATAATTTTATTTTATTTTTAAAAGTTTTGTCCAAAAGACAAAGATAATTGTCCTTTGATGGCTCTTCAACGACAGGAACGGGACTGCCAAGTGTGGGTGGGGCAGGCGGTGGTGGGGGTGGTGGGGGGGGTGGTGTCGTATCACACGCACAAGAATCTATAAGCCGGAGAGTTCTTAGTTCAGAATTCAAAGCCATATAGGCAGGGGCGGAATAAAATGTGGCATCGCTGTTCTTAAGGTGTACTTCCAGCGTCGCCGAATAGCATTTTACGCTATCAATTTGCGCCTCTTTCAATTTGTTGGTTAGCTCTTGATAATTGTAGAAACAAAGTGCGTCCTGATTTTGTAATTCGATGGCCGCTGTATTTTTCTCCTTGCCCCCATTAATATAAAGTATGACTTTATCAATATCTTTATATTTAAAATCTTTTCCATAATCAACCAGTCGAATATAGCCACTCGGACTTGTAGTAAAATTTGTTTTGCTGATAGCGTAAGCGGCTTGGACAGTCTGTCTCTCTTCATAAGTTTCATCTCTCGTTACGACTTCCCATTTCACACTATTAATAAAGGGTTGACTGCAACTTAAAAAAAGAAAAAATAGTATGAATAGAAAATATCTCATCTCACACCTCCGGTTTTTTAAATTATTAGAGAGGAAATGACTTGGTTTTAAAGATTATTTATATAGAAATTTCTAGAAGAAAATATACTAAAGAACAGTTAAAAAAAAACAAATTGCACGAAAATCTATTCTCCCTCCCTTCTTGACAATAATGCTCTTCCGCACAACGATACTGCTCATACTCACCCCATTTTTTAAAATGTAAATCGAACAGAGGTAAAAGTCAAGGCAAAATTATATTTTTGTAAAAAGTTTGTGAAAATCCCCAACTCTCATGCCTGAACACTTTATCAAACTCGTGCATTTTATATCGCTGAAAAGGAGGTTGAGGAATAGCTACCAAGTTAATTTGTATTCATCGTGACTATTAGCTGACTTTTTCAGAAACGTCACTAATGCGCTTGTCATTTATAAAAATAATTGTCAAGAAAACCACATCCCATATTTCCACTAAACTTTTCCCCCGTTCTCACGTAGTTTGAAAAGACGTGATTCCCCCTCATCTATGAAAATAGAAATTCGCGTAAGTATCGGATAAAAAGCTTGACGGAGCTTCCATGAACAAATTAATCTTGCTCATACTTTTTCTCGCTATCCCTCTCCTAGCCGCGGATTGGGAGTGGCTAAATCCCAAGCCGCACGGCAATAGTCTGAATGATATTGACACCATCGATGAGGACAAGGCTGTCGCCGTGGGGGCGCTGGGAACAATTATGCGAACCGATGACGGCGGTCAGAACTGGGAGACGATCTTTCAAGTCAATAACTTTTATGGCGATTTGTTCGCCGTGCAGTTTGTGTCGGAGTATGTTGGCTGGGCAGCAGGTGAGTGGGGAACGATCCTGCAAACAAAAGACGGCGGGGTAAGCTGGGAGTTCAAGAAAAGCGGAAGCACCATGGATCTCTACTCGCTCTATTTTATCAACAAGGACACGGGCTGGGCGGCCGGCCGGTGGGGCAACGTTTTGAAAACAACCGATGCCGGCGAAACGTGGGGCGAACAGTCGAGCGGCACCTATCGGCGTCTGTCAGATATTTGTTTCTTTGATGATTCGCTTGGTCTTGCCGTCGGACATGGCGGCACCATCATTAAAACAGAAAATGGCGGCGAAACATGGACGGAGAAAGTGAGCGGCATCGAAAGTAATCTGCAGCACATCTGTTTTTGCGATAGCAGCCTCTGCTGGGTCGTTGGCGAGGACAGCACCATTCTCAAAAGTTCGGACAGCGGTGAGAGCTGGACAGCCGTCTCAAGTCATACAACCTACGATCTCGCGTCGATTTCTTTTGCCGACGCGGATACTGGCTGGGCTGTCGGATTCCACGCCTATGACGGAACGCGTGGTGAAATCTATAAAACGACCGGCGCTATCCTGAAGACGACCGATGGCGGGCAAAACTGGATTGAAGTCGTCAAAGATTCCATCTATGCGCTTAATGCGTTATCCTTAAAAAACGGCTCTGGCTGGGCGTCCGGTGACGCTGGAACGATTTTCAAACTTGAGAATGGTGGGTTTCAATCGCATGCCCAAAATAATCTCGTATCTGTAGGCAGTCTTCATTTTGTCGATGAGCAACTGGGATATGGTGCGGGCGGCAATATGGTCGCGCGAACGACGGACGGCGGTCAATCGTGGAGTACACAGTGGCTCGATATCAATCAAAGCATACAATCAGTCGATTTTGTCAATGCGCAAAAGGGCTACATATCCGGCTTTTATTTGATGCAAACAATGACAAATATCGAATTGAACGCCATTATCATGGGAACGGACGATGGCGGTGAAACATGGCACCAACAGTATTATAACGATTGGGATCTACTCATCGGTGTGGAGGCGGTGAATGATAGCGTGGCCTATGCTGTCGGCACGAGGTTAAATATTACGACTGGAAATATTCGCGGACTGGTGTTAAAAACAAACAATGGAGGTCAGGATTGGCAGGCGCTTCCCTTTAATTCTGCAATCATTTTATACTGGGCTAGTTTCAGTGATGAGAATACCGGTTGGGTGGTTGGAGAGAGCTCGACCATCTTTCACACCAGTGACGGCGGCGCTACCTGGGAGCGGCAACGGCCGGGCGTTGCGAATGGATTGTACACAAATGTTGATTTCATCGACAGCCAACACGGCTGGGCGTGCGGCCTGGATGGTGTTATCATCGCCACAGCTGATGGCGGCCAAACCTGGTCACAGCAAAATACAAATACTTTTTGTTTTCTGTATGATATAGAGTTTGTTGATGAACGAACTGGCTATGTCGTTGGCGAAGAGGGTACTATTCTCAACACGCTTGATGGCGGCCTCACGTGGACGCCTGAAGAGACAACGACGAATGTCATGTTTTACAGCCTATCCTTTCCTTCAATCAGCACAGGTTACGTGGCGGGCGACCGGGGTATTATTCTGAAAACAACCAATGGCGTTTCTGATGTCAAGGCGATTCAGTGGGAGAAAAATGCCCCGTCATCGATTACACTCTATCAGAATTTCCCCAATCCGTTTAATCCACAAACAACCATAAAATTTAGTTTGCCTTCTACAAACCGCGTCACCTTAAAAGTTTATAATGTACTCGGCAAAGAGGTTGCCACACTCGTCGATAAATCGCTCCAAGCCGGTGAACACACTGTTGATTTTGATGCGGCCCATCTTGCCTCCGGGCTTTATTTGTACCATTTAAAAGCAGGTGACTTTGCCCAAACGAAAAAAATGATCGTGCAAAAATAGAGGGATGCTATGATTTTCAAGAATAAAAAGTTGTCTGTGCTGCCATGTTTTATTTTTCTGTTATTGTCTGTGCGAATTACGAATGCCAAAGAGTATCTTGCGAATCCGATTTTTTCCGCGCCACACGGCTTTTACAATGAGCCTTTTGCTCTCTCTATAACGGCAGCATCCAAAAGCGATACCATCAAACACACGATTGATGGCTCCGATCCGTTTGGCTCTGCCACGGCGAGAAAAAGTTTGTTCTCAACGACGATTCATGTTGATCCGGCGGATACAAATGGCCGCTATCTAGCGCCCGGATTCATCGTGCGCGCTGTGGCCCTTCGTGATACGATGAGCAGCAAAACGATAACGCATACTTTTATGTTTCTAAATCATATATCCGAGCTCTCTCCGGATGAACTTGAGCCTGGTGCCGGCTGGCCAAAACAAGACAAGACCAGCGGCAAGCAGGCGATGGATTACGGTTTAGATCCGGATGTCGTCAACGATTTTCGCTACAAAGACCAATTAATCGATGCTTTGACCTCCATTCCAACTATGTCGCTTGTGACCGATCTAGATAATTTATTCAATAATCGAAATGGCATTTATCTCAACGCCATGCAGCGCGGCAAAGAATGGGAACGCCCCGGCTCACTCGAGCTGATTTATCCCGACAGGCAGGAAGGTTTTCAAGTGAACTGCGGCATCCGTATTCGCGGTGGCTACAGCCGCAACAGCAATTGCCCGAAACACGCCTTTCGCATTTTCTTCCGCGAGGAATATGGCGATGCCAAGCTGGACTATCCGCTCTTTGGAGATGAGGGAGTGAACGAGTATGATAAAATCGATCTGCGAACGAGCATGAACTATTCGTGGAGCTATCAGGGTGGCGACACCGGCGCCTGGAATACGATGAACCGGGATGTTTTTTCACGGGACATTCAACGAGATATGGGTCAACCATATACCCGCAGCCGATATTATCACCTGTATGTGAACGGCGTCTATTGGGGTCTGTTTCAGACACAAGAACGCCCGGAAGCTCGTTTTGCCGCGTCATATTTTGGTGGCTCCAAAGATGATTACGACGTTGTCAAAGTGGATGTCACCGGTGGCCGTTACGATATTGAAGTAACCGATGGCACCATTGACGCCTGGGAAGAGGTTTGGAACATATGTCGAGAAGGATTCGCATCGAACGAAAAATATTTCCAACTCCAGGGCATGGATAGCAATGGGAATAGAGTACTAAATTCGAAATGCCTCGTCAATATTGATAATTTAATTGATTACATGATGATCATCTTTTACGCCGGCAATTTTGATGCGCCAGTATCAAAGTTCCTGCAACACAAAGTGCCAAACAATTTTTACGCGATTTACAATCATAATCGTCAGGATGGCTTTATCTTTTTTGCGCATGATGCGGAGCACACGTTATTAACCGAGCCAATTTCTCCATGTGAAGGTATCGAAGAGGATCGAGTCAATATTGGCACCCGAACGGATGGTTTGCAGATGATCGTCACCAGTTTCAATAAATTTCATCCGCAATGGCTGCATTATAAATTAACCGAGAATTCGGAATATCGTATGCGTTTTGCCGATCATGTCTACTCGCAGTTTTTTAATGAGGGCGTTTTTCGACCGAAATATTGTATGGATACATTCATGAAGCGCGCGGAGGAAATTGATGAGGCAATTATCGCCGAGTCGGCGCGCTGGGGCGATGCAAAAATCCGCAAACCGCGTACAAAAGATGACGACTGGCTGCCCGCTGTTGATGATATCGTCGATAATTTTTTCCCGGTTCGAACAGATATTGTGCTGGGACAGCTTGTACGCGGTCATCTCTACCCTACAATTGATCCGCCAATATTTTTAAGCGATGGTGTAGAGGTAACAGTTGCAGCGATGGAGATTCCCGCTGATGTCTCATTTGAAATGGTCAATCCAAACAAGACCGGCCAAATTTATTATACGCTGGATGGTTCGGATCCGCGACTTGTTGGTGGAGCTGTATCTGGTTTGGCGATAGCCGATACGGATCGGGTCGAATTCAATGTCGGATCAACGCTCATCATTCAGGCGCGTGTACAAGATGGTGATACGTGGAGCGCCTTGCACAAAGTGGTTGTAACCAAAACTCAGCCGCTGTATCAGCTCAAAGTCACCGAAATTCACTACCACCCTCTGGATGAAGGTGATATTGACGGCCGAGAATTTGAATTTCTGGAGATAAAAAACTGCGGCAGGGCGTCGTTAAACTTGACCATGCTGCATTTTACGGCTGGAGTCGAATTCACCTTTGCGAATCACACTATTCAAGCCGGACAGTTCATTGTTCTGGCTTCCAACGCCGCCGCCTTTGAACAACGGTACGGCTTTGCGCCGTTTGGCGAGTATCTCGGTCAGCTCGATAATGCAGGTGAACGCCTGACGCTGGTGAATGCCGTTGGTGATACGATTTTTTCCATTCGCTATAATGATAAACTCCCCTGGCCAACGACGCCGGATACGGATGGTCATTCGCTCGTCTCGCACGGTTACGAGCCAAACGAAGATCCGAATTTACCATCGAGCTGGCGAGGTTCCGAATATGTGCATGGCTCCCCTGGTGCGGACGACATTTCCAGTGATGTTTCAGCCGCACAAACAGTGGCGCCACTTTCATATGAACTGAAGCAAAATTACCCCAATCCGTTCAATGCGCAGACAACCATTGAATACTCACTGCCGTATCTCGCGCATATCACGCTGGACATTTACGATCTTCTCGGCAAGAAAGTGACCACCTTAGTAGATGGACAAAAAGAAGCGGGCGAGCACCGTGTGGTATGGAGCGGACAGGATGTGGCGGCTGGCGTTTATTTTTATCGCTTAAAAACATCGAGTGGCTTTATGGCGATACAGAAGCTGGTTTTGGTGAAATAAAAATTCAACTCGACTCAATTTTGCCTTTTCTCCGGCAACCGCCACCACGGCGTCCCCGGATACTCGTGATGCTCCCAGTGATAGCCAAAGTGATAGCAGCTCAAAAAAGACCAAAAGACCGAATAGTCATTACTTCTAGCGTGATGGCGGTTATCGTAACCGCCCAGCGGCTCGCGATGCGGCAGATAGGTGCCAAAATAAAAGAGCTGCAACGTGCTGAGCAGCGATGGCGCTGCCCAGAAGAGCAGCAGATTGGCGACCGGGATGTGCAAAAGATGGTGCAGAATGTTAAAGATCAGCGCCATGCCCAAAATCTGCCACCAGGTGATGTAACCGCTTAAAAAATGCAGGTACCACGACCAGAATCCGGTGCGCACGCCATCATGATAGTCCGGATCCTTCAGAGAGCCGGGATAGCGATGATGGTCAAAATGGTTGCGCCGTATCTTGTTGTAGGGAAACAGCGCATAGACGAACAGACAGAAGGCGCCGATCGCTCCATTCCATTTGTGTCTGCCGGGGAGAATGGCGCCATGAATGGCGTCGTGCGCGGTGATGAACAGGCCGGTATAGAGAAAAGTGAGCCACAGCATGCCCGGCGCCGCCATCCACGGCCGGCCGCCAAGATCCAGACTTAAAAAATAAACCAGCGAAAATGCCCAGGTGAGCAGAATGATGAGGGCGATGTAAAGTCCGATTTGTTTTTGCATTTTTATGTGACCGACTTAACGAAAATGAGCATAAAGTAGAGGGCCTGAGCAATGTAGGCGTGAAAAACGAACGGCGGCAGCGGCTTGTGAAAAAGATGCCACCGGGCGCCGGTCATCGAAAACAGCAGGGCGATGACGAACCAGCCCAGATAGTTCTGCAACGGCGGCAGCAGATTTTCCCACTTCCAGTAACCAAGATAAATGGCGGCCGGCTCCATGAGCAGATCAAACAGCACCATGAAAATGGCGGTCAGCATGGCGAGCACATAAATATCAATTTTCTCTTTGACGATCCATTGCGCCAGGCCCAGCGAGCTGATCTGAATGCCGAGCCAGGCAAAGCCGATAGCGACCGGCACGCCAAAAAGTTGCGGCTGCAAGACGTTCCCATAGGTGTAACGGCCGAAAATCCAGCCGGTCTTGACGCCGATTGCTTCAAAAAGAAAACCGCCGAACAGCACCATGCCGCCCCACAACAGAAAACGCCTGTGCCTGTCGCGGTTGACGCCTCGCATCTTCCAGGCGAGATAGAGCGCCAGCCCGATCAGTATCGGCGCCGCGGACCAGCGCATCAACCGCCCCAGCACGCCCAACAGGTGCCACAATCCACCGGCGATGAGGAGCAGGTAGAGAAGGAAAATTTCAATTTTTTCTCTTCGGGACATTTCAATTCTCGACAGCGGTCGCTTCATTGTGGCCGCAACTGTTTTCATTCCATTTTATGCGGGCTGCCCCAGTTGAGCTCGAAACGTCAAGCACCCCGCACGCCGGCATTCTCACCTTGTTCTCGATCGATCTCGTCGAAATGGAATCTGTCGACCTTTCCATTGAATGCTGCCGCGCCGGTAGCCAAAAAAAGAGCCGAGCCCGACGTACAGCGTGGCGCCGATGGAGAGCGCATTCAACAGCGTGCTCACCAGGATCGGCTGTCTGTATTTCAACGCCATGATCAAGCGAATCACCATGCCCAACAGGATGGCGCTGACGGTCCACATGCGCAACGGCGCGAACCAGAGGAGGAACCAGGGTAAAATATAAACAGCGAACAGCATCAATTCAAGCAATAAAAAAGGCACCGTCTGGTAGCCCATGAGGCCAAAGGCGTTTTTAGCAAATCCGTGATAGACCTCTGACCACGAGCGATACATGCGGGCAAATATGGCATCCCGCCCGGCGGCGGTGATGACTTTTTCACCCTTTCTCTTCGCCAGACGCGCCAGTTCGGTGTCTTCGACGATCTGACCCTTCACCGACTCGTGACCGCCGAGGCGCTGGTAACCGTCTCTGGTGAAAGCCATCCATTGACCGTTGGCAGCGGCAAGAGAGGGAAACCTGACATAATAGGTCAGCCATAAAGGCAGCAGCGAATAGACAAACGTATCGAACACCGGCACCACCAGCTTTTCGCCCAGTGTTCTGGTGATCTGCTGCGGAAAAGCGGAGAAAAGCGTCAGGTCGAGCCTTTGCATCCAGCCGATGGTCTTTTCGACAGCGTCGTCAGCATAGTAATTATCCGCATCAGTGAAAATAAAATAGTCACCGCGCGCCTGCCGGCTGAGCTGAAAACAGGCCCAGTTCTTGCCAGTCCAGGATTCGGGCAGCTCGGCGCCGCGGACCAGCCGGATGCGCTCATCTTGCTGTTGAAACAATTGCACAACATCAGCCGTTTCATCATCGGAAAAATCATCCAGGACGATGATTTCCAGATTCTCATAGGTCTGGGCGATCAGTGTCGACAGCGCCCTGCCGATATTCTTCGCCTCATTGCGCGCCGGTATGAGTATGGACACGAGTGGCCGTTTTGCCGGCCTAGGCCCTCTTTTCACCAACGGTGCGGTCATTGCGTTCGTCAGCGTCACTATCAATAAAGCTGCCAGAATAAAATGAATGCCATACAAAATGATTATCACTTTTCACCTCGCAAAAAGCCGATTTTTCGACGCAGCGCCTCAAAGGATTCGTTCACGGATTTCTTTCCTGCCAATAAAATGTGGCCCTGAACACCATGGCCGATTTCTGAATTCACGGAGTCCAAAAGCTGTGCATGCTCTTTTTCCAGACCAAATATATCCAGGCGTTTACCAGGTTCGACTACGTGATTGTCAGCAAATTTTACGAACACATCGGCACGCTGCGCCGCCAGGAATTCGCATTTGAATGCGACTTGACACCGATTGAGCGGCACGGTCATTTTGCGCAAAATGAGGTCAATGCCGCGCTTGTAGCCCAAGGGACGAACGCTCCATGGCAGCAATTCGCCTTGGGGAAATATGCAGACAACCGGTTTATCCGCTCGCTGTAACAAGTCGCGACTATAAGAAAGTGACTGCAGATTGCTGCGCGCTGATGACGGATTTATGGAATAAGCACCAACATGTGAAAAAAAGCGATTCTTTGATAATTGTTCTTCCAACATCATCAAATAGGTCGGCCGCTTCAGAATCTTGACTTTGAGAAAATGAATGAAAAAACCATCCCACCAGCTCGAGTGGTTAGGTAGCAGCAATATGGAGTAATCGGCAAAAGCCGGGACAGCGCCCAACAAGTGAATGGCATTAAAATGCTTTTTCAATAAATGTCGGATATATGGAGAAAAGATCGCCTCATGCAGTGGCGAAATAGAAGCTTTGATCATCAGTGATCTCCCGACCGTTTGCTGCTGTTGGTATTGATCTGAAGGCAGAACCGCGGAGAACTTGGCCTTTGGCCGCAACCAAATGAGCACGGGCCCAGGACATCCGTCCTGGGCGAACAATAGAGCGGGATATTTATCCCACTCGGACGAATGTCCGTGTAAATTTCCCGTCCGGCACATCCCGTAAGGGGCATGGATATGCCGAACGATCGAGTTATTTATCCTTTGAAAAACTTTGCTAAAAAAACACGATGTTGCAGATTTGTAAAACGGATAAAACACTGAAAAAAAATATCAAATCGCTCTTGTTCTTCGAGCCCGTTGTGGTCAATAAGCATTTAATTGCAGCTTTAGGATACACAATGGTATTATTTGGGCTGCATAATGATGTATATAAAATTTTATCGCCACATTGATTACCTCACCATTTATTCTCGCCATCTGCATTATTCTTCCCTCTTCATTGTTATGTGTCCATTGTTCTCTCTGCGTTGTCTTTGCGTCCTGCGGTTTTGCGTTAAAAATCATTTAACAAAAATCTCAAAAACTCAAATCGGCATATCCTCCTGTATCACTGCCGCCGTGGTCTCGGCCGTCATCATCACGCCGGGCAGGCCAGCCCCGGGATGGGTGCTGGCGCCGACCAGATAGAGATTCGGCACATCTTCGTTGCGGTTGTGCGGGCGCAAGATCGCCGTTTGGGTCAGTTTCGGCTCCACGCCCCAGGCGCTGCCGTAATAGTTGTTATTCTTGTGGAGAAAATCCTCGGGCGTGAACATCTCGCACACCTCGAGGTTTTCCAGCAGTCCAGCCAGTCCGAAGTGATTTTCGAGAAAACCGAGAATGCGATTTTTAAACAGCTCGCCCTGCTTTTGCCAATCGATGCCGCTCTGCAGATTGGCCACCGGCACGAGCACATACATGCTTTCACAGCCGGCCGGCGCCATGCCGGCATCCGTGCGGGTGGGGACGTGCAGATACATGGAAAAATCATCCGGCAAAATTTTTTTTATAAAAATATCCTCGATGAGCGGTCGGTAGCGTTCGGAAAGAATGAGCGTGTGATGCTTGAGCTGCGGAAACTGCTTGCGCACGCCCAGATAGAGCAAAAAGGCGCTCATGCCGTAGGAAATTTTATCGAGCCGCCTGTCCGTCCATTTCTTTCTTGCTGTGGCGGGCAGCAGATCTTTGCAAGTGTGGAGAAAATCGGCGTTGGAGACGACCGCATCCGCCGGGTAGAATCGCTCGCCGACGTACACCCCGCCGGCCACTCCATCATTGACGGCGATTTGAGTCACTTCCGCTTCGGTGACTACCTGGCCGCCGATATCCTCCAGCAGCTGTCGAAATGCCTGCACCAGCGACGTCATGCCGCCTTGAGTGAACCAGACGCCCTGCTCTTTTTCAAGATAGGGAATCATTTGATAGACAGCCGGCGATTTGAAGGGATTGCCGCCGATGAAAAGCGGGTGAAATGAAAAAATGAACCGGTGGCGAAAATCTTTGAAAAAGCCGCTGGCGAATTGATAGGATGTTTTCAGAGCCCCCATGGTCAGCGCGCGCGGTGCAAAGGAGAGCATGGTGCGCCATTTCATGAACGGCTGCGCGCCGAGCTTTTCCACCATCACCGCATCGTGAATTCTTTTTGACGCTGCTATAAATTTATCATAATTGTCGGCATCGCGCTTGTTGAACGCGGCCATCTGCTTTTTCATCGCATCCGAATCGGGCGAGTAATCGAAACAGGTCTGGTCGTGAAAATAGATGCGATAATATGGATCGAGCGGAATGAGATCCAGATAATCAGACAGTTTTTTGCCCGCGACATTGAAAATCTCCTCGATCACCGGCGGCGCGGTGATCAGCGACGGGCCCATGTCAAATTTATAGCCGTTCTTCTCCAACGGATAGGCGTGTCCGCCGACATGCCGGTTCTTTTCCAATACGGTGACCGCATATCCTGCAGCCTGCAGACGGATGGCGACGGCGAGGCCGCCAAATCCGGCGCCGATGACAACCAGTTTTTTCATTCCAAATTCTCCTCTTCGAGAAAAAGCTGCAAAAGCGCACATTCAAAGAGCCTGCGGTCTTTTGCTGCTTGCTCATTTCATATGCGTGCTGATTAACTCTGCGGCGATCTTGCCGGATTGTATGACCAGCGGCACGCCGCCGCCCGGATGCGACGAGCCGCCGGCAAAATAGAGGCCCGCCAGTCTTTTGCATCGATTGGCCGGCCGGCGGAATGCCATCCTGCGATCATTCGACGAGATGCCGTAGATGCTGCCTCTGTTGCTGCCATAAAGGCGATGAAAATCTTGTGGAGTGTACACCTGCTCCTGCTCGATTTGTTCGCTGATATCCAATCCATGCTGTTTCAGCTTGCTCAGGACGATGTCGCGTGTCTTTTCGACGGCCGCGGACCAGTTCTGCTCCTCTGTCAAACAGGGCATATTGATGAGCACGAACCAGTTTTCCCCATCGGCCGGCGCGTGCTCCGCGTCCGCTTTGCTGGTGATGGCAAGGTACACTGTCGGATCATCGGGCGGCGTGCGATCGGCAAAAATTTGCCGAAATTCGCGCTGGTAATTTTCCGCAAAGAAAATATTGTGATGGGCCAGGCGGGCAGATTTTCGCTTCACCCCCCACAGGAACACCATTCCCGAGAGAGAGGGCTCAAAGGCGTTGAGCCGGTCGCGCATGCGCTCATGACCCTCTATCAGGGTGTTGAAGGATTCGACGACATCGGCGTTGCACAAAACAGCGTCGAACGCCCGTATGGTGCCGTTCACCTTCAAGCCGCGGATCTTTTTTTCACGATGGAGGATCTTTTCCACCGGCATCGAGGTCTGCAGGGTGACGCCCAGTCCCTGCGCCACCTGGGCCAGCGCCTCGACGAGCCGGTAGAGGCCGCCTCTGATATAAAAACCGCCAAGCCCGTGTTCGACATAGGGAATGGTGTTGAGCGTGGCGGGCGCCTGAAAGGGATCGCTGCCGTTATAGGTCGGATAGCGGTCGAAAATCTGCACCAGCCTTTTGTCGCGGAAAAAATGACTGACAGCCCGATGGACAGTGCGAAAGGCATCGATCTGGCCGATCCGCAGCAGTTTGGCCGCTGTCCTCCACGTCATGATGTCCGAGAGCTCGTGAATGGAATGAAGGACAAAAACATCGGTGGTGATGTCATAGATGCACTTGGCATACGCCATGAATTTTTCAAAAGCATGAACTTCTGCGGGCGCAAATGACTGCAACTCATCGATCATCCTGCCACGATCGGCATGGGCGTTGAAGGTGGAGCCGTCCGGGAAAAAATAACGGCAGATGGGCTCGACGGGCATAAAGTCAAAATAATCGCGTCGCCGCACTCCCGCGAACTCGAAAAGCTGCTCGATGATAAAAGGCATGGTGATAAGTGATGGTCCATTGTCAAAACGATAGTCGCCAAGGTGCTGCTCATTCATCTTGCCGCCGAGTCGGTCGTTTTTTTCGAACAACTCGACATCGTAACCCATCTTCGCCAGGCGAATGGCACCGCTCAGACCGCCGAGGCCGCCGCCGATGACAGCGACCTTAGCCACGGCCGCAGTCCTTCATTTTTGTATAGATGATGATGGTAAGTGTCACATGCGAAATACCGTAAATGAAATCTTCGATCGGAATGGTGAAAATTCGGAAATTCAATTGATAGCTTGGATCGTAAAGCACCACCGGTCTGGCCGTAAGATAGCCGTTGAATATCAGCATGAGCGCGATCTGGATGGCCAAAAAAGTGTAATAACGCCCGTCCAATGTAATATTGGTTTTTAAAAATTTATCCAGCAGCATTACGAGAGAAAAAACGAGGAGAACGATGCCGGTGTATTCTTTGCCCGCGAGGGCGATCCACACGCCAAGCGGAATGATCAACAGCCACACCAGTCGGAGACGATCAATGACTCTTATTGCATGACCGGTGTGAAAATAGGTGATAATCTCCCAGATGAAGAGACAAGCGAACGGCACGGTGATGAAAAACAGCCACTCGCCGGGCGGCAATCCCATGATTCGAAAATCCAGAGTGTACTCCTGATTGAACCACCAGTGTCTGCCCGACACCAGCGAATCCCAGATGATGAAAGGGATCAGTGTAGCGACCGCAGCAGCAAAAGCCCAGTGCCAGTTTCTGACATAGCGCACGCGACGATCGAAACTGAGTATCATGGGACCGGACAAAATGATGACATTCAACAGCAGGTATTCGCTTTTCATCACATGTCTATTTTGCTTTTCAGTTGCTCGGCCGCATGTCGCTCCTGGTCATTGAGATCGGCTTTTTCCAGGATGAAATTGAGTGTGTTCAATAGCATATCTGGATCTTGTTCAGCGAAACGCTGCGGCAAAAGCTTGAGGATGCGTTTGAAACTCTCATTTGCGCTATCACGACGATTGAAAAAGAACGGTAAAAAATAGGACGTCGTTCCATGAATAAAGAGCGCTTCGAGATCATCCGGGTCTTTTTCTAGTCCGTCATCCATTATTTTCAGACCTTCATTCGCGTACTTTACTTTTTTATGCGGCCAGGGCGTATATTGCGCCTGCAGCGCCGTCAATGAACCGAGGTAGGCTTTCACGACGCCCGTTTTATCAGAGTGCTTTTCCAGCTGGCTAAACAAGTCAATGGCCTCTTCGAGAGCAGCCTTGCTCTGCAGGCCTTTATAGTAAAGCTGTCGGGCGCGCTGCCACTGGGTCTCGGCATCAGATGTCATCGTCCGTCCTGCAGTGCTCAACAGGACAAGGGTGAATATTATCATGCCATTTTTCATCATTATTTCGCCATTTTTGTTTATCTTCAACATTTTATTTTTGATGAAGATAACAACGAAAGGATACGATTAAATTTCAGCAAAATCTATCTAGTTTACAATTTTAACTGCCTTTGCATAAACTTCAATCGCCCGTCGTCTGGCAAATGTGTGATCGACCATAGGCTCCGGATAGCCATCTGTGCCGAACTCATGCAGCCATTTTTTAACATATTTCAAATCAGCATCATATTTTGCCATCTGCGCAGTGGGATTAAAGACGCGAAAGTAAGGCGCCGCATCGCAGCCGATGCCCGCCGCCCACTGCCAGTTGCCATTGTTGGCGGCAAGATCGTAATCGAGCAATTTTTCAGCAAAATAGCGTTCGCCCCATCGCCAGTCTATGAGGAGGTGTTTGGTGAGAAAGCTCGCCGTCACCATTCGGACGCGATTGTGCATGAAACCGGTTTCGTTCAATTCTCGCATGCCGGCGTCGACCAGCGGGAAACCGGTCTGACCATTGCACCAGATGTCGAACTCTTCTCTGTCATTGCGCCACTCAATATTATCATATTTGTGACGAAAGGAACGACTTTCGACATGCGGGAAATGGTAGAGGATCATCATGAAAAACTCGCGCCAGATGAGTTCATCGAGCCATGTTTCGTTCAGCCGCAAGGCGCGCCTGACGAGATCGCGAATGCTCACAGTGCCGAAGCGCACATGCACGCCAAGCCGCGATGTTCCCGCAAGGGATGGGATATCGCGCTGTTGATGATATTTACCGATGATCTCATCGCTGACATCTTTGGGAGGAAAGATCGTCCCGCCCGAGCTGAAGCCGATCTCCTGCAAGGATGGCATTGGCTGCGGTGAGGTCTGCCAAAAATTGTGCGCATACGGTTTCACCGGATATTCAACAGCCTTGCCATTGCCCTCGAACAATTTTTTCTTCCAGGCATTTTTATAATGCGTGAACACTGTATAGGGCTCATTATTGGCTTTGAGGATGTCATCCCTGGCAAAAATGACTTGATCTTTCACGAGGTAAAAATGAATGGCATGTGATTCGAGAATGGCGGCAATCTCTTGATCTCGGTTGATGGCATAGGGCTCATAGTCTTCGTTGGCATACACCAGGGCAATATCAAATTGAGCGATCAATTGCCGCCACACATCCGCCGGCCTGCCATGTCGGATGAGCAGCGTCGATCCGTATGACTTTAGTAGCTCCTGCAGTGCGCGGAGCTCACGGTGAATGAATTCAACGCGCCTGTCACTTTTATCCCGCAGCTTTATCAGAATATCCTGATCAAAAATGAATAGCGGCACGACAGGATGATCGTCGCGCAATGCAGAATGCAATCCGGCATGATCGTGCAGCCGCAAGTCACGACGAAACCAAAACACCGTCACAGTTTGTTTCATCTCCTGACACCCGATAATTATGTTTCATGATAACCGAAAGGTACAACAGACGCCCAGCAAATATAATTTCATTGTTTTCAATGGATATGACCGTAACAACCTTTGCTTTTATCGTTTAAAGTGTTAAATTTTTATATTTTAATTTTGCACTTCATTTGGCGGTTTTTAACATTGGCTATCAAAAAAGGATATCTGAGCGCGCTCTCTCCACAAGCAGGTCTGGCATTCAGTTTTGTACTTGTCATCTTGCTTGGATCAGCTTTGCTGTCCCTGCCGATCAGTTCGAAGACAGGACATATTCGATTTATAGATGCCTTGTTCACAGCAGCATCGGCGACCTGCGTCACCGGTCTCATCGTGGTTGACACAAATTCATACTGGACCACTTTCGGCCAGATGATCATTCTCTGCCTGATTCAGATCGGCGGTCTTGGCACCATGACTTTTACTTCCTTCGTTGTACTGCTCATCGCTCGACGGCTGGGCATTTGGGATCGCCAGGTTCTTGAGCAGAGTCTCACTGGCACAGCCAGAAAATCTCTCTCCCAGTTGTTGTTAGCGGCTATCGCTCTCACGTTCATTCTCGAAAGTGTCGGCGCAATCGTGCTGTCCTGGCGATTCGCCCAGGATTATGCTGCCGGCAAGGCCATCTATTTGGGCATTTTTCATTCAATTTCAGCGTTTTGTAATGCTGGATTCAGTCTTTTCGAAACCAGCCTCATTGACTATCGTGGAGATGTCATCATCAATATCGCTATCATGGTCCTGATCATCTCGGGCGGTCTCGGTTTCTGGGTTCTTTTTGATTTAAAGAACTTTATCAAACGCAGGAACAAGATGCACGCTGCGAGCCTGCACACTCGACTCGTCATTCGGATCACACTCATCCTCATCAGCGCAGGATTCATCGCTCTGCTGCTGCTGGAGTGGCAATTTGCTTTGAAAGGCATGTCGATGACCGAAAAAGCGTGGGCGGCGCTCTTTCAATCGGTCACTGCCCGTACAGCGGGTTTTAATACGCTCGATATCTCAACACTGACGAATGGTTCGCTGTTTATTTTACTCATTTTGATGATCATCGGCGCCTCTCCCGGCTCCTGTGGCGGCGGCATAAAGACGACGACTTTTGCCGTCATTCTCATGATGATCTATGCCCGCATGCGGAATCAGAAACAGGTGCAGCTCTTTAAACGCGGCCTTCCCGATACGACGATATCCAATGCCATCGGCATCGCGGCATCCGCTATGGTCGTCATCTGTGTCATGTGCCTCGCGTTGCTGATCGCCGAAAGCTTGTCTCGTCCCCTCATCCCGCAGCGGGTTCTGTTTATCGAGGTCATTTTCGAGACAATCTCTGCACTAGGCACGGTGGGACTCAGTATGGGGCTCACGCCGATGCTGTCGCTTGTCGGCAAAATTGTGATCATCCTTTTGATGTACATCGGACGCGTCGGCCCGATCACATTGATTCTGGCATTGGCCGGCGTTCACACGAAAAATATAAGATACGCCGAAGACAATGTCTGGGTCGGTTAAAATACAAAGATAAAACCATGAAATCATTTGCTATCATCGGACTGAGCAGTTTTGGTCATTTTCTGGCCAAAGCGTTGGCGTCGAGCGGTCATCAAATCATCGTCATTGACCGGAACGAAGATCGCGTCGAACGAGTAAAATCATTTGTCGAAAAGGCCATTATCGCCGATGCCACGGACAAAGAAACGCTGGCCAACATCGGCCTGGCTGACATGGATGGCGTCATTGTCAGTTTGGGAGATGAGATGGATGCGAGTGTGCTTGTCACGCTCTACCTGCGGGAGCTCAAGGTGCCTAATATCATTGCCAAAGCATTGACAGAGGATCATGGAAAAATACTCAACATCATCGGCGCCAATCGCGTTGTCTTTCCGGAGCGCGACCAGGCCTATCGGCTGGCGAAAATTCTTGAAAGTGAATATATTCTGGATTCAATAGAGTTGAGCGACCAGATCAGCATCATCGAAATGGCTCCGCCACGAGAGTTTATCGGTCGTACACTGGGCGAACTCGATCTGCGCCGACGATACGGGGTGCTGGTGCTGATCATCAAAGAAGTCGTCCCCGAAGAAATTGTCTTTGTGCCGGATCCGGGACACATGATCAAGGATACCAGTGTTCTGATGATCCTGGGAGAAAACGACAAATTAGCCAAGATCAAAAAGATGAAATAAAATGAAACTCGCCAGTCGTTCTGGCATAAGGATCATCTGCGCGATTCAATCAACAGGAGAGAATTACTTTGGCAGCACATATTATCAGAGTGTTCAGAGATCTGGCCGATATGGCGCCTCGCCGAGGGACGGCAGCGCGGCCTCTTTTCTATAATGATGTGGATGATGTATGCGTCGGGAATTGGGTGCCCAATACGGACATTTTCGAGACCGAGACGGAGGTCATCATCTGCCTGGAGCTCGCCAATGTTTCTCGTGAACAGATATCCATCAAGGTGAAAGATGGCAAGTTGCATATACACGGCATTCGCCGGGGGATGCACGATCAACATGGCCTCTATTTTCATCAGATGGAAATACACTGCGGCGATTTTTGCAAGGTCATTTCCTTGCCGGCGACCATGGAACACAACGAAATCAGCGCCTCCCTGCAAGACGGGATACTTGAGATCAGAATATCAAAACAAAGTCATCCTGTGGAAATACCCATCGTTCTTGAGCCGGAGCGAAAAACGAAAAGCTAAAATGAGGAGCAGTTGATGGACGAGTCCAATTTTGAATTTGCCCTGGATCAAAGCACATCTGATGATACCAAAATTCCGTCCGAGTTGCCGATCCTTCCGCTGCGCGACACCGTGGCGTTTCCCAATATCGTCACGCCGCTGGTGGTGGCGCGCGATAAATCGGTGCAGCTCATCAATGACGTCATCGCCGGTTCGAGAATATTGGGCCTGGTCGCGCAAAAACAGGCTGAAAATGAAAATCCCACTGACGCCGATATCTATCACTATGGTGTGGCTGCCATCATCTTGCGAATGCTGAAATTTCCGGACGGCTCTCTGCGGATCCTCATTCAGGGGATTACCCGGATGAAATTGCTGAAACAGTCCCAGAGTGAGCCCTATCTCAAATACAAGATCAGGGCGCTGTCTGATACTTTCGACAACACCACCGAATTGGAAGCGCTGAAACGAAATGTCGCCATTCAATTTCAAAAAGTCGTATCACTGGTGCCGCAGCTGCCCGACGAGCTGCAGGTAGTTGTCGTCAATACCAGTCATCCCGGCAAATTGGCCGATCTGGTGGCGTCGAATTTGAACCTGACCGTCGCTGAAAAACAGCAAATCATCGAAGCCATTGACATCAAACAACGGCTGGAAAAATTGACCATCTTTGTCAGCCGTGAACTCGAAGTGCTCGAAATGGGATCGAAAATTCAGGATCAGGTTCAAACCGAGCTGGGCAAGAACCAACGGGAGTATTTTTTGCGTGAACAGCTCCGCGCCATTCAAAAGGAACTCGGCGTCGGCGACGAGCGGTCAATGGAGATTGAAGAGCTGGCGGAAAAACTGAAAAACGCCAATATGCCCGAAGAGGCGGAAAAGGAAGCGCGACGCGAGCTGGACAGACTGTCCAAAATGCAGCCCGGCGCGGCGGAATACACTGTTTCGCGCACCTATCTCGACTGGATGATTGCTCTGCCCTGGGCCATATCAACCGCGGATAACCTTGATATCGAAGCCGCCCAGAAGGTATTGGACGACGATCATTACGATCTGGAAAAAGTCAAGGAAAGAATCGTCGAGTATTTGGCGGTTCGCAAACTCAAAAAGGACTCCAGAGGTCCCATTCTGTGCTTCGTCGGCCCTCCGGGAGTGGGCAAAACCTCTCTGGGGAGATCCATCGCGCGGGCTATGGGGCGGAAATTTGTCCGCATCTCGCTCGGCGGTGTTCACGATGAAGCGGAAATCCGCGGCCATCGCCGGACCTATATTGGCGCATTGCCCGGGCGCATCATCCAGGGCATAAAAAATGCCGGCAGCAACAATCCCATTTTCATGCTCGATGAAGTCGATAAAATTGGTCAGGATTTTCGCGGCGATCCATCATCAGCGCTGCTGGAAGTTTTGGATCCGGAACAGAATTTCTCCTTCTCGGATCACTATCTCGATGTGCCATTCGATCTCTCGAGAGTGATGTTCATCACAACTGCCAATATCCTGGATACAATCCCGTCGGCGTTGCGCGATCGCATGGAGGTGATTCAATTGCCGGGATACATTGATGAAGAAAAAGCGCAAATCGCCGCGACCTATCTTATTCCGCGTCAGGTCGAGGAAAACGGCTTGAAAAAGAAAAATATTGCATTTCATAAAGATGCTGTCAAAAAAATAATTCAAGGTTACACGCGTGAGGCGGGCGTCCGTAATCTGGAACGTCAAATTGCCACGATCTGTCGCAAGGTGGCCAAAGAAGTGGCCGCCGGCAAAACGGAAAAATGGTCCATCAAAGCTGAAAATCTGGCGACTTTTTTGGGGCCGGAAAAATTCTATTCCGAGGTCAAAGAGAGGACTTCGCAAAGTGGCGTCGCGACCGGTTTGGCGTGGACGCCCACCGGTGGAGATGTGCTGTTCATCGAAGCGTCGCAGATGCCGGGATCAAAGGGGCTGATTCTCACCGGGCAGCTGGGCGAGGTGATGAAAGAATCCGCACAGGCAGCGCTCTCCTATATCCGATCGCGATCGGACGATTATAAATTGGCAGAAGACTTTTTCGCCAAAAAAGACATTCATATTCATGTGCCGGCCGGCGCCATACCAAAGGACGGCCCATCGGCCGGGGTGACCATCGCGACAGCGCTGCTCTCCCTGCTGCTGAACAAGGTCGTTCGCAACGACATAGCCATGACCGGCGAGATTACCCTGCGCGGCAAGGTGTTGCCCGTCGGCGGCATCAAGGAAAAGATGTTGGCGGCGCGGCGCGCCGGCATTAAAAAGGTCATTCTGCCGGCAAAAAACAAGGATGACCTGGAGGAAATCCCCGACAACGCCCAAAATGGCATGACGTTTTTCCCGGTGGACACGCTGGATGAGGTGTTCAGCCTGGGAATCGTCGGATTGGAGAAATGAGGATCACTTGTAGGTGCGCCTTTTTTCATCCCATCGTTGTATGATAATTGACGAAGACGCCGGCGTCGCTTTTTGGTCAATGATAAACTGCTGATTTTGAATGATCCAGAATTCCCCCGGGGGAACTGAAATATAAAGTGTCGCCTTTTCATCGCCGCGTAGGGTGATGGTGCCGCGAAACGCTAGTCGTCCGCGCGGTTCTTCGTCCGCTTGCAGCAGATCGATACAAAGTGTCCCGTAAAACTTGTCGATATCAAAAAAAGAGTCGGCAAAAATCTCGAAAAATTCCTTGGTGTTCAGGAGGCTTGCATTCACCCAGTTGCCGTCCAAGGCGGGATATTTCTCCCTTGCATCGCGCTCCGTACAGATCACCGGATAGTCGCCATAGGCTGTATGCAACTTTATTATTTTATACAACGAAGAACGAAATGCAAACAGGTCATCCCTTTTTCGCAGAGCGATGTGGTTCCAATGCTGGTACGTGGCTATTTTGGGGCCGAGGATATGCATGGAAGATTTTTTATCAAAGTGTGAGGCGCCATCGCTGCTTTGAAAGGTCGTCATGGCCGTGGCGAGAGAGGCTTCGAGAGAGTAGCTGATAAAATCAGTCTGTTTTTTTTCTTTCAGCGCCATTGGCAGGCTTTTCAGATGATTGTGGACATCCTGCATCATTCCGATGGCGACGTTTGTGTTGTAACCGCCTTTTGAACTGATCAGCTGATTGATATCGGCGCCGCTCTTGCGTGCCAGCTCTGCTTCAAAAATCTGCGGCATGATCTTGCCGCTATCCTTGTCCTGCAAGAGAAAACAAAATCCGCCTTTGCGCAAATATTCCCACACCAAAAAAAATCCAATGCGCAGATTGGCATTGGCCGGATCCTTTTTCAAACGCTGCATTTTCCTGATAGCTTTGACATAGTGCTGACCGCCCCAGTTAAAGACGACCGAATTATCCCCATTGGCAAAAATAAAAAAATGCAAATCATGTTGCCGGATGAGGTTCTGCACAGCATCATTCAAAAAGCAGTATTTAAAACCATGGCCATGTCCTCCCGGCGAGCCGCCGTTTTCTGCGGAAATGACCAGTTCATGTGTCTGGCGATAAAATTGCATCTGTGGCAGCAGGGGCTGCGCCACGACGAGGATAGTCAAATCATCAATACTACCAAATCTCGTGGCAAGATATTCTTCAATCGGCAGAAACGTTTTTGCATTCGCAATGATTGCCACATGCCGAATGCCGGCAGCATAGGCTTGCATGATCATGCTTTCGACATTGGTGATCGACATGCCGGAGGCATTTTTTTTTGCAGCAAATCCGCGCGGTATCAAATCCGCGACCTTGTGCCGGACAAATACCTCCACGACATCCGCGGCATAAAACTCACTGGCAAATGATAACATTTGCTCATGATCGAGTCTCTTGTAAAAAGTTGTATCCGCGCCGCCAAGAGCCATGACAAAAAGCGATTTGGGCAACAAATCTTTGTCACCATTGCTCGAATGCATAATTTCTTTTGGCATTTCATCGAGAATGAATAGAGAATCGTCCTGGCACAAATCTGGCCTTGATTGTGAAAATGAGCGAACGTGATAATTTCGTATATCGGCGTAGGGATCGGCGAGCTGCTGCTTTTTTCCGCGCAGCAATAATTCCAGATAGTGCACCCATTCCTGTGCGAGTTCGATGCCAAAGTCATGACCGTCATTTATTTGCAGCATCATATGCTCGACATCGTTAATGATTGTTGTTCTATCAAATGAATGTAAAGCTCGCAGATCGTCGTCGACGGTGAAGATGAGCGAGGGAACAGCGTGATGCATGGATGTGGTTATCTTTATGCTTTGATCAAAGTATTTCATGCCTATATATTACATTTTTTCGCCTCACCCGCAGAATGTTAATAATAATATCATCGAATCACAAGCCAATTCTTGCCGCAAAAAAGCTGTTGAAAATGCCGCAAAAATTTTATATTACATTTTTTGAGGAGACAGGCATGAGAGCATTCGTCACCGGCAGCAATGGCTTTATCGGCTCCTCTCTCGTCGAGAAACTCGTCGAGGAGGGATATCAAGTCAGATGTCTGGTGCGCCAGACGAGCAATCTGCAATGGCTGCAAAAGAAGCAAGTCGAGCTGTACTATGGTGACCTGCGCACGCCGGCGCAGCTGTCCCCGGCCGTGCGCGACGTTGATGTTGTTTTCCATCTTGCCGGCGTGACCAGGGGCCACAGGGAAGAGGATTTTATCGCCGGTAATTTTACTACGACGATGAATCTTCTCGAGGCATGCAAGAATTCAGGACCCGCGCAGCAGAAATTCGTCTTTGTCTCCAGTCAGGCAGCGGGAGGACCCAGCATGGCGGGCACGCCGCTGAGCGAGGAAGAGGCGCTTCATCCCATTTCCAGCTATGGTCGGTCCAAAAGGATGGCCGAAGAGGCTGTTTTGGAATTTGCCCATGACCGTCATGCGACGATCATTCGTCCTCCCAGCGTGTACGGGCCGCGCGATCGCGATTTTTTCAAGCTGTTCAAGAGCTGCCGTTTTGGCTTTCTGCCGATGATCGGTGACGGAACACAGAAAATGAGCCTCATTTATATATCCGACCTCATTGCCGGGCTCCTCGCCGCTATGAAAAAAGAAGCAGCCGGCGAAATATTTTTCATGACCTCGGATGAGGTTGTCACTTTTGCCGATCTTGCCAGGGCAATCTCGCTGGCCATGGGTGTCCAGCCTCACCTGCTGCATATTCCGCTGCCTCTTGTCAAACTGATTGCCATAGCCGCGGCGTTGAGCTCACGATTGACAAAAAAGCCGCCTTTCATCACTCGGGACAAATTTGAGGAAATGAAACAACCTGCCTGGTTGTGCAGCAGTGAAAAAGCCAGGCGAATGCTGGATTTTCAGTCCACCACGACACTTGCACAAGGAATGCAAAAAACCGCAAGCTGGTATCACGAAAACGGCTGGCTCTGATCCGCTCAATGACCCAATTCGATGCGCATGGTCGTGCCTTCGTCCAGGTGACTCTCCTTGACATAAAGTCGACCATGATGATATTCTTCGATGATGCGTTTCGCCAGGCTCAATCCCAGACCCCATCCCCGTTTTTTTGTCGAATAGCCGGGTTTGAAAATGTCCTGTTTTCTCTTGGCGGTTATGCCAATGCCGTTATCACGGATGTCAATATAAACTCGTCTGTCATCTATCATGCCGGTCGAAATTTCAATGATGCCCTTTTTCCGTTTGACGGCATCGATGGAATTTTTGATTAAATTCTCGATCGCCCACTCGAATAAATCTCTGTTGACAGCGATGGGCGGAACAGCGTCGTAGTGTTGGACTATTTTTATCTCTTTGCCGGCTTGTGGCAGGCGCCGAATGAAATAGTCGGCGATATCGCGAAAGATGGGAAGAATATCCTGAACCTTGAGATCGGATTGGGAGCCGATTTGCGAAAACCGCGCAACCACCTTTTCCAGACGGGCGACATCCGTTCGCATATCCTGAGCGATAGTCGCCATGTCACTGTTCTGCACATGACCTGTTTTGAGCATTTCGACCCACCCCAAAAGAGACGACACCGGCGTGCCCAGCTGATGGGCGGTCTCTTTCGCCATGCCAACCCATATGAATCGTTGTTCACTGGCTTTGATGCTGTTAAAGCCAACAAAGGCGATGAGAGCCAGCAGTCCCATGATACTCAAAGAGATATAGGGTAAAAGTGAGAGTTGAACGATATTTTTTGATTCTCCATAATACAGATATTGCAGGATGCTTTCTTCTGCGGTGGTCGGATCCTTGTAATAAATCGGAACCGGCGGCGTCTGCTGTTTCATGCGCGACATTATTTTTTTCACTTCCTCAATCGCCTGCGGTGATTTGTCCTCCGAGTCGATGTCCAGGCCGCGCCAGCCGGTCGGGATGCCATTGGGATCGGTCATGATGATGGGAAAATCAATTTTTTCATTAATGTTCGTAAAGGCCCACCCCAGGGCTTTAGCATCGATGTCGGCTGTGGCAATTCCCTCGACGGTTTTCACATAAAACTCGACGATATCGCGAGACTCGTCGCGCAGCTCGCGGACTATATTTTGTCCGTAGAGAAGAATGCCGACGACAGACAAAGTGAGAAGAACAAAAAATGCGCCCCGCAGCCTGCCGGAGAGCAAATATATGGTTCTTTTCAAAGAAGCGATCATTTATCTGGTCCCGGGTTTGTTTTTACGGAGATAGAAAATCACTCCGGTTACAAAAGCGCCTAGCCAGAAGACCAGGCTGACAATGCTGATGGAGACGCCGAGCCTGAAAAGGGTTGGCTGAAATTCGAGGCGAATACGATGTTGGCCGGGCTGTAAAAACATAGAGATGAGAAAATAATTTGTTTTATACAAATCAGCTTTTTGATCATCGATGAAGAGACGCCAACCGACAGGATGATAAACCTCACTCAAGACGAGCATGGAAGGATGTTTCACATCAACGTCCATTGTCATTCTGCCTGCACGAAAAGAGGTGATTTCGAGGCGGCTGCTATCTGATTTGCCGACTGAAAACGGCGGATATTGCTCTATGAAAGCGAGCTGACGCGGATCATAGTTGGCTGTCTGCATTGCATCAAATATCGCTCGCCGACCGGGCAATACGAAAACGGAATCAACAAAAAAGGCGCGCGGCAAAAATGAACTGTTTCGGTAAACGAAAAAGCTGCTGTCATATATGCAAAAATAATTGGCGTCATGAATAGGGGACTGGCAAACGATGTACTTGACATTCAGTAAATCCAGCATCATGCGATCGAATTGCAGACGAACGGGATCAATATAATCGACAGGGATTGGCTCCTCGACGATGTCGTCGCCTCGCGCGACCAGTCGCGTGTATTTGGCAAAAAAGGGATTTCGCATGCCACGCACGTCGGTTTCATTCAAGCCCGTTCGATCCAGAAAAGCATAATATGTTTTCAGCACCGACCTGGTTTCACCCAGTATGGAAAAATATTCTGCCAACGAGTGCTCGGTCGTCGAAAAGATTCTATAGACGTCTTTATCATTTTTTAGCTCCGCCGATACAATGGCCGGCAGCTCCGGCGCCTGCTCTTTACGAACCGCCATCAGCCTATAGTCGGCGATCATGTAATCTCCCAGGCTGAGGGCAAGGAGAGAGACAAAGAATAGCCCGACATGAATCTTTTCATCAATATACAATCTGATGAGCAGGAAAGCCAGGCTTATGAGAACAAAAGCGATGGCGCCTTCCAGGAGCATCGTCCGATAATGCATATTCTGATCGGTCAAGGTGAGCAAGGGCATTTGTTCGAGAATATGATGCATATAGCCGGGCTTGTTGATGAGAAAAATCATAAATCCGACGCTAAAGACTCCCCAAACGATCAGCATATAAACATCGAGCCATCTTGCTTTCTTGCGCGCATGCTCTTTATGGCGATATTTCACCAGGGCGTTTAATCCAATGCCGGCCAAAATGAGAAAAATGAAAGGAGTTGCATAAATGGCCGGACGCCAATGACCGGATAAGGAGATGACCACGCAGCCGATGCTTGCGCTCAACAATAAGAACGTTCGCCAGTTTCGCCGTAACAAAATGGCAAAGCCGGCCAGAAACAAGACAATGACGCCGAAATACGGAATGAATCGTGTTTCCATATCGACAAGTTGGCCATTAAAAGAAGGATAAGCGCACAGGAAAATATCGTCAAAGGAGAACGGCCGGGCGTTTTCGGGCAAGATAATATAGCGGATGAACTCTAAAAACGGCAGGTAGACATAGGCTGCCAGTAAGGAGCTCAGGCCGATCATCGCCAGGCACAGGGCGCCGCGGCTCATAAAAGTTCGGACTTTAGTTTTGACGCGCCAGTGCAGACTATAGACGATGTATAAAACAAGAATCAACGCCAGCGTCATAATGGTGACTTCGGCGCTGGCTCGCAGCAGTTGAAAAGTGAGAAAAAATGCACCCAACGCAAACCATAACAATCTGCGTTGCTCCAGCAGCAGCAAGGTGTAATAAAGCACGGCCGGCGTCAGACAGAAAGGCAAAATATTTAGCCACTGAATGTCGACAACATGGATCACAATTTGCGGGATGAAAAGCACCAGAAGCGCTGTATAAGCCGCTGCCGCAGGCCGAATACCGAGCTGTCGCATAAAGCCATACATGAATCCGCTGCACAACAATAAATTGAGCAAGAGATAAAAGAAATGGATATCCGGTACAAACGGCCGCGTAACTTGTAGTAAAGAAAAAAGTGCCGAATCAATGATATTGATTCGCGAGATATCGGGCGGATTTCCCCATACGGGCATGCCGCTGTAAATGGCCGGATTCCAAAGTGGTATACGTTCGAGGGAGGTGTAACGGTCAATTGGCAGATAGGGAGCTTGCTGCGTCACTTGCGGCAGAATCGACTGGTGATAAAAAGCAAGTAAGAGCAGGATGGCGACAAATAATGTCAACCAGAACGCCTGCCGTTCCAGAAAGGCCGGTGCTTTGGACAAAAATAACAACTTTTTCCCTGTTTTTGCCACTATGCTCCCGTTCATTTTACTCTACTTGTAAAATAATCAGATTTAAAAATAAAGTCCAGCAAAAGTTGGAAAATCAAAAAGGGCGTTGAGGTGATCAGCCTTTAGCGCAATTCTGGGAGTTACGATGCTGAGCATCATTAACAGCAGCAAGACATCTGCGCAGAGCCCATTGCGTACCCAGGCTGAGCCTGGGTACGAGGTAGCAAGTAAACCAAAAAGCATTGATGAGTGAGTCAAATATGAACGATCGGGGGTGTATCAAAAGCATATTTTTAACCGCCGAGGACGCAAAGAGCACAAAGGATAACAATATAAATATTTTGACATTGCGACTATGGCTTTTGATGCAGTCCCGCGAAATGTTTTAGGGCTTAAGCCCGACAAAGGACTTGAGCCCTAATCCATTAGGAAAGAAGGCTTTCGTATATTTTAGGAGGTTATTTTACCAATATCATTTTTATCGTTTTGCGTAACTGACCGGCTTCGAGCACAGCAAAATAAAGTCCGGTCGGAAAATCCCGGCCATTCCATTCAACTCGATATTCACCTGGCTCATGGCTCTCATTCACCAGCAGGGCAATTTCTTCGCCCAGGGTGTTATAGACCGCTAATTTGACCTGCCCCGCCGTTTTGATCTGATAGCGCAGGGATGTCGTTGGATTGAATGGATTCGGGTAATTCTGCAACAAGGAACTCTTGTCCGGCAGGGAGATGTCATCCACGTCCGTCTGCACATATTCCATGCCGGGCAGTTCGCGACCAGTCGATCGGGCATTGCCATTTTCATCCGTCAAATAGACATTGACCCAATCGGGCCGTGGCGGCAGCTGTTTCTTGATCACCAGCTCGGCCCATTCCTCGTCCGTATGTCTCTTAAAGTTCTCGGTAATTTTTTCATAGTACGACATCACAGGTCCGGCAAAAACCATGGGCTGATACTGCATGGACGGCGATTGCGCGAGAAAGAGCCCGAGATTCACCTCGCCGACACCGACGTGCAAAACACGGCCGACAACGGCGCCTCCCAGATCCGTCGGCTGGGTGTGCACATCGGCGACGAGATAGTCGTGCCCTTCATATTGCCCATCCATTGTCATCTCCAGTTTATAAAACAGATCGGAATACCAGCCGGAGAACGGCGGCGCGCCGCTCATGCCGTCGATGAACAGCATGGTCTTTAGCCATTGAATCTCATCTTCAGCAAAAGGTTGTCCGGCCAATTCCTTTTGCGCCAATGCCTTGAGTTTCAACATCACTTCCCTGACTTGAGGAAAAAATCTTTTCAAAAGATTGGCTTCCCAGGAACCATCCGGCAACAGGGGGATGAGCTGGTTTTCAGCCTTTTCGGCAAAGGCAGCGATCTGTTGATAGAAATCGGGATAGGGCTCTACAAAAGAGTGCGGATAGGAGCACGATGTGCCGCCGGTATAAGACTGTTTGGCGTAGAGCAGGTTGTCGTGCCGCAGCTGTGCCCAGGAGGCCAACTGGGTGTTCAGCTTTTGCTGCTGCCAGGCGACGGTCCGCATGAAATAGGGCGCGTGCTCATCCTGCGCCGATGGATTGAGAGCGCGAATGCCCTGCAGCCAGACGTTGTAGAGCGAGTTGCCCCAAAAGTCCGCATCGTAGGCATCGACAAGATAGCGCAAGGCTTCGAGTTGCGAGGCATATTTGTATTCTTCGATCTCCTCCTGTAAAAGAGGCAGCGCATTGTCGTTGCCGAGCACAAACATCGCATCCAGCGGATCGGGCATCGGCCGCCACACTTTATAATTGTCAAAGATGATCCGATCATAGACCACATTCGCCAGCACGTAGGAATCGATGATGAACCGTTGCCCGCTCAAGCGATAGGAAATGGGCAGCTCGTCCGGTTTGTTGGCAAAAGGATCGACGATGAAGAAAGCGGACATGATGCGCTGGCCATAGACGACCTCGGAGACGAGCTCGCTCTGCAGCTCATCGTAGACCGTCTCGTCGTAGATGGAGAGCGGCGTTATAGTCAATTCAGCGACCACATCTGCCAACTCCGCCGGCGTCAGGTTGTCGCTCTCGCCGACCATAAAGTTGATGATGGCATCGATCTCGTTCAGTTCGTCACGAACGCCGGCGAGATCGAGCAGCTCATTCAGCAAAAGCGAGCCGGCGATCATGCGACTGATCTCTTCGCGCGTCCATGGCATTTCCTCGGGGCCGACCGGCGGCGGTGTCAGATAGAAATCCATGCGGCCGAGCCACATCATGGCCTTGAAGTAATTCCCCAGCGTACGCTTGCCGCCGATATCCCAGAACTCGTTCGTATAGTGGCCGCGAACGGTGAACTGGCTGAAATCCAGTTTGCGAGCGCGCTCGGAGAATAGCGGCATAAAAGTCATTTGCTCATTGGCAATGGCTTTCCACAAAGCGTCGACATCGCTCTTGTCAGCATGATGCGGCGGCGACACTTGTTCATCCAGCAGCGATTTTGCCAGGGTGATGTAGAGATCGACGTCCTGCAGTGGCTCCTGCAAGACATGCTCACTGCCGTATTCGCTTTGCAGTTTTTCAAAACTCGAATACAGGCCGTCAAGAACTTGCTTCAATTTGGCTTCGAGTATGGTGCGCTCGATATCAAAGAGAATTCGATCATAGGAAAAATGCAACGCGTACAAAATGGCATCGCTGGTCACCATGACAGGCAAATCCTTTTGATAGATATCATGCAGAGCCCGCCCAAAACAATCGAAAGAAAGCCGTTCGCTGACGACAAAATGGTTTTTCTGCAGTTTTTCCATTTCATTAGCCGTGAGCCCGTATTTCATCTGCACGGAATCGAGATAGGCATAATCAGCGACTTGCAATTTATCTTTGCGATCATTATAATACTGCATACTAGGTTGGTGACGTTGCAAGATCTGCTGTGCAGTCATATTGGCGTTATCCTGCAGAAATTGCTCGTAGGCATCGGCGCTAAAAGTTGTCTGCGTCAGGAGTGCGGCCGGCAGAACAAAACACAACAGCGTTAAAATGTGTCGCATGCTTTTCCTCCATGATTGATGAGATTGTACCAAAGAAAATGGGACAACATCTGTGCCATACTATCGTATTTTCAAGGTCGCCAACCTATTGAAAATAAAGGCGCGTAAACGCAGTCGATAAATCGAAAATAGTCAGGCGCGAAATATTTTTACAATGTAAGAAATATTTTCATATCTTTATATCCATTATTGCCACGTATGAAAATGAGGCTTGCGTGAAAACAACAGTATTTTGGTTCATCATGGGAGCAACTATGGCAAATGTCAGTGGCCGGCAAGTGCGCGTCGATTATGTTCTGCCTAGCGTCGATCTCAAAATCGTCGGCGGCGGTGTGTTCTGGCCGTTTGAGGACGACGACCCGCAGAGCTATAAACTGGCAGAGAAGGCATCCGACCATCGTCTGGTATGGATCGATGTGAAAATGTGAGTTTTGCAAATGAAAATCTTTATGCTGGCAATTTCATTGATTGCACTCTGCTTTTCTCAAGCTCCGCTCATCAACGAGGTGATGTCATTGAATGCCTCCATCCTCGCAGATGAGGATGATGACTATCCCGACTGGATCGAGCTCTATAATCCGGGTTCACCCATCAATCTGAACGGTTATGGACTGTCAGATGATGCCGAAGAACCGCACAAATGGACTTTTCCCAACATCTCTCTTGCCACGAATGCTTTCCTCGTCGTGTTTGCATCCGACAAAAATCGCCGCACGCCGAACTCGTTGCACACCAACTTTAAGATCAAATCCAGGGGTGAACGCATTCTGCTCTCCGACGCGTCGGGCAGGATCCTCGATGACCTCACCGTCCCCCCTCTTGCTGTGGATCATTCCTACGGACGCACGCCTGCTGATCCGGGTCAATGGGCTTTTTACAGCCGGCCGACGCCGCGAGCGGCCAACGACGCCGCGCCGGCTGCCGGCTATGCGCCCGAACCGTTGATCTCGCCACCTGGCGGATTGCACAGCCAGCCCCTCGCAGTCGCCCTCTCCTCGTCTACCGCCGGCAGCCTGATCCGCTACACGACGAACGGCGCGGATCCGAATATCAACTCTCACTCTTATCTTTCTCCCATCACCATCAATCGGACGACCGTCTTGAAAGCGCGTTGTTTCGAAACGGGCAAACTGGCCGGCGCTGTGGTCACTTATACCTATTTTGTCGATGTGACGAGCGGCATCCCGCTGGTCTCGATATCGACGCATCCGGACAACCTTTTTGATGACGACATTGGCATCTATGTCGTCGGCAATGGCACGGCCATGGGCGGCTATCCCAGCAATCCCATTGGGCCGCCGGCCAATTATTGGGAAGACTGGGAGCGGCCGGTGCACCTCGAGCTGTATGAGCCCGATGGTCGCGGCTTGAGCGTCAATGCGGGCATCAAGATGTTCGGCAAGACAACGCGCACGCTGCCGCAAAAATCGTTTGCCATTTTCATGCGTAGCGGCTATGGTGCGGACGAACTGGAGTACGCTCTTTTCCCCGGTTATTCCGTGACGACCTTTAAATCATTTTTACTGCGCAATGGCGGCAGCGATAACACGCACAATGAAGGTGGCGTGCAGTTTCGCGATGGTTTGACGGCCCTCCTGCTCGATGATCGGGATGTGGATATTGATAATCAACTTTACCGTCCCTGTCACCTTTACCTGAATGGCGATTATTGGGGCATCTATGAGATCCGCGAAAAGCTGAATGAAGATTATCTCGCGTCCCATCATGGCGTCGATCCGGATGAGGTGGACATTTTGGATGATTATCACACCCTCTATCCGCTGGTCGTCGAAGGCAGCGCCGAGCACTACAACTCGCTCATCGACTATCTCCTCGACCATGATTTGCAGGATGACGCCCATGCCGATTACGTTAAGACGCAGATGGACGTCGACAACTATCTCACCTATATGGCTGTCCAGATCTTTTTCGCCAACCATGACGGTCCTGGCCACAACTGCAAATTCTGGCGTTCGCATGATCCAGGATCGCGTTATCGCTGGCTGTTATATGACACTGATCATTCCTTCGCCATGCGCCTGTTCGTGCCCAATTTTCACTTTGCGCCGGATGCCTACATGGACAACACCATCGCCTATTACCGCGAGGAGGACGGACCGGACTGGCCCAATCCGCCCGAGTCCACTTTTCTCTTTCGCAAGATACTGGAAAATGAAAATTTCACCTGTATGTTCATCAACAAGTTGGCCGATTTCATGAATTCTTTTTTCAGCGAGGAGGTCACCCTGGCGAAACTGGGCAAGTTGACGGCGCAGCTCGATCCTGAAATTGGCGCGCATCTGTCGCGCTGGGGCGGCAGCAAAACGCAGTGGCGTCGGAATGTTAGTTACGTCGAAAATTTTCTCGCCAATCGTCGCGATTACCTGCATGATCACGTTATAGATGAATTCAATCTCGCTGGTTTAGCTGATGTGCATGCAGATGTGCAGCCCCGCGGCGTCGGGCGGCTGCAGATCAACTCATTGACCATAGAAAAAGAGTGGAGTGGCATCTACTATCGCGATGTCCCCATTCAGCTCGCCGCGCTCCCCGATGAAGGGTTCAGGTTCGTCGGCTGGGAGGGAATTGCTGAACAAGAATCGCAAATATCCATGACACTCCATAGTGATGTCTCGATAAAAGCGTTTTTCGAAATTGTGAACAAAGTTGTTCAAAGGGCGGTATCGGATAGTTTTGTTATGAAAAAAGCCTATCCGAATCCGTTCAACGCCGCGACGAGGATAGAGTTTTATGTCCCGAAAGAGCAAGATGTGCGCTTGAGTATATTTGATGTGTGCGGCCGGCGCGTCAGGATTCTGCTTGAGGGGAGGACAGCCGCGGGGCAGCATTCCGTTGTATGGAATGGATTGAATGAGCATGATAAGGCTGTGGCGAGCGGGGTCTATTTAGTGCGGCTGAAGATGGGCGAGAGAGTCCGACAGCTAAAGGTTGTGCTTGTTGACTAGATCGGGGAATAGGAATCATCATTTATTTTGATTTCAATTTTTTTATTAGGTGTGGTAATAAATATGGGTTTTTTTTCACCTTTTTGACTATAGCCACCTCTATAATCACCATAGCTAATTGGTACTGGTACGCCTTCCTCTAGCTTTTTCAATAAAAATACAAAAACCTTTGTACTTGCTCCAACCGCCAGGCTATTAACTGAAACGGTCTTTTCTACGCCAATCATCCCCAGCTCAATTTCTGTAATTTCAGATGAACTGTCGTTGATAATACTGACTTTAAATTTTGTGTATTCCTTGCATCCCGAAATTGAGAGAATGATAAAGGCTACAATCAAAATTTTGCATAGCACTTTCATTTTAGTTCTCCTTTTTTGTTTTTAGGCTTTTTTGGCTGACTTGAATCCAAGTTTAAGTAATTTTAAAGCAAATAGTAGAATTTTAGCTTTGCGTAAGTCTTTTTTATAGTGCAATTCAACACATATTTTTATGCACTTGCTTATAAAGTCTGCTGCTTTGAGTGGATTTTTTAATCTTGTATAAGCAACGCCTATATTAAAATAAGCATTTTGCAGGCCCCACATTTCAGATATGTCCATGCAAATTTCTTCTTGTCGAAGATAAAGAGATAGTGCTTCAATATACATCCCTCTTTTTAAAAAAATATGGCCCTGATTGCCATAAGAAGCTTGAAGCCCGTAGCGGTCACCAATTTTAAGGCATATTTCTCGTTCTTGCTCATGAGTACGAAATGCTTCTTCAAATTTGCCCAAAGTCTGCAAAATAACAGCCTTGTTGCCAAGCGAGATATGCAAATCCTTGAGATCGTTCATACGCTTGGCTAATATCTCCTGTTCATGCTGATACTCCAAGGCTTCCTTTAACTTTCGCAATTGAATAAAAGCATTCGCATATGTGCCGTAGCACTTCATCAAACCATCGTAGAAATGATAGTCTTTGCAAATATTTTCTTGTTTTTCAAGGCGCTCAAGAGCCCTTTTACTCTTACCCATTTTTACGAGAACGATAGCCTGATTTCCATAGCTTTTTTGCAATGAATTAAAATCATCCAAACATACGGCAGGCGTAACAATTGATGCTTGCTTTTTATAGTATCTATAAGCATTGCTCCAGTTGCCAAGTCTTAGCTCGCTATTAGCCAGTAATCTCAACGTTCTTTGATAGATATTTTTGTCCTTCGTTTTGAACTGATTGATCAAGTCTTCTTGTATTTCTTTTGCATGCTCATAGAAACCCAAATCAAATAAAAAAATAGACAATGATTCAAGGAATTTTGCATTCTTACTGTTCGATTTGGCTAATTTTGCAAAATGCTCGGCGATATCTTTTAAATAAATTGCTTTACTGTTAATAAGAAAAACAAAATATTTTTTTAATGAAATAGGATCTAATCTCCAAAAATCATGAAATACTGATCTCTGTTTTAAATACCTAAACAACTTTTCATTGTAGCCCAATTGTGATAGCTGCCACGCGTATTCTTGTAGTTTACGAGTTGAATTTCTATTTCTCACAAAATAATTCAGTATTTCCTGCCTATATGCTAATTCAGAATCTTTGCCAATCGCATACTTTTTCTGCACGGCCTGGCGGATTGCTTCTTCTCTGATCGATAGCAAGCCCGAATTATTTACCAATAGGTTTGCTATCGACAAGTAGACAGGCTGCCAGTCAATATACATTATTTCACTTTTGGTCGTTCTGCTGATTAAATGGAGTACCTCTTCTTCAGCAAGCCCGTCTTTTGAGTAAAATATAAATCGAAGGCCATCTCGCAAAATTTCCTTACTTTCTTGACTGAATTTCTCAATTTTGTCAAAAATCCGCTCGTATAATTCAACATAACTATTAGATGATATGTAATATTCTAGTTCGCTATCTAGATAATATTTATAATCGTCGTTTTTCTCGGTTGATTCTGGACTGTCACGTTTTCCGAGTCCAAATAATGAAAGACTCTCCAGAATCGTCACCAAAAACTTTGGCGTTGACGCAAGGTGATGATTGCTAATCTTTGAAATTTGCTGTTTGCTTAGCTCGCGAAATTGTATTTTGTCCAAGTATTGTTTTATAAATTCGTCACGCTGTTGCCCCCTGGCATAGAAAGCTTCATGCCCAAGTTTGAATTTACAAGCGTCATGATTATAAAATTGTTCGATGGGAGCTGTAGTTGAAATGATAATTGACACGTTCTGGGGCAGATTTCCTGGCAGCCAAAATAAATCTGTTGTCCCATTTTCAAATTCGAATTTATTTATTCCGTCAATAACGATGACCACACGGCGTTTTTTGCTAACCGTCTGCAATGTTTGATACAGCAGCATGGGTAGATCAAGCTCATTCTCAGGCATTAGAAAGGGCAATCCGTTATCAAAACAAAGTTCATATATCATGTGTCTTAGAGTGGATTGCCATGTTGTACTTTGACTACTTATCCCAACAAAGTGAAGAATGACATTAGCTGTGTTCTTTTCGAGCAATGACAGTCCCCAGTTTGCTAGCAAAGATGATTTACCAGAACCGATCGCCCCTTCAAGTACCAGGAGAGTTTGATCTTTCTTTTCTATGAATTGATTCAATTCTGAGTGAAGAAGATCATTTTTTTCATAGTATCGTCGCTGCCGCAGGGCGTAAAAGTAGTGGGTTAATGAATAAAGTTCATTCGGATCATGAGCTGCCGGCGCTGGGAATCGCCTGTCTAGAACATTTTTAAAAAATTCAAATATACCTTTGTTGAGCACATGAACATTCTTGTAGCCTTCGATAAAATGAGGTTGATATCTCTTGACGTAATCACATAGTTCTTTTAGTTTTTGACGATTTTCGTTATTATGTTCGATAAAATCTGCACCTAAACTTTTAGAATAATCATCATCGCGCAGGCAAAAGAGCATATTATCCTGGTTCAAGCCTTTTTTCCGGGTCGCATAAATTATCTCAAGTTCGGTTACGGAACGTCCAATAGGTGACGACTTTTCATCAAACAGTTCGATAATATGACTTGAAAGATGCCTCGGTATATAGCCATATCTCGCCCCAAGAATGCCGACAAAATAATTACATCGGTCAATTCTATCAAAGCAAACATCAAGCACCTTTTTTTCGAGTTTTTCGGTTTCGTTCTCACTATCGATCTCATCAGTATTAACACCCCAGCGCAAATCGACGACTGTAAGGATCACACCCCTATTTTCACATATTTCCGCGAGCTGCAAGAACGCTTTGTTCTTTAAAAAATCACGATCATTGTTCATGTCAAGAAATGTCGAGGAAATAAATATGTTCACCTCACGATCGTTTTGATTGTAATTTTGTAGTACGTCGGCATTCATGAGGCTACTATTTTAAGTACAGCATTCGAATACTGTGCGAAAAACTGTCTCCAGATAGACGGCAAAAATATATTCCGCTAGACATTATTTGCCCAGAGTCGCCAATACCATTCCACGAAAGTGTGTAATAGCCGGTATTGTACTCTTTATCTGCCAATGTCTTGACAAGTTCACCTCGAATATTATATATGGCCAAATTGATATGAACCTTCCTTGGCATATCAAAATTTATGATGGTGTGGCCATTGAATGGATTAGGATAGTTCTGATGTATGCGAAAAGCAGACGGTGAAGCTTGTATATTTTTATCATTTATGTC
This sequence comes from Candidatus Zhuqueibacterota bacterium, assembly GCA_016929295.1. Lineage (GTDB taxonomy): Bacteria > Zhuqueibacterota > Zhuqueibacteria > Residuimicrobiales > Krinioviventaceae > Kriniovivens. The sequence goes on along the minus strand of JAFGJB010000153.1, from coordinate 59,942 downwards.
GTCAATTATGGCACCCCATGTTGGACACGGAGAATCAGCTCGCAGTCTAAAATCACCTGAATCCGGATTTTCAAAGCGTGGATCAGCACTAATGCATTCGCTCTCATTTACAGTTCCAAAAATTTGGCAATTATATATATCCGATTCATTAATGATTATTTTGCTGCCATAATATGGTTCCGCATAGATGGAGCTCTCAACAATGATACTAGAGTCAATAATTATCGGATGTTGCCCTAGAGAAACTATACCATTCGGCATATTTTGATAAAGCGTCAAGTGAGACAAATTGTTGTCAGCAATTGTATTTTGAATCCATAGGCTACCGCTATCAGAAGTGCCGTTTGTATCCCACAATAGAAGGTGATCGATTTTAGCAGCACAACTATCAAGGAAAACACCGAATCCTTTTGCATGCGCAATCATCGAGTGGTGGATTTCCAGATCTCCTCCCCAACACATTATTGCATCTATTGCGTAGCCAATTTCACTACAGGTTAGATTTGCCATCCCTTTTCGATCAATGTAAATACCATCCCAATAGTCCGCTTGGGCTGCTGGCAGTATTGTAACAGGCGAGTTTTCTTCTCCACATGCCTTCAGCTCACCTAAAACGACTATCCCGGAAGATCCATCATTTGGATTGGGCATAAACTCTATTTGCGTGCCCGCTAAAAGTGTCAGCGATGCATTTTCGTATACGACAATTTGTCCATGCACATAATAGGGAGAGTGTGCAGCATCCCATGTCATTCTCGTCGTTAAATCGGTCAATTCGACAATGGTGCCGATTTTTTTTATGGGAATGAGGCGTTGATCCAAGCCCGCGTCGATTTTCAAAGTATCTCTAAAGCCGGGAGTTAAAGGCGTATTCAAGGTGAGCGTGACTCTTTCTCCCTGTCGTAGCAGTTCCACTACACGAGATTCCGAAGCGCCGGTGATAACATATGAATTGAGATTCTCGACGACGCCCTGCTGATTACTAAATTGAACCTCAAGTTGATCTGCTTGAGTTTGCTCGCATGTGACAATGAGGATATCTTCTTTTAAAAGCGCGCGTAAATCCAGATATCCCCATCCGGCTTTTTCATCCCAGACGGGCGAGAGCCCTGCGACTGGTTTTTGACAATCGTCCTTCAACTGGAATACAGGTTTTGCAGCATATTTTATGATTTGATCAATTATATCTGTCGGACCCGGGAAATGTCCAAATTTCTTTTTAAAAAAGGCAAAAGTTTTCGCAGCCGTACTGACAAATATCGGACTGGAACTGCTGGTGCCCTGGACATAGGCAAATGTATTCACTGTAGAAGGATTGATATATATGGGACCTTCGCGCATCATGCTCAAGGATCCTACTGGGCCTGACGAAATAGCATCAGTGGAAAAGGCAGTGGTAATATAAGATCCTGGCATAACCACATCCGGCTTGTGGCGGCCATCACGCGTTGGCCCAGCAGAGCTGAACGACGCTACTGTTTCTTCCTCTTCGTGTGTTACCCATGTTGCCGCTTTGCCATGTTCGTCCACAGCATAAAATTCTTTGCGTGTGACTGCAGCACCAATGACAATGACATTCCGTCCACAGGCTTCGTTGGCCAGACTAAAATGGTCGCTTGAATTTTCAAAGGCAAAACTTGTATCGACCGAGCAGTCATACAACCAAGCATACACTGCTGGCCTGTCATTGGAGAAAAGAACTATTCTATATTCGCCCGCTGGAATTTTGCCAACAAAGGAAATCATTAAATTATTATCGCCATTATAGTTCTCAACGCCATATGGCGCGTTTAAGATTTCCAGGCGGCTGGTATTGCCAATATTAAATGTAGCCTCTTTACCTGTAGCAATTTTTCCCGTACTCAAGTTACCTGGCAAGAAAATTTCAGCTTCGACTTTCGATGACCCATCATACCAGCATCCAATTACGAGATTTTCAACAGTTGTCGACAGCTTAAACACCATACTATTGCCATCGGCATCAGCTATGGCATAGTTATGAAATTTGCGAGCACCATCATTTCCGGCCGATCGCACAATAATTTTTCCGGGTCCTGTAAGCAGGTCCGTTGCAGCCGTTAATGGATCAGTACCATCATGGGGACCCCATCGACTTCCTAAGCTTAGATTCACAATAGCCGGTTTGCCAAGTTGTTCCGCCTTTTGAAAAATTCGAACAATACCGTCCAAAATGTGCAGGCCATTAAAATCAGTCTTGACAATGAGCAAGTTCGAAAGCGTGCCGCTGTTATATTGCTCATCTGCGTCATGATAAAAATGCTGCGCCGCACAACCGGCAACGTGCGTGCCATGACCTTCGGTGTCCTTTGACGTGCAGGCTCCGCCGTCAATATCGGCGCTCGTCCATTCTGAACCATAGGAAAATTGGTTCGTTGGCTGGTCTGATCCTAAATCGGTCTGGTCCCAGAAGTATAAAACTCTGGTACTGCCATCTGCATTGAGGAATCCAGGATGCTTGAAATCAAGTCCTGTGTCAACAATCCCAATGAGAACATCTTCTCCGGTGTAACCGGCTTGTGCTGCCACGATACCACCGCAAACACAAGCGGCAATGTCGTTATGTGGCTGCATTTGCCGAGAACCGGTTATGTAGCAAACGGCTTTATTATTTGCTAATTCAGTAATTTTAAAAATGGGTACGGCAGCGCGGACGTATTCATCATCTATGACGTATTTTATTTTGGCGCCACTTTTTTCCAACGCGGACAGGTCGCTATTCGTTATTTTTATGAGCACTTCAACATCTGCGGCATCGACTTTCCGCAGTGTATTGTTTTCGATGGTTTTTTTGAGGGTAGGATCAATCTTGTTTTGCGCGAAAAGCGTAGATACAGCAAGGATGCACAAAATTATACAGAATAATTTTTTCATTTCTCTCTCCAATAGAGTAGCATCTGTTTTCGGATCGCACCTCGTGCCCCATTTTTCAAGCCAATCAATTTCGTCTTTTCCTTCACAGTATGGCTTGGGGGCGCTTACATGCATTTCCTGAAAAATATCAGTTATGAGAAGCGAAACTTATTCTACAGAACAGTCGGTGCAAAATATAAAGATCGTTAACTATTCCCGGGACGGCATATCAAGTATTGTCACATAGTAGATTTTTGGTTCGATTTAATTTCCCCGGCATTATTTTATATGGAGAACAACCTTTAAAAGCAGAATATTTCGAAAGCGGCCAAGTTTCTGAGGGACTATTAATAGCCTATTATAGATTGTTTATAGAACATATTAAATCTTTGCCAACTCTGCTTTTTTTAGGGATAATAGTCAACGTGCGGTTTTGCAGAAAATGCAAATATAAAACTTGACAAAACCAGACCGAGAACAACGCGCATAGTGACGCTGTTACATAAATCTAAAGTCCTTCATTCGTGAAAATTCTCGGTCTGGTTTTTCCAGACTATCAAATAATGTCAATGTGAACGTAAATCTTTCTCACACTCCCGACACCACCACATCCCCAAACACCAAACTCGGCATCCTCCAGCTGCTATAGGTCCACGGATCATTCGCCGTCTCGGCCAGCTTTTGCCAGAATTTGAGGTGATTATCGGCGATATTCATCTCGGCCACCGCCTGGGTCCGCTCGCCGTTTTCGAACAGGGTGCCGGTGATGCCGATGGAGAAATCGCCGGTATTGGAGTTGGAGTTGCCGCCGATGAAACCGTTGATCAGAATTCCTCGTCCCAGATCTTTCATGATCTCCTGAACCGTGCGGCTGCCCGGCGGCAGAATCAAGTTGAATGTTCCGCCGGTCGTTGGATTCACCCCGAGCTTGCGGCTGCGGTACCAGTCGATGTAATATTCATTCAAAATGCCGTTTTCAATCATGGTGCGCTTGCGCGTGGCAAAACCATCGCCATCGTACAAGCGACTGCCGAGTCCTGCGATAATGTGAGGATCATCTACGAGCGTGAATACATCGCTGCCAACACGTTCCCCTTTTTTATCGATGAGAAAAGAGCGTTTTTGCTGCAGCGCCCAGCCGCTCATCGCCGAGACAAATCCATCAACGACATTACCCGCAACGCGATTCTCGATGATGATGGGCAACGTCTCTGTCGGTATTTTCTTTCCACCCATCAATTCCATAGTCCTGGCAGCGGCCTCTTTGCCGATTTGCTGACAGTCGGGAAATTTACTCAACGATCGATCCACGACATAGTGATAGCCCTGTGGACGGCGATCACCTTCATCTTGCGCCGTCATCTCGGCGTATGCGAAACAGACCGTCGCTTGCGTTTCACCGGCAAAACCATTGCTCGTCAGTATTTTTTCTTGCTGAAATTCATCGTAAACTTGCGACGTGACAGAAATGACCACATCGCCGCCAGCTTCACGACAGGCGCCCTCAAGCTTTTTGGCCATGCTGTGCCTCAGCTCGGGTGTAATTGTTTCATAGCCGGAATCGCACAATTGCAGATCGATATCAGCGCGACCTTGGTAATAGCTGGGATCTGGAAGACTGCGGTAGGGATCTTCTTCCAACAACTTTGTCGCCTCTATGGCATTGACGACAAAAGTCCGCAATGCCTCTTTCCGCACATCTGCCGTGCTCTGCGACGAGTATCGACCGTTCACATAAATATCGACATTGACGCCTAGTGTCGTGGCCTCTTTCACGGTCTCCGGCTTGCGCTCGCGATATTGCACTTCGACAAAACGATTTTTGGAAAATGCAACTCGGCAGTCATCGGCGCCGGCTTTTTTAGCCGTCTCCAAAACAAACTCACATAAATTATTCATCTCGGTACTCATAATTATGCTCCCTATTTTTGCACGCCGCCAACAGTCATGGATTTCACCAAACAGGTGGGTAGACCAAATGAAACCGGCATCGATTGTCCGTCTTTTCCGCACATGCCGGTGCCGCCTTCGTACAGCTTGAGATCATTCGCTACCATGGTCACATTCTGCAGCATCTTGGGACCATTACCCATTATGTTGATGTCTTTGACAGGCCTGGTGATTTCACCATTTTCAATCATCTTGCCCTGCGACACATAAAAGGCAAAATCTCCTTCGCCGATTTTCACCTGGCCGTTGCTGATGTCTTCGACGTAGATGCCCTTTTTGACAGATGCTATGACATCTTGCGGTGTGCTCTCGCCGGCTAGCATATAGGTATTGCGCATGCGCGGAATGGGATAGTGCTGATAACTTTGCCGCCTGCCGTTGCCGGTCGGCTTGACGCCATAATGTTTCGCCGAGATTCGGTCGTGCAGGTAGCTAGTCAAGATGCCGTTTTCCACCAACATCGTCCTTTGCCCGGGCACGCCCTCGTCATCAACATTTATCGAACCGAGCTGACGGGGCGTGATGCCTTCATCGACGATATTGACAAAAGGTTCGGCCACCTTTTTGCTGATCATTGTCGCATAGGTCGAGATGCCTTTGCGGTTGAAATCGGCTTCCATGCCATGGCCAATCGCCTCGTGCAGCAGGATACCAGTCACGCCAGGCCCAAGCACAACGGACATTTCACCGGCGGGCGGCTGTTCAGCCTCAAACAGTACGACTGCGCGGCGCACAACCTCATCAGCCAAGCGATCGACAACGGTCGGGGTGAAATAGGAAAATTCCTGTCTGCCACCAAAATTCCAACCGGCGCGTTCCTGGCGACCGTCTTTTTCAGCCACAATGGAAGCGGACAAATAGTTGCGCGGAATGAGATCTTCTGCTTTGGCGCCATCACTTGTCACTATCATGATCCTTTTTTGTTGATCGTGCATGGTCGCATTGACCTTTATAATCAGGTCGGACAGTGAAAAACATTTTTCGTTCACGCTTTTCACCAACGGGAGTTTGGCAGAAAGCGATATATCGGTGAGGAGTTTTTCCAGGGGATAGTGATTCTCAGTTTCCACGCGGACAAAGCTTTTGGCCGTGCCAGTTGCTGCACCATCGGCAATCGTTGCCGCCGTCGCTGCGGCAGCAAGGATCGATTCTTCGGTCAGCTCCTGAGTGAAGCCATAACCTGTCTGATCTCCTTTAACGGTTCTGATCCCCACACCCAGATCAATACTGCCGTAGGCGCGATCAACCTTGCCGTCCTCCAGACTCACCCAATTCGATACAGTGTGCTCAAAGTAGATGTCAGCAAAATCGCCGCCTCTGCTCAGCGCCTTTTCGAGTGCCTTTTTACACAGCTCATCATCCATGCCAAACTCGGATTCGAAAAATCCCGCAGCTGCTGCTTTAGCAGATTGTACCCACGCACCCGGAATAATTCGCATGAATGCTGCAGCACCTCCGACGGCAATGGACGTGTTAAGAAAAGTCCTTCTGCTCACGTTTGCCATTTGAGCCTCCAAATTTAACTGTTATGAAAGATATTTATAATAATGAGGGATACGACAAGAAATTTAATCTGTTCCAGATAATTATTATATATATTAATATTTATTTAAATAATTTATAGTAATAGACGCTGTGGATATGTTGAAAAGAAGTAATAATGTTAAAAAACTAATTATAACTTTATAAAAAACAACGCTGATTCTTTTTCAGAATATCAACAATGAAATGTGGAATAAAGGTGAATAATAAAGCTCTTATCACCACTTGTTGAAAATAATCCGAATCAAGGTGGATAAATTCGAATTCATCAACACATAATCGACAGCTTTTACACTGCTTTTGACCACTTTTCCAGATTTGTCTGTGGATAAGTAAAGTGAAATTTGGTTAATTCCCACAATGCGTACCCAACCGCCGGGAACGCCGAGTGTCGCCGAGGCATGAAAATATGTATGCTCATTCACTATCATCGTACTTGTTTACAAGCCTTTTCACTCCGTCTTTCAATTGCAACACATTGAAATTAATCAGTAAACCGACATGCTTATTGGTGATTTTTAAATTTAGAATAATTTTTCATAGCGATCTGGCAGTATCTTTTTTACGGGTCTTTTAATCCAATAGCTGTCTTTGCCAGGCTCTATTTTTTCATTGAGAATATCTTTGCCGAATAGACGCATTGCCAGGCCGATAGGAGTGATGACGAGGAAAAAGAGAAGAGTGAGCAAGAGTCGGGACATGAAATAGCCGAGGACGAGTGAGAGTCCCATCCAGAGACGATGAATGGGTTTGAGAAGAAAAGGGAGAAAAAATACCAGGACAAGGAAGAGAGCGCCGATACTCCACAGCCACCAGGCGCGCTGCGGCCGGCTGCCGAGAATAAATATCAGCGTGGCCAACAGTCCAAATATCACAGCCATGGTGATGCCAAACTTTTTCATATTCCGGGGAGATTGATCCAGTCGAGCCAGGCCGATACGAACGTCGCTAATCAAGCTCATACTGCACCTTCCAGTTGCTTTTGTCGGCAAAATGAGGCTGGTTCTTTTTGTCAAGAATATAGTTGCCCATCACCAGAAAATCCATTTCTGTGCGCATGAAACAGTTATAAGCATCCTGAGGTGTGCAAACGATGGGTTCGCCGCGAACATTGAAGGACGTATTGATGATGAGCGGACAGCCGGTCTTTGCGGCAAATTTTTTCAAAAGCTGGTAATAGCGGCCGTTATTCCGTTCTGACACGGTCTGAATGCGAGCCGAGTAATCCACGTGGGTGATGGCCGGCACCTCGGAGCGAACGACATTGAGTTTGTCAATGCCCCACAGCAGCTGTTCCTGCTCCGACATATGACGGCGTTTTTCTTTTTTAACAGATGCGACGAGGAGCATGTAGGGACTCTCGCGGTCAATGTCAAAGTAGTCGCTGACGCGTTCCTGCAGAACCGTCGGTGCAAACGGGCGAAAACTTTCGCGATATTTTATTTTCAGATTCATGCGCGATTGCATATGCGGTGAACGGGCATCGCCGATGATCGAGCGCCCGCCCAGTGCGCGCGGACCAAATTCCATGCGTCCCTGAAACCAGCCAATGACATTTTCCTCCGTCAGCAGTTGCGCTGTCACATCAATCACCTCGGCGTCGGTGAGTTTTTTGTAGGGAATGGCATTTTCATCGAGAAAGAGACGAATGCTGTCATCATCGAACTCGGGGCCAAGCAAAGAAGCGGACTGTGCATCTTCACCGTTTGTCTTGCGAGGATGTCCTTCCACCTGATACCAGGCGAACAGGGCGGCGCCGATTGCGCCGCCGGCGTCTCCCGCAGCTGGTTGAATCCAGATATCAGCAAAAGGGCTCTCGCGCAGCAGCCGGCCATTGCCGACGCAGTTGAGCGCCACACCGCCGGCAAGGCAGAGATATTTCTGCTGCGTCTCCTGGTGAACATGTCGCGCTGCGCGCAGCATTATTTCTTCTGTCACATCTTGAATGGAGCGCGCGAGATCCATTTCTTTCTGCGTCAGTTTTGATTCCGGTTTTCTCGGCGGGCCGCCGAACAGGGCGTCAAACTTTTTGTTCGTCATTGTCAGACCGGCGGCATAATTGAAACAGGACATATTCAGCTTGAAAGAGCCGTCCTGCTTGAGATCAACAAGATGGTCTAAAATCGTCTGCACATAGAGGGGCTCGCCATATGGCGCCAGTCCCATGACTTTATACTCGCCCGAATTGACCTTGAATCCCGTATAATAGGTGAATGCGGAATAGAGCAGGCCAAGAGAATGGGGAAAATGCAGCTCGGCCAGGATGTCGAGGTGATTATCGACGCCGATGCCGTATGAAGTCGTCGTCCATTCTCCCACGCCATCCATTGTCAAAAAGGCCGCTTTTTGAAAAGGTGACGGAAAGAAAGCGGCTGCCGCATGCGACTCGTGATGTTCGGGAAAAATAATACGATTGTCATAATTGAGCTCATTGCGGATCATATCCGGGATCCAGAGCTTTTGTTTGATCCACAGCGGCATGGCCATCAAATAGGATTTCAAGCCGCGCGGTGCATAAGCGAGATAGGTTTCGAGAATTCGTTCAAATTTCAGGAACGGTTTGTCATAAAAGGAAATGATGTCAATATCTTCAATGGAGAGCTTTTTGAAATCAAGGCAAAAGTGGATGGCATGATAGGGAAAGCCAAAGTCATGTTTTTTGCGCGTGAACCGTTCTTCCTGCGCTGCCGCAGAAATTTTGCCGTCCTGCACCAGGCAGGCCGCGCTGTCGTGATAAAAACAGGATATGCCGAGTATATTCATGATGACGCTAAAATGTTGAGGTCATTTTCCAGATAGGTGAGATAGTCGTTCACCTTGTGAGCTAGATCTTCTTTCATGAGAAAAAATTTTCCCGAGGCTCTGGCATAGACGGTTCCTGTCGTATCGATGATTTCACCCTCGGCAATGGAGTAGCGGGACTTGTGTTCCACAGAGCGACCTCTCACTGTGACCATCAAATCTATCGGCAGGGGGCGTATGAAACGAACGGTCAGTTCGGCGGTCATGAAGAGTTTTTTACGATCGACGGCGACAGCCCAGCCAATGGTCTCATCAAGCAGGGCAGTGATGATGCCGCCATGGACGATGCCCTCATAGCCAACATGACGAGCATCTGCGGTAAATTCGACCTCCACCCCGCCCATCGTGACTTTGAATCGCCGATTGAGGGTGTTTGGATTGACCTGCGGATCGCCGCATATCAGGCAGCCTTTGTAGGTCGGCAAAAATGTTTCTTCAGGCATTTTCAAGAATGTCGCTTTCGATAATATCCAGAATCTGCAGGGGATTTTCGATAGCATAGGTAGAAATCGCCATGAGATCCTGATAGTCCTCCGAAAATCCCCATAACGCCAGACAACTTTTCATGCCGGCGGCATTTGCAGCATATATATCGTTATAGGTGTCGCCGAGCATCAGCGCTTTAGCCGGCGGGATATTCAGTTGATCGCACGCTTTAAACAGCATGTCCGGCGACGGTTTTGAATTTTCAACATCGTCGCGCGACAAGATGATATCGAAATAGGAATCAAGCTGTAATGCTGTGAGTACAGCATTATTGCTGTTACGGGCCTTGTTAGTAGCGACGGCCATCTTTATATTTCTATCGCGAAGCTCCTGTAAAAGTTCCACAATGCCATCAAAAGGGATGGCATTGTCCGCACAATGCTGCAGATAAAGCGGGCGAAATACATGATGAAATTCTTCCGCCAGGTCAATTCGATCTGCCAGTATATATTTGATAAAATCTTTCGGACCAGGTCCGATCGCTTTTTTTGCCATCTCGACGGTAATCGTCGGCAGCTTCATTTTTTCCAGCGCCATATTGAGGCAGATATGCACATCCGTCGCAGTGTCCACCAGCGTACCATCCACATCAAAAATGACCAGATTAAATCGTCGCATCTTTTCTCCATCATGTGCATCACAAAATTTACAAAAAATGAAGTTGTAATCCAACAGCAAATAGCTTCACGAGGTGAAAGGTCAGTTACAGGTAGTAAAAGCATCAAGAACCTGATAAAAAAGCACGTACCCCTATGTGAGATCGCCCAGAATATCCATTCTGGGCGGGTAATTTAGTTGGGACATTAAAATATTATCTTCTGCACTCACGCAAAGACGCAGGCGCAAAGATATGCAAGTTCTTGAAAAGAATGAAAATATTTCATTTTTCTTTGCGTATCCTTTGCGGCTCGCCTTTGCGTGAGTGCAGAAAAAAGTTATATTTCTACAGTTCAATATTTGATAGCGATTTGTTTCATTATTTTGTAGTTTTAAAAAAGAGTAAGAAGAGAGGACATCATGACACAGGAAAATGCCAAGCCTTTAGCTGAGCAAAGCGAACAAGCTGCAAAACCACTCGATCCCAATGCCATTTTGATTGCCGAGTTTGAATATGCACGCGAGACGGCAGCGCAGGCGATGGAAGACAGACACAAAATGGTGCAGTTTTATGTCATTAGTATTTTCATCCCGTACCTGACGGCAATGGTTGGCCTGATGGCCTTGGGCGCGAAAAAGTCAGAGTTGCTGCAATTTTCTCTTTTTCGTCATGTTGTCTTGGCTGCATTCGTCATACTTTTTCTCATGGGCGTACTCTTTTTGCTCACGTTGATCCGCTTGCGCGTGGCCTGGTTTGAGAGTGCTATGAGCATGAACAAGATAAAGAGTTTTTACAGTTCGCATATGAAAAATTATAAACTGGATAGAGAGGCATACAACTGGACTATTGACTCTCTCAAACATCTGAAATTCGGCAAGACGAATTCTATTTTTTTCTATTCCGCCCTGTTGGTCATCCTGATCGACAGCTGCGCATTTTTTGCCGCGCTTGTTTGCAGCAAACTGGACAGTATGATTGCGCTTGCCGGCGCGCTGCTCTTTTTCATTTTGCAGATCATATTTTATAAAGCGCAAAAGTTTTGACCGGCAGCGGAATCTATCCCATCACCACTCTAACCTTGACAATGTCAGAGCCATGCTGCAGGGGAATGAGCACTCCATCAATCTCTTTTTCATCAACAAAGATTGCTTTTACCCCCTTTGAGACAGCCTGCGGGTTTTCAACAGAAATCTGGTAGGTTTTGCCGCGAAACTGCCGTGTGACATGATACTCCCGCCAGGCTGTGGGAATGCAGGGGTCAATCTCCAGTCCGTTGAATTTGGGTCTGATGCCAAGGATGAACTGTGAAATGGCGACGAAGGACCACGATGCTGTGCCGGTCAGCCAACTGTTCTTGCCCTCCCCCGGCGTCGGAGCATCACGACCGGCCGTCATCTGACTGTAAACATAGGGTTCCGCTCGATAGGTGTTTATCTGGCTCTCTTTGGTCGATGGACAGATATTCATATAATATTCTATCGCCTGATCGCCGTGGCCCAACATGGTTTCCGCTATCTGGATCCAGGTGTTATTATGGGTGAAAATTCCGGCGTTCTCTTTATAGCCAGGGGGATAGGATGATATCTCGCCGAGCTCCAGATGGTATTCCTGATAGGCAGGTTGTTGCAGGATGATGCCGTTCGGCGTGGCTAAATGCTCTTTGACACTCGCCAGGGCTTTGTGCGCATATCCTTGCGCCAAACCAACGCCGCCAAGTATGCACCAGGCCTGGCTTTCGATGAATATTTTTCCTTCTTTGCATTCTTTGGAACCGATCTTGGCGCCATAAGCGTCAAAGGCGCGCAAAAACCACTCGCCGTCCCAGCCCTCTTGCACGATTGCCTTTGACATGTCGTTGTAGTAGTCTTGCAGGCGACGCGACTTTTCTTCGAGATGTAAATATGAATAGATATCACTCAATTCAGTGCAGGCGGCGCAGAACAGACCGGCGATCATCAGCGATTCGGCGACATCCGCCCCCTCTGATATATCGCCCGCCAACTGGAAGCTTTCTCCCGGTGTAGCGGAAAAACAGTTGAGATTCAGACAATCGTTCCAGTCCGCGTGGCCGATGAGCGGCAAACGATGCGGCCCGCGAAATTTCATAGTGTATTCAATCGAGATATCGAGATGATCCATCAGGGTCGCCTCTTTGCTCTCGACGTCGGCATAGCCAATTTTTTCGTCGAGAATGGTGAAATCGCCGGTCTCTTTCAGATAAGACGCTGTCGAGAGGATGAGCCATAGCGGGTCATCATTGAATCCACTCCCCAGGTCCGCATTGCCCTTTTTCGTCAGTGGTTGATATTGGTGATAGCAGGCGCCGTCTGACAACTGCGTGGCGGCGATGTCGAGGATGCGTTGGCGCGCCCGGTCAGGAATCATATGCACAAAGCCGAGAACATCCTGATTGCTGTCGCGGTAGCCCATGCCGCGGCCGATGCCGGATTCGTAAAAAGAGGCGGAGCGCGACATGTTAAAGGTCGTCATGCATTGATATTGATTCCACACATTGACCATACGATTGACATGTTCGTCAGGAGTTTCTGTCTGATAGACGCAAAAGAGATCTTGCCAGCTGTCCTTCAATCGAGCGAAAGCAGCATCAACAGCCTGCTGCGTCGAATATTTTTCTTTCATCCGCCGGAGCGGCGTTTTGTTGATGACGTGTTGCCTGACAAATTTGCTCTCTTTATCGTTTTCAGCATAGCCAAGTAGAAAATGAAAACATTTTTCGTCACCAGGCGCTATCGTCAAGTCGATCTGCTGCGCCGCCACCGGAGCCCAGCCATAGGCGATGCTGCCCGAGCAGTCACCCTGCAGAACGGCTCGCGGTTCGTTCAGGCCGTTATGCAAACCGACGAAGGCATCGCGGCTGGTGTCAAAACCGCTCGTCGCCACGCTGGTTGAAAAATAGGCAAAATGGTCACGACGCTCACGGTATTCGGTCTTGTGAAAGATCGTGTCTTCTTCCACCTCCACCTGGCCGATTGAAAAATTACGCTGAAAGTTGGTCTGGTCATCCCAGGCATCCCACAGACACCACTCGACAAATCCCCACAGGCGAACATTTTTTTCTTTTTCCGACAGATTGCGAACTTTGACATCCCAGATTTCAACGGTGTCGTCGGTCGGGATAAAATAGGTGATCTCCACACCGAGTTCATTTTTAACGCCGCGAATGATGGAATAGCCGATGCCATGCCGGCATTCGTAATAATCCAGGGCCGTTTTCGTCGGTTTCCACATGGGATTCCATATGGTCTCGCCGTCCTTCACATAAATGTAGCGGCCGTTGCTGTCTATCGGCACATTGTTATAACGGTAACGGGTCAGACGACGCAGTTTGGCATCTTTGTAAAATGTATAGCCGCCGGCCGTATTGGAAATGATGCCAAAAAACTCATGGCTGCCGAGATAGTTTATCCAGGGAAGAGGTGTGTCTGGTCTGGTTATGACATATTGTTTGTTGTCGTCATCAAAATGACCATAGTCCATGAGCAGTCCTTTCACATGAGGTTTTCCTTCGGCCTGTTGTGCCGAGAAGGAGTTCAGCCAATTAACAGATACAGCAGCAATCCGGTCAGCAGCGGAACGGTCAGATTATCTGTCCCTTGCGGAGAAAGTGCTTCCGCCATGGTTGCCACCAGTGAAGAATAGAGCGAGTATAAGAAAACGAGTTGAGTCGACAGCACAGCGCTTGCCGGGCTCAAGGATGATCCCGGAACATAACGCAGGGTGAAAAATATGGCGACGAAACTCGAAAAGAACATGGTAACAGATCCAAACAGCGTTTTTGTGTTGCCGAAAAAATGAAAAACTTTTTTGCCAAAGCGTCCTCCCAGGAGAGCCGCAAACGCATCGCCGAGCGTCATGGCCATAGTCGCTGCGATCGCGAGCGGAACACGATCAATGAGAGCGTCGGTGCGCCAGAAGGCTAAAAACAGCACTGTGATCGAAAAAGCAAAATAGACAGTTCCGAGCGTTGACTGCTCGTCATCCATCTGTTCGAACGACTGTTTTCTGATGAAAATGTAATTGAGGATGATAAAAGTTGCGAACGGGATGATGCCGAAAAACCAGTGGTCAAAAATGGCAACGATGGCCCACACCCACAAGCCCGCGCCGATGTGAATGATCTTGCGGGTTATATTTTGTGAAACGTGCAATCGTTTGCCGATCGCCTCGACGATGAACAGCAAGCCAAAGGCGTAGAAGTAAGAAAGCACGAGACCCACAATGTCAGAACGCGTCATGCAAGCTCCATTATATGTGATATCATCACCCGCATGTCCAAATATAGCGATTTTTCCTGAAAGGGAAAAGGAGATGATAGCGCTGTGGAGATCACGCCAGGATAGAATAGCCGCCGTCGATGACGATGGTTTGACCCTGGATTTGATCCGAAAAACGACTGCACAGATACAATGCCACATTGGCAATGTCATCCGGTGTCGTCAAGCGTCCGGTGGGCGTGCGCCTTTTGGATTCGTCCAAAAGTTCATCCCTGTTCGGAAAATATTTGAGAGCATCAGTGTCAACAGTGCCGGCGGAGATGGCATTCACTTTGATGCCTTTTGGCGCCAGCTCAATGGCGAGGTGACGGATGAGCGATTCCAGCGCCGCTTTTGATGCACCCACCGCGGCATAGTTTGGGATCGCGCGCACCGAGCCGAGACTGGAGACCGCGACAATCGTGCCGCCATCTTTCATCAACGGCAAGGCGTGCTGGGTCAATGGCAAGAGCGTGCCGGCGTTGATATCCATTGTCCAGTGCCAATGGCGTTCGGTCAGCTCCAACGCCGGTTTGAGAACACCGGACGCCGCGTTGCTGATGAGGATGTCCAGTTTGCCGAACGCGTTCTCGATCTCTTTTATCATCTGGCCAATATTCTCATACTCGCCCACATTGGCGCGGATGGCCAGCGCTTTTGCGCCCTGCTCTTCAATCAAGCGGACGGTTTCATCCGCTGCGGTCCGCTGTCGAAGATAATTGATGGCAACATCTGCGCCCGCTTGCGCCAGCCTGACAGCAATCGCGCGACCGATGCCGCGTGAACCTCCCGTGACCAGGGCGACTTGATCACTTAGCGAAATACTCAAATTCATGATAGCTTCTCTCTATTTTTCCAATATGACCAATTTTCTTTCATATGTTTTTTCAGCAGATTGCAGACGATAAAAATAGACACCCGATGGAACAGTCCTTCCCGCCATATCCTTCCCATCCCAGACCGCTTTATAGATGCCGCCATGTAATGGTCCATCAAAGAGTGTGCTCACTCGCTGGCCGAGTATATTATAAACCTGGATGCTCATCTGGTGCGGAGAATCCATTTGCGCTACCTGATAGACGATAGATGTTTGCGAGCCAGTGACGAATGGATTGGGATAGTTTTGCGCGAGGTAAAAATCGTTTGGTTGTGCATCCGGCAGAGATGGAGAAAAAATGAGATCATACTGCTTCAAGAGCCAGTTACGCGGGTCAAGATGTAATGCGTACGGCTCATTCTGCAGTTCAATCTGAAAGGTCTGATATGCAGCAGATGAGATGAGCGTATCCAGCCGCGAGCCGCCGGCAAATTCGAATTCGATTTCGATTGGCGCCCTGAACGGGAAGTTCTGCCATTGTTGCTGTCTGATCTCGATGGTCACTGACCAGGTGCGCTTGTCATTCAATCTATAGTCCCAAATGATATCAAAATCCGGATAGCCGGCCTGATAGATCCATTGATCAAAAAACCAATCCAGGTCCTGGGAAGACTGTTCTTCTGCCAGGCGGATGAAATCGGTGATGAAGGCATTGCCGTAGGCAAAACGGTGCGCCCAGCTTTGCAGGGTGCGCCAAAAAGCATCTTCGCCAATGGTCCAGCGCAGCATATGCAGCACCCATGCGCCTTTTTGATAAATCGTTCCACCCCACAGATAATCCGGATTGTAGATTGGAAAATGACCGCGGCGCACCACCTCGGCCAAATAGATTTCCAAAAGTGCATTCATGTATTCGGCCAAATAGTCATCGCCGTAAAGCGATTCAAAATAGAGGGCTTCGGAATAGGTGGCAAATCCCTCATTCAGCCAGATCTCTCTCCAGTCAGCCAGGGTGACCAGATCACCCCACCAATGGTGCGCCAATTCATGGGCCATAATATAGTCATATCGATTATCGCCGGTGATCAGCTGATAGGAATAGGTGGTCATCGTTTGGTGTTCCATGGCGCCGCGATTGAAAGCCTCTGCCATGCTGTAGCGGTCAAATGGATAGGGTGCAAAATGATGTTCAAAAAAGCCCATCATTTGGGGTAAGTTTTTCCAGTCATTTGCCGCCGCCGCCGCATGTTCGGGGTAAACATAAAATTCGAGCGGGATGGAATCTCCGCTGATGGAACGATAAGTGGAACGCAGTATGGTATAATGGCCGACCGCAATGGCGATCAAGTAGGTGGCAATTGGATGGGTCTCTCGCCAGTGAACTGTTTTGGTGGAGTTGTGAGTGACGGATGTGACCAGTGAGCCGTTTGCAAATGCCTCGAGCGCAGCCGGCACGGTGAGCCGCATGTCAACCGTCGCTTTGTCGTGCGGGACATCATGAGATGGAATCCAGTGGCGCAGCATGGATGGAATGGTGGAATTGAGCCCCTGGCCAATGGTATAGGCATAGCTGTCCTGAAAATAAAAGCCGCCGAATCCGTCATTGCCGGGAGTGCCGCTGTAATCAATGTCTAAAGTGATATCCTCTGCTGGTGACAGCAGAGTGAAATAGACCTTGTCAGCAGCATGGAGGAAGGAAATTTCATCACCATTCAACATGGCTTTGGCAATACGGGGCGTTGTCAAATGGATGTAAAAAGAGGGTGCTGTCGGATCAAGCAGCTTTATCTCCATCCGAACATGGCCGCTGATCTTTTCATTTTGCAGATCCAAAGTCATATCGACATCATAACTGATGACATCGATGGGATTGATCTCTTCGACGGCTGCGGGCATTTTGCTTAAAAAGAACAAATCGGTGGCATGTTTGTCTTGCGCCCGCAGCATCGAAATGATACAGAGCGTCAATAGATATTTTTTCATCGTCGCGGATCCTTCAAGGTGGTCATAACAAAAACGGCTATGATGAGGAGGCCGAGCCACAATAATAAAACAGTCAGACGCGGCGGGCGATGAAAAATGAATTCATAGAGCATGAAAAGAATCGCCACCGACGCATAGAGGACGCCTCTTTTTTTATAACTATCGGCCTCTTTGATTTTTTTGAATGCCGCTTTGAGCATCTGATAAACTCCGCTAGGGTTTGTCGCAGTGGTTCAATAATTCATAGGCCATAATGCCGAATGCCACGGAAACATTCAGAGACTGCTTGATGCCATGCATTGGAATTTCTACGGCCATATCCGAAGAGAGAACGAGCTCATCCTGAATGCCGAGATATTCATTGCCAATGATGAGACACAGAGGGAAGCGATAGGGAGCCAATCGATAATCGACGCTTTCATCGGTCTGTTCGAGAGCGACGATCTGATATCTCTGTCGGCGCAATTTTTCTGTCACCTCATGGGCATCCTTGACAAAAGTCCACGGCACCGACTCTTCAGCACCCAGACTGATTTTGCGAATCTCGTCCCGCGGTGGTCTTCCGGTTATGCCGCACAGATAGAGATGTTCGAGATGCACAGCATCCGCCGTACGAAAGAGAGCGCCGACATTATGAAGACTGCGGATGTTGTCCAGCAGAACAACAAAGGGATGGCGTGGCCGATCGTGCAGTTCTGCTAAATTGGGTCGGAGCTGTTTTGCTTCTTCAAAAGAGAGCTTTCGCATATTGCCTGCTAAGTAAGAATGTCATAATATAAACGAATTTGCCAATGCAGAACATTCCTAAAATTCATTGACCAATCCCACGTGCAACAAGCCGCTCATCAGCCCTTGCTTTTCACCATAGGCCAGACCATAATCGATGCCCATGATGCCGAGCCCGGTTTCCAGACGCACGCCAAAACCGTAGCCAATTTTCAGGTCTTCGACCACGCCGCGCGAATTGGCGGCATAATAGTAACCGACGTCACAAAACACGAAGGCTCTGGAGCGAGGTCCAAGGATATAGCGATACTCCATGTTTGTCCAGGCAATGCCGGAGCCGCGGAATTGATCCTCACGATAACCCCGCAGTGAACGTGTGCCGCCCAGACGATATTGATCAGTAAGCGGAATATGCTGTTCCGTGCTGGTGATTTGTCGACCATGCAAAGCGAGCGCCACAACCTGGCGACGGAATGTCGGAATATAGAAATCAATATCAATGACGAAGCGTTTGTTGTCAACTTGCCGATCGAGCTTATATGTATCGATGATCTCATCCGGACCAAGATTCTTTTTGGCGCCGGTTTCGATGCTGGTGAAATAGTAGATGCCGGACTGCGGATTGAGCGCGTCATCTCGTGAATCGTACTGAATGCCGATAGAGGCGCTGACGGTTTCGCTTTTCGGTATGCCCAGCATGTGGCTTCCCAGCGAGTCGGGCAATATGCTCATTTTTTTGATGTCGGCAATGACAGAAAAATTTTCGACCAGAGGGACAGAGACATCCATTCCATAGTCACGTTGTATGTAGGTTGAATCCTGAATGAGCTGATTAAAGCCGCCACCCAGATGGACGGGAAGACCGGCGACCCATGGTTCCCGGTAATGAAACATCATATCCTGAGATGTTTTATCCCGCTTTTGCCAATGCGCAGAAAAAACCCGGCCGGTGCCGAACAGGTTGCCCAGATTGACATTGATCAGGCCGGTGAAATAGCCTTTTTCTTCATCCGTCCCCGGCGTATAACCCACCACGCCGTCAAAAGAGCTCGTGTTGCCCTCTTCCACAGTGATGAGCAGGCCACCTGCATCGCCCTCCGCGATGTATACAGCGGGCTCATGCACGCGGCGGAAATAACCCAGTTTCATCAGTTTCGTCGGAATTTTGGCCACTTTTTTATAATCATACAGCTCGCCTTCTTTAATTCTGATTTCTCTGCGTATGACCTTGTCTTTTGTCACCTCATTGCCGGCGATCTGAATTTCCTGTATTACAAGACGGGGTCCTTTCGACACTTTGAAGGTGAAGCTCAGCTGGTCGGCCTTCAAACTTGAATCCAGTCGGAGGGACTGCAGATCGTATTTGGCAAATGGGAAGCCCTGTTTTTCCAGGTTTGTGATGCTTTCATCCAGATCGCGCTCCAGTTTGTCGCGATCGAAAGGTCTGCCGGTTTTTGTATATAAAGATCTCTTGATATTTTCTGCTTCATTGCTATCCAGTCCTGCGAGCGTCAACTCGCCCGTATTGACATGCTCCCCTTCGCGGATGTAAAAGCGGACCGTTGCAGCACTGCTGTCGGGTGAGATAGAATAGGTGAGCGAGTCGATCCGAGTGTACGGCATACCTGCCGATTTATATCCCTGCAAAATCGCAACGCATTTTTGCAGCAGCTCGTCCGGTTGAAAAGGATCTCCTTTTTGCAGATCGGCCCATTTTTGCACCATCCGTCTTGAGACGCGTTCCGCACCAAAGAACTCGATTTCCGCGACGGTGATGCGTTTTTGCGCCTGCTGCGACAGAGCCGGCAAAAGGAAAAAGAGGGTAAAATATTTGATCAAATTTTTCATCGTCGAAAATAAATATAGTTAAAAATTTGTACAACTATCTGAAAGCGGCCGTCACCTGCGCTCTGCCGGTGTGTATCACCTGCTCGCGTTCCGGCTCGTTACGACCGGAATATGAGAGGGTTGCCTGGATGGCGCTGGATAGCCGATAATCGAAGCGGATATCCCAGCGGGTGGACTGTCCAATGCTTCGGCCACTCGCCATCTCATACGGCAGCACGCGATCGTCCGGAGTGGCATCGACATAGCTCCATTCAAACTCGCCGCTCAGACGACCACGATTACGGATCGAATAGGTGATTCTTGGCGTCAGCGCATAGGATTGCACCTGTGTGGGCGTTTCATATACGACGTCCTCTTCCCACGACAGGCGACCCTCCAGCGCAAATTTGATGATGGTCGTCGGTGCGTAGGACAGATCCGAGTTCAACAGGGTTGCCTGGATATCCCGATTTTGTTTGCCGGCATAGTCGAAAAAACGACGCATCCTTTTTTGGCTTATCTCCGATTGTGAGCTGAAAAACTGTGACAGTCGCGCGGTGATGCGCAGGGCATTCTCATGTTCATTGCGCTCTTCGCCACCCTCGAGAAACTGATTGTTCAACTCATCGCGCGTGAGGTATCGATAGCGAACTGAAAAATCGCGATTACGCTCAAACAGATAGAGATCCTGGCGCAGCTGGAGAGAACCCAGGATGGTCGTTCCTGGCTGGCGGAATGTGTGCTGGCGCAGCAGGTAAACATCCATCGCATCATCCGTCTGCGTGCGTTCCTCCAGAGCGATATAGGTTTCGGATGAAACAGCGCGCAGGGATTTGCTCCAGAAAGATCCGTCGGTGCTATCAGAAGTTTTCGGAGCAAACAGATTGCTTGGTTCCAGGCGAACGCGTGTGCTTGTCTTCATTTCGATGGTTGGTATCAACTGATCGGTCGTGAGAATGCGCAACACATAGTTGCCGAGCGGATCATAGACATATTCATTAAGATCTTGATCATATCGAAAAGTGCCTTCCCCATCTGCCACCTTTATATAGATTCTTTCCTTTTTGGCCGTCGCTGTATTGGAAATCATATAATTGAGATTGGCATTCAAGGCGCGTTTCCACGGTGTCAACTGCATGCGCAATTCAGCCAGGTCCGTATTGCTGTCGCTTAATTCGCTATTCGCATATTTTTTGACGCGATGGGTCAGATCGAGGGACGCGCTGAATTCCTTGATGCGTTGCAGCTGTATTTGAACGTTTTGCGTGTTGGCGAAAGATTTATCACGGAACTGTCCGTATCCTGTATAGTCTTTGTCATCGCGTTGCGATAAACGGCCGGAGACGAGCAGCTTGTCAAAAGGTCTCACTTCAAGCCCGCCTGTGAGGTCGTCAAATTTTAATCCGGTATGAAGTGTATCCGCCCAGCTCTCCTTTTGAACTTCACCCTCATAGCGAAAAAAAGGTTTGAGTTTCCAAATGTCCCATTCTGCATCGCCGCGCTGTCGCCACCACTCGGCCTGTCGATTCTGGTTCACGTTCTGGCGGTCAATTTTTTCCACGCGGATATTTACAGACGGCATTTTATTATATCTGAAATAATTTTCGATCTGCCAGCGATCTGACCTAAAATAGTTGCCTTTTTGAATGTTGCCAATTTCGCCACCGATGCCGAATCCATTGAAGGGCTCGTAGAGGGTGCGAAACTCCTTCACCACCTCCTCCCTTCCCGAAGAGTCGGGCAAATCCCAGCGACGCGTGTACTCTATTTCGGTCGTTCGATCGATATCTGAAAAGTCATTGTCGACGTTTTTGTATTTACCTGTCAAAGTCAGATTGCCGATATTCTTGCCGAACATTTTGATGTTTTTCGGCCGCACATCGATTGTATAGTTGTACGCAAGGCCGACATCATCATCTTTGTCCGCTGTTGAAAAAGAGTTGTTGTCAAAATTGCTCAAGGCATATTCGCTGGACAGGTTGAGGAATTTCAATGGTGAAAAACTTACGGATAAATCGAGGATATCATGACTTTTGGGCAGCGGCAGAATGATCACCGGAGCAAATTGGCCCTCGCCCTCGCCGACGAATTTATAGACAGCATTGCCGTTATACTGATAGCTACCCAGGCCATCGCCAACATCGGAAAATACAACGTTATAGTCGCCCAGTTTTTCGCCGGCATAGACATAGACGCTGTCGATGAAATTATAGCGTCCCTTTTCCGGCCCGACAAAAGTGGCGCCTTCGATGACCGCCTTGAGTTGATCATCTCCGGCTTGTTGAAGGATTTTTTTATAGTCATCGCTGAGGGTGAAATCCAGGGGGTTCTCCTCATCATCCGCCTCATGAAGATAGACGGATCGCAGATGAATCCGCTCGTCCCACAGGTTTGTATTCACCGAAGCGGAGTAGAGATTGCGTCTGTACTGTTCATCCGAGTATTGAAAATCCACCGTGATACGCGAATCAGAAGTGATGAGTCGGCGGCGCGAAAAGATGACCTGTGCGGCGGCATAATCGATGATATAGTCATTTGTTTCGCCGCGCACCATGAGCTCGCCGTCGATGAAGACTCGCTCTGTGCCGGCCAGGACAATGATGTAGCTCTGGCCGCGGTCGCCTTTGAGTTGATAGGGGCCCTGGTTGCCTTCCTGGCCATTGAATTGCATGGAATGATATTTCCCGCGCGACACCGCGGCAGAGGCGGCCGCCTGAATTTTATCATACTTGGCCTCGCCCAACGCGCCCTGGAGTTTGCGATTATATTGGGCAAATTGCGTTTGGTCATATGAGATCTGAAAATCACCCATAGTAGCAGCCAATTCGGTCGATTTTATCTGGATGAAAACCTTGTCGATCTCCTGAAGGTTTTGCGTGGTGCCTTCCGGCTGAATGGGCGTCGTCTGATCGGTCAGGGCGGCGACAATTTCAACATTGTCGCCGACTTTGCCGCTGACATTGATGTTGAGCGCTGAATTTACTTTCAGACCTCTGTTGGAACCGACGGTGACGCCGCGAGTGATGCTGCCGCTTTTTGTCAATTGGGCGGCATAGTCTTCCTGATCGCCGGGCGCGGTGATCTGTTCTGACGCTGTAGGAGCGCCAAAAACGCGATGCTGAATAGTGCGATGGGCATAGGTCTTGCGCAGCGGCTCGGGCAATATTTTATAAATGACGCGAATTTTGACATCTTTGGCAATGGATTTATTGAATCGTAATTCACCAGCGACATAATTCATTGCAAAGGCATCAGGGGACTGTTGCACATCGTCCAAAAAGACCTGTGCTGAATTTTCAATGATGAGACTGTCGGGAAGGAGATAAGGCCCGCGGCGGTCTTCTCCCAGCATGACGAGATCTTTATCAAAAAGAGAAATGGCGCCGAGCCTGCCGGTCGTTTGTGCAGAGAGGACGATGGCCATAAAAAGGATGGAGAAGAGAGTGATCTTCCATGTATGAGCCCGATTTACAGCCAATGTTTAGTTTTCCCATGCAAGCTGAAAAATCTGAATTCGATGATTCTGCGTATCCGCAACATACAGTTTATCGCGAATGATGGTGACATCCGAGGGTTCATTAAATCCTGCAAACTTGCTGCTCAAAGAGCCGATTGTCAAAAGCAAACGGCCGTTTTTGTCGAATGTCAGGACCTGATTTTTGCTGGCATCAGCGACAAATATCTGTTCCTGGTCATCGACGCACAGACCTTTGGGTGTGACAAGCTCACCGACGCCCACATCATAGAGAAAATTGCCGTAATAATCATAGACAAGGATTTTATGCGCCCCGGGATCCGTCACATAGATGACATCGTTCTTTGAGACATAGATGTGTGAAGCTTCCTGAAGAACACCCGCACCCCAATCATAATCGCCAAAGGAGAGCTCGGGTTCAAAAGAAGCGTTGAGTTTAATGACCCGATCATTCTCGGAATCAACGATGAAAAAATCGCCGTGCAGGCTCACGCAAACGGAGATGGGAAAGAGAAAGCGCATCTTTGCTGACCAGTTGTCGTTCGAATAGTAGCTGGTCAGCCAATTCAAGTCCTTGTCATAGCGCTCGATTCTGTTGTTATCAAAATCAGCGACAAAGATATCCAGTGAATTGTAGACAAATATATCTATCGGGAATTGAAACTGCTCTTTTTCCCAGCCAAAACCGCCGATGAATGCAATCAACTCTCCTTGCGGCGTAAATTTCTGCAGCCGGTTATTGCCGCTATCCGAGACGTAAACATTGCCTTTGGCATCTGCCGACACGCCCAGGGGGCGATTGAATTGTGCCGGTTGTTCGCCTTTTTCGCCAAAAGCGAAAAGGAAGGTGGCATTCAGCTTTCTTTCGGATGGCAGCAGGGGCGCTATCGCGACAAACAAGAGAATGACGAAGAAATGCATTTTCATGACAGGACACTCTTAAATGAAAAAACCCGAGTCATTTCGGGTTTATCTATTATATTTTATACGTTCATTTTTGTTCCGTGAAGAAAGTCTAGTCCCTTAAATAATAGTATAATCTGCGCTCATCGGGATAGATGCTCTTGTGGTAGGAGCGGCGCATATCCTTGCATTTACGCCAGCGATCATAGGCATCGATTATCTGGGGATCGTATTTGGCATATTCATTCAAGGTGGCGCTGTCAAGACGCATGCCGTTGTAGTTTCTCTTTTCATGCATCAGCACCGAATCGAGACGTCGCAACTCGCCGTAGCGCAGGTTGCCCTTGATGAAGACATCGTTGCGCGGATCAGTATCATAGATGATCCATTCTTCCGCAACCTGTTGTTGTCTGCCGCACATGAGAGAAAAAAGTCTGAAGAACCTGGGAAAGAAAAACCGTTGCGTGGCGAGGGTGAATATGCTGACCGCCATCGATGTTATCAGTATAGTCCAAAATATTTTGGGCTGTTTTTTGTATAAAAGAGAAATGAGATAAATGCAGACGATTGATACGATCGAGATCAGTATCAAATAACAGGGATAACACGATCTTAATGTTGAATATATTCCGGACATAGGCGACCCAAGTGGCAAATAGAACAGTCATTGAAGTAAATAATAAGTAAAATTCTTTAATAATTCAATTTAATTCAATATAATGAAAATGCAAGCGAAAAGAATGACACTGCATAAAATGAAAAAAAAGCACCTGTTATTTCCGTTATTTTTGCTAACCCTGACTCTTTTTCACTGTGGCGCCCGGTTGGCGCCTGTACCGTATTACGACGGCATGCGCCATCAGGTCTCTTTCAATGAAGAGATTTTGCAAAAGATGAAAGATGAAATCAAAAAGTTTTATGGTGCACCCTACAGATGGGGGGGTGATTCGTCGCAGGGCACGGACTGTTCCGGACTGATTGTGACCATTTATAAAAATTCGGCGAATATCACCTTGCCCCACAATACCCAGGAAATATTCGCCAGAAGCAAAAAGATCTACAAGATGGATCTGCTCTTTGGTGATCTGGTCTTTTTTTCCAGCCACGGGCGCCAGCCGACGCATATGGGACTATACCTGACAAAAGGCTATTTTGTCCACGCTTCTTCAACAAAAGGTGTTATTCTGAGTAAGTTGTCGGACAGATACTATGCAAGTCAATTTATAGGGGCGCGACGTATAGAAATATACTAGATATAGTGTTGTTCAGAGAGTGCTAAGTGTTTGTTAACAAAAGAAAAGAGCTTGATTTTAATTACTAAAATACTTATAATATAAATCTTGTGATAATTATCAAGGCGATGGAGATAAAGAATGAAACAGACTTTTCAACCGCACCGGCGAAAAAGAATTAACAAGCATGGTTTCCGAACCCGCATGGCGACCAAGAACGGCAGAGCTGTTCTCAGCCGCCGTCGAGCCAAAGGTCGTAAAAAATTGACTGTCAGTGACGAATGAAGCCGGCTTGAACGTTGAGTGAACACGCTGCCCAAAAGCACGATTTTGAAAAACAGCGCTGAATTTCGCTCCATTGTTCAGCATGGCCATGCCGTCAAGAATGAATATTTTTCCATTTTCTTTGTACAAGAAGATGACTTTAAGATCGGTTTTGCCGCAGGGAGAGCTCCAAACAAGCCGATGCGTAACAAACTGAAAAGGATTGCGCGTGAATTGTGGCGCACAAACAGCCTGCAGCAGCACTTTTCTGCCCATATTGTCATTATCACACACAAGCGCGCCCTGCTTGCAAAGCATGACAAAAGGCAAAGTGAATTCAACAAACTGGTAAACATGATCGCAAAAAGGTGCTATAAAAGTCAAGTATCGGGCATATCGGGTATAATCTAGAGAAGAGCGGTGTTGAGAAAGCGGATGCAGATTATTTTTTCATATGCGGCCAAGGCTGCGGCGCATGCGTGCATTGCATTTATTCGGCTCTATCAGTTGACGATCTCACCGCTTTTGCCGAACTGCTGCCGCTACCACCCCACATGCTCTGACTATGCGCTGCAGGCCATAAAGAAGTATGGCGTGGTCAAGGGTGTGATGAAATCTCTCTACAGAATTCTCCGATGCAATCCTTTTTCGTCCGGAGGTTATGATCCGGTTTGACAGCTCACTAAAAAAGAATCGCCATGGATTTTGACAAAAAAACCATTTTCGCCTTTGTCTTGATTGGCTTGATATTGATTCTGGCCAATAGCAGTTTCTATCGTAAATGGATCGATCCGCACGGCTATGAGCGGAGCCAGCAGCGAAAACAGATGATCGCCGAGCGTGCCGCCAATCCCCCGGCGGATGATGCCAGGCAGGTCCTGGCAGAGCTGGAAAAAGCCCCTGACACTGAAAAGGCGGCGCCGCCAGAGCCCGTTGCTGGGGATGACAGTCCCCTTTTTGAAGCCGTTGAAAAAGCCGAAGAAAAGACGATCACCATCGATACTGATCTGTACAAGGCGACGTTCACTTCTCGCGGCGCCGCAATTTTGCAATGGGAATTAAAGAAATATCTCATGGCAGATGGAAAGGCGGTGCAACTTTTTCAGCAAGACAGTTATGGCACCTTGAGTCTGGGTTTTACCACCCGGGGTGGCGATTCTCTGGGCACCGCCGACCTGGTCTTTGCGACCGAGGCGAATTCAACTCGTCTGCAAGGCGCCGATTCAGATACATTGACATTTACATTGCCGATTGGCGAGGGAAGGAGCATCAGGAAGCATTTCATCCTGAAGAATGGCTCATACGACATCGAGATGAAGGTCGATCTTGAAAATATGGAAGACATCATAGCTGACAAGCGGTTTTTCATTGCCGCCCCGAACGGTCTGGCATCCACAGAGCGCCTGCTGAAAGATGATATGATGTATGCAAAGGCGGCCACATCCGCCGCCGGCGACATCGAGAAGGGATATCGATCAAACGGCAAGCCCTACACAGAAAGCGGCAACATTGACTGGGTCGCCGTGCGAACAAAATATTTTGCTTTTTTTATCATTCCACAGACAGAGAATATCAATTATGCCCGCATCATCGGCGAGGAGATATCGATCAATCCGGCGGTGAAGGAGAGATGGAAAAAATTCAGTCTGCTGATCGCGCTGCCTTTTCTGGGCGAGCGGATCGCCAGCAGCGAATTCAAGCTCTATTTGGGCCCGCTTGAATATGATATTTTGAAAAAGTATGATGAAAATTTGCACGACTTTATGGATTTTGGCTGGGGATTCATAAAATACTTCAGTTTGCCGATTTTAAAGACCTTGAAGTGGATGCATAATTTCATCCCCAATTATGGCGTCGTTCTGCTGATTTTCTCGATTTTGATCAAGCTCATTGTCTATCCGCTGACGCATAAAAGCTATGAATCCATGCAAAAAATGCAAGCATTGCAGCCGAGGCTGAAAGAGCTGCAGGAAAAATATAAAAATGATCCGCAGAAGCTCAATCAGGCGACAATGGCCATGTATAAGGAGGAACGCGTCAATCCCATGGGTGGTTGTTTGCCCATGCTCATTCAGATGCCCCTTTTGTTCGGTTTATTCATCGTGTTCAGGACGACGATCGAGTTGCGCGGGGAAGGCTTTGGCCTGTGGATCACCGACCTTTCAGCGCCAGATACGATCTATACTTTTCCGGGAAATTTCTCCTTGCCGCTGTACGGCAACACCGTCAATATTCTGCCGCTGGTCATGGGGGCAACGATGTTCATTCAGCAAAAAATGACCGTGACCGACCCAAAGCAAAAGATGATGGTGTACTTTATGCCAATATTTCTGACGCTGCTGTTCAACAGTTTTCCGTCAGGATTAAACTTATATTATGCACTTTTCAATATCCTTTCTATTCTGCAGCAAAAATATTTGTCACCGAAAAAGCCGCAGCAGGTCGTAGAAACACAGGTTGTTAAAAGGCGCAAAAAGTAGCTGAAAACCAGAAAAGGAGCTGACACCCCACTCTTGTTCAAGCGATAGTGGGGTTTTGTATTTGCGGATAAAATGATCGCCTATCAGAGTGATACTATTTGCGCTCTGTCCACTGCAAGAGGCAAGAGTGCGATCGCCATTGTGCGTCTGAGCGGTGCGGAGAGCATTCGCATCATCGATGCACTATTCAAAAGTCCGGCGCGGACAATAAAAGATGCGCCGCACGCATCACTGACGTACGGCACGATGCGGAACGAACAAAATGGCCGCATGATCGATGATGTGCTCGTGGCAAAGTTCAGCAGACCGCACTCTTACACCGGCGAAGATCTCATCGAGATCAATTGCCATGGCAGCGACTACATTGTGCAGGAAATTATCGCCGAGCTGTTGAGCTGTGGCGCTCGTCTGGCAGCGCCCGGAGAATTCACCCGTCGCGCATTTCTCAACGGCAAGATGGATTTGTTGCAGGCAGAGTCCGTCGGCGATGTCATCGACGCACAAACGCAACACAGTTTGCACAGCGCCCGTCGCCAGTTGTCCGGTGTTTTGTCCGACAGACTCGATCACTTGCGCGAGCAGCTCAAACAGCAGCTGGCCCTGCTGGAGATAGAGCTTGATTTTTCCGAAGATATTGAATTGGCCGACAGAGAACTGTTGCCGGATCATGTCTCTGCCCTGCAGCGCCAGGTTGACCAGTTGATAGACTCTTTCCGCTTTGGCAAAATCATCAGGGAAGGGCTGCACCTCGCATTGATTGGCAAACCCAACGTCGGCAAGTCGAGTATTCTGAACAGACTCTTGCAGGAGGAGCGCGCCATCGTCTCCGAGATTCCGGGGACGACGCGAGATGTCATACAAGAGTCGTTGGATATCGATGGATTTTTATTTAAAATCTCTGATACCGCCGGAATAGGCGTGGCAAAAGACATCATCGAATCGAGCGGCGTTGCGCGCGCCATGGAGACCTTGAAAAATGCGGATCAGATACTCTTTGTCGTTGATGAGAGTACGCCGCTCGATGAACTGGACCTGAAAACGTTCTCTCTGATCAATGGCAGGCTGGAGAGCACTCTTTTGCTTTTGAACAAGAATGATCTCGCGGCCAATGCCATTGACAGGAAATTTGTGGGACAATTCAAGCACGTCTGCAGTATATCCGCTAAAACGGGTGACGGATTTGCCGAATTGAAGAAAAAACTGGTGGATTCGAATGTCGGTTCAGAAACGCCGGAATTGACCGTTCACATCAACAAAGTGCGCCATCTGGAGGCGTTACGAAGGAGCCGATACTTTCTGGCGCTGGCCGCAGATTCAATTGAGAAGCGTTTGTCGGCGGAATTCATCGCCTTCGATGTTCGCGCTGCGCTGGACGCTCTGGGTGAGATCACCGGCGACGTGACGACCGAGGAGATCTTGAACGACATATTCTCCTCTTTCTGTATTGGCAAGTGATTGTTTCACGTGGAACAGTGAAAAGCAATTGATGGATTGTGAAAATAAATATGATGTCATCGTCATCGGCGCCGGTCATGCCGGGTGCGAAGCGGCTTTGGCCGCGGCGCGCATGGGGGCGAGCACGCTGCTGGTGACCATCAACATATTCACCATCGCGCAGATGTCGTGCAATCCCGCCATCGGTGGTCTGGCCAAGGGTCATCTGGTGAAGGAGCTCGATGTGCTGGGCGGGCAGATGGGGATTGTCGCGGATGACAGCGCCATTCAATTCAAGGTTCTCAATCGCTCAAAGGGGCCGGCCGTCTGGTCTCTGCGCTCACAAAATGATCGAATCCAGTACGCCAACATCATGCGGCAAATTTTGGAGAATCAACCGAATCTCTACCTCCGCCAGCATGACGTCAAGGAGCTCATTTTCGCCGGCAAACGCGTCGCCGGCATTGTGACCGAAATAGGCACACAGATATGGGGCGGCGCTGTCATCCTCGCGGCGGGCACTTTTTTGAACGGGAAAATACATGTCGGCCTGAGAAATGTGCGCGGCGGACGATCGGGCGAGATCGCCTCCAGCGGCTTGAGCGAACAGCTGGCCGCCTGCGGCTTTCAGGTCGGCCGCCTGAAAACGGGCACGCCGCCACGTATTGACGGGCGAACAATCGATTTTTCGGCGATGGAAATACAGCCGGGCGATAGCGATCCCGTTCCTTTTTCGCACAAACATGAAAAAATTGAGCTCGAACAGATTCCCTGCTATCTGACCAGAACGACCGCTCGGACGCACGAGCTGCTCAGGTCGGGACTGGATCGGTCGCCGCTCTACGCCGGCATCATCGAAGGCATCGGACCGCGCTATTGCCCGTCGGTTGAAGACAAGGTCGTCCGCTTTGCGGATAAGGAGAGCCATCAGCTCTTCCTGGAGCCGGAGGGGCGCGGGACGAGAGAATATTACCTGAATGGATTCGCCACCAGCCTGCCGGAAGATATCCAGGTGAAAGCTGTGCGCTCGGTTCCGGGACTGGAAAAGGCGCGTCTCACTCGATTGGGCTATGCGATCGAGTATGACTATTTTCCGCCATCGCAGCTGCGTCCGACGCTGGAGACAAAGCTCTATGAAAATTTGTACTTTGTCGGACAGATAAATGGCACCTCGGGTTACGAGGAGGCCGCTGTGCAGGGATTTATTGCCGCCGTCAATGCCGTCCTCAAGCTGCGCCGCGAGGAACCGTTTGTCCTCGGTCGCTCCGAAGCCTATATCGGCGTCCTCATTGATGACCTGGTCACCAAAGATGTGCTGGAGCCCTATCGAATGTTCACCTCGCGGGCGGAATATCGATTGCTGTTGCGCCAGGATAATGCCGATTTGCGATTGATGAGCTATGGATATCGATTCGGACTCATTGACTCCAACACCCACTCAACCATGCTGGCGATGAAAGAAAGAATTGCCGAGAGCATCGCCTTTCTCAAAAGAGAGCGCCCATCTGTCCGGGATGCCAATGAGATCCTGGAAAAAGTCGGCAGCGCCAGAATAGAAAATGGCGAATCACTGCAACGCCTGCTCAAACGACCGGAGCTGCACCTGACCGATTTTGCCCCACTCTATGCTGATGAGCTGTTCAACGCAACTGACAGTCATTTCTGGCGACGCGTCCGCGAACAGGTTGAGATCGATATTAAATATGAAGGCTTCTTGCAGCGACAGAACGAGCAGATCAAAAAAATGGTCGAGTTCGAGGAACTGACTATCCCGATGGAATTTGATTATCGCGAGGTGACCGCCATTTCAACAGAGGGACGGGAAAAGTTGATGCGCTTTCGGCCACTGACCCTTGGACAGGCGTCCAGAATCCTCGGCGTATCACCGGCTGATATCGCCGTGTTGATGATGATCCTGAGCCGATTGAACCGCAACTGACAGATGATGTTCCACGTGAAACATTTGCGATGATCAAGGCAAACGAAATCGCTCTGCAGACGCTCGTTCGCCGTCACGCGCTCTCGGAGATGCAAACGCGGCAATTTGTGCAGTATGTTGAATTGCTCGAGAAATGGACCAGCCGGGCGAATCTGGTGTCCACATCTGATCGCGACAAGATTGTCTCGCGCCACATCGCCGACTCTTTGGCCGTGGTGCAGCATCATCTGATAGACAGAAATGGCGCTCTGCTGGATGTCGGCGCCGGCGCCGGTTTTCCGGGCGTTCCGCTCGCCCTCTATTTCCCGCAATTGACGGTGACACTCCTCGATTCGCAGCGAAAAAAAGCGCTGTTTCTCCGGGAGACGGTCGAAACAATTGGCCTCAAAAATGTGACGGTGGTCTGCGGACGTCTGGAAACACTCGCGCGTGACTGCGGCTATGATATTATCACCGCGCGCGCCGTCGCTCGTTTGCACCGCTTGTGGACATGGAGCAGCCCGCACTTGCGAACGGACGGACTTCTCCTAGCCTTCAAAGGCGGCGAACTGGACGATGAACTGAAAGAGCTGGTGGAAAAAGAGTCGGTGTCCTGTCGCGTCGAGCAGCTTTTGCCGCATGAGCCGCATCGAAAACTTGTCATCCTTGCACGACGATGAGGCGCGCTTGTTTGTAGCAGTTCAAAAAGGACAACGGTGTTGATGACAGCTGTGGATAAAATCAGATCAGCGTTTTCTGGTGAAAAAAATCTCGATGTCGTTCAAAACAGGGTTGAACAGCATCGGAATGTGACGGTCGCCACCTTGGCCGGTTCAGCCACTGCCTTTCTGATTTCATCTCTGCACCAACGTCTGCGACGAAAATTTTTCTGCGTCTGCGAGAGCGAGTCGCAGGCAGAACACTTTTTTGCCGATATACGCGAGCTGGTTGATGACGAAAAAGTGGTCTACTATCCGGCGCTGGGGGCAAAATTATGGAACGAGCTCGGCCCACTGCGATCCCAGGTCGGCGGCAGAATTTTGGCGCTTGATGCTCTCATGACCAAGACAGCCCGCTTTTTCATCACCGCCGCGCCCGCACTTCTGGAAAAGGTGGCGGATCCCGCTGATGTTGAGCTGTATAGCCTGTCATTGCAGGTCGGCGATACAACCCCTTTCGATCTCTTTGTCAAACAACTGGTGGAAATGGGATTCAGTCGCGAGGAGCGCGTGGACATCCCTGGAGAGATGAGCGTCCGCGGCGGTCTGGTGGACGTCTTTCTTTTTGAACGGCCAAATCCGTTTCGCATTGAATTCTGGGGCGACACCATCGAATCCATTCGGTCATTCGATGCTGAAACGCAACGATCTGTCGAAAAATGTTCCGCCCTACGAATTTTGCCTCTCGGCTGCGCCGGCCCTTATGGCCCGGTCGAGGCGCGCACCCTCCTCGATCTCGACTTGAAATGTACTGTTTTTGATTATCTGGATGAAGAGTTCGTCCTGTGGCTTGAAAACAAGGCGCTCATTCAAGCGGCGCTGCGGGACCATGAGCGGCAGGCCATGGTTCATTTTGAAAGTGTGGCGGAAGCAGGGGCGCCGGACGAACCTGCCTATGGCGACTATTACAGCAGCGCCGATGAACTGGATGAACGCTTGCAAAAACGGCCCGTCATCCAGGTGAAGCCTTTTGCGGATCAGGATGAGAATGCCATCCATTTTGGCATTCGGGAAAACGGCCATTACGGCGGAAACTTGAAATTGTTTCGCCAGGATTTTGATCACCTTTTATCCACCAAAGCGCCGCCAGTCGTTTGTCTTGTGTGCGACACTGATAGTCAGAGAGATAGAATGATCGAGCTGTTCCGTGAAGAGGGTTTTCCACCACTTATCCACATATGCACTTTGAATCTGTCGCACGGATTCTCCTGGCCGGCAAAGAATCTCCATGTCTTCACCACGCGTGAATTATACAGCCGCATACGAATGCACGCGCTCAGTCCAGTGCAAAGGGGCTCAGTCTCTTTTCGCGAGCGATTATCAATCAAAAAAGGCGATTATGTCGTCCATAATGACTATGGCGTCGGTTCTTTCGGCGGTCTTGAGAAAATCAAGGCCTATGGCAAGGTTCGCGAATGCTTGACACTGTTCTATCAGGACGGTGACAAGCTCTATGTGCCGCTTGAAAAAATGGATCAGGTGCAAAAATACTCGTCCGCCGAAGGCGCTGTGCCGGTGCTGAACAAGCTCGGCAGTCCCAATTGGGAGAGATTGAAAAAACGTACCAAAAAACGCATGCGCGAAATCACCGAGGATCTGATCAAGCTCTATGCTACCCGCAAAATGCGTCCGGGATATGCTTTTTCGGAGGATACAGTGTGGCAGAAAGAGCTGGAAGCGTCCTTCCAGTTTGAAGAGACGGTCGATCAATTGAGCGCGATCGCCGAGGTTAAAAAAGAT
The DNA here is from genome assembly GCA_016929295.1 of Candidatus Zhuqueibacterota bacterium. GTDB lineage: Bacteria > Zhuqueibacterota > Zhuqueibacteria > Residuimicrobiales > Krinioviventaceae > Kriniovivens. Next base: position 25,901 of record JAFGJB010000153.1, on the reverse strand, counting down.
ATGCAGGCCGCCCAACCCATGGATCGACTCATCTGCGGGGATGTCGGCTATGGCAAAACAGAAGTCGCCGTTCGCGCCGCATTCAAGGCGGTCACTGACGGCAGACAGGTGGCCATCCTCGTCCCGACCACCATTTTAGCCGAACAGCATTTCGCCACTTTCCAGCAACGACTGGCGCAGTTTCCCGTCCTTGTTGAAGTGATTTCTCGCTTCAAAACAACCGGACAGCAGAAAAACATACTCGAAAAACTCGCGAACGGCGAGGTGGATATCATCATCGGCACACATCGTTTGCTGTCTAAGGACGTACAGTTCAATGATCTTGGTCTGCTGATCATCGACGAAGAACAGCGATTTGGCGTCATTCATAAAGAGAAAATAAAGCTTTTGAAACAGACCGTCGATACACTGACGCTCTCCGCGACGCCGATTCCGCGCACAATGCACCTCGCTCTCATGGGCGCCAAGGATATGTCCATCATCAATTCCCCTCCGCATAATCGACTGGCCATCAAAACCGAGGTGAGCAGATTCGATCGCGAGCTCGTCCGTGAGGCGATCTTGCGGGAAATGGATCGCGGCGGACAGGTCTTTTTTGTGCACAACCGGGTGCAATCCATACATGGCGTGAGCGCTCTATTGAACGAGATCGTTCCCGAAGCCAACATCGCCGTGGCCCATGGCCAGATGAAAGGCCATCAACTGGAAAAGATCATGCTGCAATTCATCGAAGGCAAAGTGCACGTCCTGGTCTGCACGATGATCATTGAATCCGGCATTGACATGCCAAATGCCAATACGCTCATCATTCATCGAGCGGATAAATTCGGCCTGGCGCAGCTCTATCAGCTGCGCGGACGCGTCGGACGATCCGACCAGCAAGCTTACGCCTACTTGCTCATCCCGTCGATGCGGAAAATGACGCGCGATGCGATCAAACGATTGCAGACGATTCAGGAATATTCGGAGCTGGGCGCCGGATATAAAATCGCCATGCGCGACCTGGAAATCCGTGGCGCTGGCAACGTCTTTGGCGCGGAGCAGACAGGTTTCATCAATGCCCTCGGCTATGAACTGTATACCAAAATCATTCAGGAAACGATCGCCGAGATTCGCCGTGATTTGAATATGAACGATGATGTTCAAGTGGACGATTCTTTTGCGGCCAAAGTGGAGTGCGACGCGGATGCCTATCTGCCGGAGAATTACGTCACCTCATCAGCGGAGCGAGTTGATATCTATCGTCGGTTGGTGAGGGCGCGCAAGGCGACCGAGGTCGACGACATGAGGACAGAACTCCTGGATCGATTTGGCGATATCCCTGCTCAGGCACAAAATCTCATCGACTATATTCTGATAAAAATGGCCGCACGTCAGCTGCGCCTCAAAAAAGTGACCATTCACAATGGCCGGCTGAGCGGAGAATTCGATTACGCAGCGATCCCGCAAGGCGACAAGTTCCGACCCTGGCTGGCTGACATCATCCGACAGGCTCCGGACAGTTTTGAGCTCTTACACGGCGAAGAAAAGCTCGGCTTTGCCATGACCATGTCCCGCAAAGAAACGAACCTGACAGATGCCAAAAAGTTCTTGCAAAGTATGTTATAATTGATTAAATTTCATTCTAAATTAATATAAAACAAAAGGATAGCCGCATATGAGGATGGTGCGATGAAAAAACATCTTATTTTTATATATCTTGCTGTTTTTATGATTTTTACGATGTTTTCCCCGACGTGCGAACGACGGCCGGTTGTTGCGCGCGTCGGCAACTATGTCATCAGCCTGCAGGATCTTGAACAAGAGATCCAGGCTGCACGCACGCCGGCGAACTCTCTGTCAGAGGTGTTAAAAATTGTCGACAGACTGGTGGAAGAAAAGCTGAAATTGATGGACGCCTATAATTCCGGCTTTGAACAGGATTCCGTTGTGCTGTCGCGGATGAATGATTTCGAGACGCGCGAGGTTTTGTCCAATACCATCGAACGGGATGTCATCCGCAAAGTCATCAGCAAAAAAATGATTCGACAGCGCTATGAAAATGCCAAAGAGTGGCAGGTCCGTCATATCTTCATGCCCCTCACGCAGGATTCTGCTCAGGCGATGCAACAGCTGAACTCGTTGCGCGCGAGAGCTTTACGTGGCGAAGATTTTGGCGCACTGGCGCGTGAATATTCGCGCGACGCCAAAAGCGCCGGCAAGAATGGCGATCTGGGATTCATCCGCTGGGATGTTAATAGCTGGGGCGAGGCCTTTATGCAGCAGGTGGCGGCGTTGAGAGAAGGGCAGGTATCAAAGGCTTTTGTCTCAGACAAAGGGCTGCATCTGGTCAAAGTCGCTAAAATTCGCGCGGTTGCTCAAGGACCGTTCGAAAAGGAAAAAGAAAATATCGAGCGACAACTGATTCGTGAAAATAGCGCAAGATTGGACAGCGCCTATTTCGCCTACAGAGATGCGATGTTCAAAAAGTATGACGGGCAGATATTTCGGGACAAGATCGACACCATACTGGTGCTGATCGACGCCACCGAGAAGAATCATACAGAAGAGAAAGTGAACCTGCGCCGCGATCCGCGGCAGTTTGCCGGGTTTTTATCATTATCTGAACGCCAAATTCCTCTCGCCTCCTTCAGAGGTGGTGAGTATACTTTTGCGGAGCTGTTGACCACCTATGAGCGGATATCGCCGATGCGACGCCCGGCCCTGGTGGATACCGCTGCCGTTCTTGAATTTTTAAATCGAAATGTGCCGCGGAAAATCATGATACATCACGGTTATAAAACTCGAATGCAGCGCTGCGAGCGCGTGCGGAAGGCTGTTTTGCGGCAAAAAGAGAACGCCATGATACAACGAATACAACGCCTCAAGATCGATCAAAATGCCGAAATAACAGATGAGGAACTGGTGGCTCACTATAACGCCAATACGCATCTGTACGAGGAAAATGTCCGTGTCAAGGTGCAGGAACTGCAGCTGTCCGATTCCACCAGAGCCCGTGAAATACATCAGAAAGCATTGACGGAAGATTTTACGACGCTTGTGCGCAATTTTGGCGATAACAGAGAGAACAATGATGATGGAATGTTAGGCTATGTCACCCGAAGAGATCACGGCGAAATCGGCAGGGCGGCGGTTAAAATGAAAGCCGGTGAAATATCGGAACCAATTAAAATCGGCAATCGTTATTCCATAATAAAGATCCTGGAGCGACAGGCCGATGCACCCAAGCCGTTCGACCAAGTGAGACTCGCCATTCGCAGAGAAAAACGGATTGCACGCCGGGATCAGTTGAACCGTGAGTGGATGGATGAGCTGAGAAAAAAATATCCTGTTTTTGTCTATCGAGACGTGATTGAAAAGGAGCGAGAGCAGTCTGATGAGTAAGGTGCGAGTTCACGGGATTCTCTTTTTTGCAGTGATTTTGACTATTGTGTCGTGCAGCAATCGTGATGGTGCAATGGAGGACTCGCCCGTTGTTGCATCTTCTGGCAATGCAACTTTGCACCTGGATGAAATAAGAGCCATACTCAACAGCAATCCTGGACTGCAACTGTCTAAAATTCAGCTGCAAAATTATGTTCAGAGATGGTCTGAAAAAGAGTTGATTTACCAGCAGGCTCTTGTTGAACAATTCGACAAGAATCCAGCCGTACAGAAGAAAATTTACGAATTGAACAAAGACTTTATTGTCGCAGCCTATTTGCAGGAAAAAATTGACAGCAACCTGTCGGTATCCGAGAGTGAGATTCTTTTGTACTATAATGAAAACGCGGAAGAGTTCGTCCGCGACAAGGATTTTTACAATATTCAGCTTATGCTTTTAAAGTCGGCAACAGAGGCCTATGAAATACGAGGAAAAATTGCGGCTGGAGAAGATTTTGCAACGCTCGCCAAGGAGAGCTCGATAGACGCCAGCAAAGAGAGTAGCGGCAACATGGGCTGGATCACGCCCGACAGGCTGCCGGAGCAAATTGCGAGAAGACTTGCCGGCTTGTCTCTCAACACAGTGTCGACGCCAATCTATACATCACTCGGCTACTATTTGGTCCTCGTTCGCGACATTCGCGAAAAAGGCAAGGTGCAGGAACTTGAAGAAGTCCGGGATATCATCGAATGGCGCGTCAAGGCACGAAATCGGGAAGACAGCTATAAAGAGCTGTTGAGCCAGCTGAACGAAGAGGCAAAGATTGACATAAAGTGGAATTATCTTGATTCCCTTAAATTGGAAAGATGAAAAATGAAGCGAATCGGAAAAATCATTTTCAGCACCATTTTCATCCTGCTGACGATGCTGTCCGGGCAGGAACTGCTCGATCGCATCGTCGCGGTTGTTGATGACGAGATTGTACTGGAATCGGAAGTCACGCAGATGGCCTGGATGATGGCGGCGCAGATGGGCGTTGACCCGGCGCGCGATCAGACCAAATTTGCTGAATTTCGCAAGATCGCCGCGAATAATATCGTGACCAAAGAACTGCTCGTCATCCAGGCAGATAAAGACACCATAAATGCGGATGAACAGCAGATTGAAACGTATCTCAATCAGCAAATGCAAATGGCCACACAACAGGCCGGCGGCGAGGAAAAACTGGAGCAGATATTTGGCATGACGATCTCGCGAATACGGCGAAATTATCGGGATGACATTGAAAAGGAATTGCGCGCCAATGCGGTGCAAGAACAGAAATTGGCGAATGTGACGGTCAATCGGCGCGAGGTGAGAGAATTTTATAATACGATGAAAGACTCTCTCGGCAGAATTAATGATACGGTTGATATCAGCCATATTCTCGTCGAGACGCAGCCGGGCGAAAAAGCGAGAATGGAAGCCATGGAAAAAGCGATTCAAATTCGCAAAGAGCTGCTGGATGGCGCGGACTTTGCCGAATTGGCCAAGCAATCGGCTGACCCGGGTTCTGCCCAACGCGGCGGTGACCTCGGCTTCATGTCGCGCGATGAGTTTGTGAAAGAATACGCTGAAGCCGCCTTCAGCCTGCAACCCGGAGAACTATCAGACATTGTTGAAAGCCAGTTCGGCTTCCATATCATCAAACTGGAAGACAAACGAGGCGAAAAAATTCATACTCGTCATATACTGATCAGCATCACACCCACGCGAGAGGATGAAATCGCCGCCGCAGCCAGGATCAAAGATATTCATCGACAGTTGCAAGACGGCGCTGATTTCGTCGCTTTGGTTGAGGAGTTTTCAGACGATGAGTCCACCAAAAATGATCGCGGACATCTGGGCGTCTATGAAGTCGAGCAACTGCGCAGCATGGCCAAAGAATTCATTTTTGCACTCGAAGGCGTCGAGGTGGGTGGAATCAGTGATCCTGTCAAAACGCAATACGGATTTCATATACTGAAATTGAATTCGCGCGAGCAGGCGCGGGAAATTGATCTTGATAAAGATTATGATCGTATTGAGGCGTTGGCGCTGAATTATAAAAAACAAAAAGAGCTGGAAAAGTGGCTCGAGCAAATGAAAAGACAGGTTTATATTGAATATAAAGACAAATCGCTCCTGTAAATCTGCCGTCATTCTTGATGAAAAAAGCCGGTTTGCGCCGGCTTTTTTGCTCATGGCCTGATTGTTGGTACGAAGCGTATATGAGATATTCATTGACACTGTTTTTAGCGGCATTTGCCATGATCACCCTCACCGAGAGTGCCTTGTCCCAGGTCAGCGAGGCGACGAGTGCGTTCACCATCGCTCGGCTGAAATACAGCGGTGGCGGGGATTGGTACAATGATCCGTCGAGCGTGCCCAATATGCTGAACTATCTTGGAGAACAGTCCGCCGTTCACGTCGCTCAGGAGGAGGCGCGAGTTTCGTTGCTGGATGATAATCTATTCTCATTTCCGTTTCTCTTCATGACAGGCCATGGAAGGATATCCTTTTCAGCCAAAGAGGCAGAACGGCTGTTCGCTTATTTGACAAACGGCGGATTTTTGTACGCCGATGATGATTATGGCATGGATCAATACTTTCGCCAGGAAATGACCAAGGTGTTTCCGAACAAAGAAATGGTGCCAGTGCCTTTCAGTCACCCTGTTTTTCATAATCATTTTGAATTTCCGAGCGGTCTGCCGAAAATTCACGAACACGATGGCGGCCCACCGGCGGCGTATGCCTATTTTCACAACGGACGCATGGTTGCTTTTTACAGTGTCAACACCAATATTTCGGACGGCTGGGCTGACGCGGAGGTGCATGGCAACCCGGAGGCCGTGCGTGAAAAAGCGCTGCAGATGGGCGTCAATATCATCATCTATGCTCTAACCCAATGAAACAAAACACCCCGACATTTCTCAAGCTCGTCGCCAATCTCAAGCGATATTATCGCAAAGAGAAAACGCTGGCGACGGTGCAGGGCCTGATGGCAATTTTCATCGTCATGATCCCCGCTGTCTTTATGTCCACTCTCGCACTGGCGCTGCTGCCAGGGAAAGCGTGGCGACTTGCCTGTCTCATCGCATTGTCATGCGTGTTGCTGATCGTTGGGCTGATTCATGGCGGCCGCACGCTGCGATCGTTTGTCTCATTGTTCAGACCCGATATGGCCGACGTGGCGCTGCGAGTGGGGGCACTGTATGCAAATGTCGATGATCGGCTGGTGAATGCTCTTCAACTTTATGAAAACTATGAAAGGGATGAAGGGAGATATTCGGTCGATCTGATCGAGGCTTCCCTGGCTAAAATAGAACATCTCATCGGTGATGAACAGTTCAGTTCGAAAGTGAATGCCGCACAGACCAAAAGTGCCGGCCAAAAGCTGGCCATCCTGGTTGCACTCTCTCTCCTTCCCGGCCTCCTGTTCAGCAGCTTTTTTTCCGTCGGGCTGGCGCGGCTGTTGTCTCCTGCCGCCGATGTCCGTGGCGAAGAAAAAATTGACTTTGTCGTCGTGCCGGGCGATGCAAGCGTGATAAAAGGACAGGATCTCCGCGTGCGCGCGTGGCTTTCTGACAGCAGCGCCATGTCACTCACGCTGCATTTTGAAAATCCATCCGGACAGCAACAGCTGACCTTGCAGCGGTCCATGGCTGATTCTTTTTCTCACACCTTTCCCAATATACGCGACACCCTGAACTACTCTTTTTCATTGCGGGATATTCGTTCGCGCGTTTTTTCAGTCTATCCCATCGAACGCCCCATGCTGCGCTCCCTGCAGGTGCGCGTCGATCCTCCTGCCTACGCTGGCATTGAATCCTCACTGCTGGATGAAAATATCGGCGATATTTATGCGCTCAAGGGATCAAGAATCAAGCTTGCCGGCATCGCCAATAAAGAACTGGATTTCGGTTATCTGCTTTTTTCCGATGACAGGAGGAGTATTGATGTTCAGGATCGGCGAATCTCCGCTGATTTCATCATCAGGCAGAATGACACTTATTCGATTAATCTGACGGATGATGCCGGCCACAGCAATGCCGCCCCCATCACCTATCAGATAACTGTCATGCCGGATAATGCTCCTTTCGTGCAGATTGTCACCCCGGGGCGGGATATAGATCTCGCTGATGATATGCTGATCCCGCTCGCCATCGAGGCGCAAGACGATTTTGGCATTTCGAAACTCCAGCTCGCCCATCAGCTCCTCCCGGGTGGCGAAGGCGAGCCGGACTCGGCGCGCTTTGCCTTGACTCCCATACGGGGATTCGCTGCAGATGAGGAAGAGCTGCGTATAGCCTTCAATTGGGATCTATCTCAGCAGGAGATGTTTCCGACAGATGTTCTTGTCTACTATGTACAAGCCTTTGACAATGACGACATCAGCGGCCCAAAGAGTTCCCGCAGCGCCATGTATCGGGCCCGTTTTCCATCCCTCTATGAGATGTATGAAGAGTTTGCGACTGAACAGGATGATGTGACAGATGCATTTGCCGAGACCCTGGAGAAAAACCGCGAATTGCAGAAGAAATTTGATCAACTGTCGCTGGATATGAAACGGACATCGGATATGGACTGGCAGCAAAAGCAGGAAATAGAGCAGGCCGTTGAGCAACAGAAAGAGATCGACAAAAATATTCAAGAGCTGACGCAAAAAATGGAAAGCATGGTCGAAAAGATCACAAAGAACGATCTCTTCACGCCGGAAACAGCAACCAAGTTACAGGAGATTCAGCAATTATATCAGGAGATCATGACGCCTGAACTGCAAACGGCGATGGAAAAAATGGCCGAGGCCCTGCAGAATCTGGATGAAGAGATGATACGTCAGGCCATGGAAGAAATAAAACTGAACGCCGAAGAGTATGAAAAGACGCTGGACCGGACGATCTCGTTGTTGAAAAAATTAAAAGCTGAACAAAAATTGGATCAGGCGCTAAAAATGGCGCACGATCTGCAGGCAAGACAATCCTCCATCACCGAGGGCGCGCAACGGCAACCCGACCATCAGCGGCTGCACGCGGAGCAGGAGCGGATCAGCAGAGATTCCGCCGCATTATCCGATCTGCTGAATGAGCTGCAACGCGAATCTCAAGATATCCCGACCATGCCGAATCAACAGATCAATGATGCTGCCGCAGAGATGCAAAGCCAGAATCTGCAGGATAATCTGACGACACTGCAAGATTTGCTGGCAAGAAATCTCTTGCAAAATGTTCCACAAAAATCATCTCAAGCCGCAGGCTCGTTCGAAAACATCGCCGCTCAACTGGATATGGCCAAACAGCTCTTGAGTGGCCAGATGCAACAAGAGGCGCTAAAGGCCATGCGCAAGAGTCAGCGGGAATTGCTGCAGTTATCCAAACGCCAGGAAAAAGTCATGCACGGGACAAAGAGCATGCCGCTCAACAGCGCGGAATTTCCCGATCAGGCGAACCAGCAGCAGCAGATCGCTGCCGGCCTCGAGCGCGTTGCCGACGATATGTCGCAGGCAATGAAGGAAAATTTCGGTATGGACCCGCAGGTGAGCCGTTCTCTCGGCCAGGCGATGATGAGCATGGACGATGCGCTCGCGTATATGGAGAGTCGAAATGCGGCAAATGCTTCGGTGAACCAGGGCAATGCTATGATGGCTCTCAACGCCGCTGTCCGTCAATTGCAGCAGTCGATGCAAAATATGCAGCAGCAAGGGGGCGGCGGCGGCATGAGTTATCAACAGTTTTTACAGCAGATGCAGCAGATGGGCGATTCTCAAAGTCAGATAAACCAACAATCGCAAGCTTTGGGATCCGAGGGCATGCTGACTCTCGGTCAACAGGCTGCCATGGCGAGACTGGCGGCGGAGCAGCGCCAGGTGCGCAAATCCATGGAACAGCTGGCCCGCGAAGCAGCGGGCATGTCCGAGGTGTTGGGAAGTCTGGACCACATAGCCGAGGAGATGAAAAAAGTCGAGGATGATTTTGTCAATCAAAATATAACGCGCGATACGATCAATCGCCAAAACCGAATTTTATCCCGCATGCTGGATGCGCAAAAATCGGTACATCAAAGAGAATTCAGCCGCGAGCGACAAGCCGAACGAGGAAAAGACTATGTCACAAGGAGCCCCGATGAACTTCCTCCATCGCTGGGAGAAAGAGAAAATCAACTCGATCAGGCCCTGATGCGCGCCAAGAAGGAAGGCTATACTCGTGATTACCTGGAGGTGATTGAGCACTATTTCAAGGCGTTGACAGAATATGAAATGTCGCAAGAATAGGGCACTATTTTTTTTCGCCGCGCTCTTTCTGTTGCAGACGGCGAGCCATGCTCAACCGGCGAACAAGGATGACCTTCTGACTCTGAAAAGGATGGCAGAATCATTCGAAAGAGTCGGTCAGTATGAGAACGCCGCGGACTTTTATATCCGGGCATGCCTGGCTAATCCGCAAGATGTCGTCGCCTACCTTGGCGCCAAACGCGCTCTTGCACAGTTGCGCGATTACGATCGCTTGGAGCAGCTGATTCATATGCTCGAACAAAAGCGCCGCGACATTCGCTATCGCGTCGATCTGGCCTGGATCATTCATGCGAGAGGCGATGAAGCGACGGCTCGAGAGGCATGGAAACGGATTCTGCAGGAGAATCCATATGATCAACAGGCTTATGCTCTGATCGGCCAGATTTACGCGGAAGCGCAGCTTTATGAAGAGGCCATCGGCGTTTTTCAGTCCGCTCGCGCGATGTTGAAAGATGAGACTGTTTACATGTTCGAAATGGCGAATCTCTATAAAATAACCAACGAACAAGAGAAGCTGGTTCACGAATATCTGCGCTATGCGCAAACTCATCCCCAACAAATCGCGTTTTTATCGACGGAATTGCAGCGATTTTGCCAAAATCAGCCGGATGTTCGGGTTCTGCTCAAGGAGTTGAACAAGGCGCTCAAAAATCAGGGCGAAATCGAGTGGGCAATTCATCTCTTTCTCGCCGATGCCTACAGCGCGCTCGATATTTATGATAACGCGCTGCTGCATTACCGAGAGCTGGAGTCAGCCCTGCTGCAGGGCAAGGCGGACAAGATTTTTGCCCCCTCTCAGAGCGGCAAGTATCTCTTCGACTTTGCCAATATGGCGTTGAATGCGGGGGCAACACAATATGCCGAAGAAGCTTTGCTGGCGATCATTGCAGATCTGCCTGACAGCAAATTTGTGGCAAAATCACGCCTCAATCTGGCAAACGTCTATGTGAAAAACCGGAATTATGCGCAGGCGCTCGCTGCCCTGCAGCTCTTTGTCGAGTCGAATGAATCCGCCGAAGACACGCGAAATGCCTTGCTGCAGATCGGCGAGATTTCCTTTCAGCACCTGTTCGATATCAGCCAGGCTGAAAGCGCTTACAAACGCGCGCTGCACTATCCTGACAATCGACTGCAAATCCAGACATGGTTTCGCCTCGCCGAATGCGCTCTCGCCAGAGATGATCTGACGGGCGCTGAAAATTATCTGCAGAATGCCTTTTCCAGGACGCTGAAAGCGCCGGACTTGAAGGACGCCTGTCTTTTGCAACTGGCATATCTGGAATTTTATCGCATGCGGCCGCGTGCAAGCCTGAATTATCTCGCTGATCTATCGGCCGCTGTGCCCACGACTCGCGTCGATGAATTGGAGAATGACGCTCTGGAGCTGAGTATACTTTTACAGGATAACATTCACGATTCGACCGGATTGGCCGTTTTGGGAAAATCGCGCTTGCTGATGAACCAACGGCGCTATGAAGCAGCGAAAACGGCTCTGGAAGTGCACCTGTCAGAAAGCCGCAATTCACTGCTACGTAGCGAGTTACGGCTTTTACTAGCGGAAGCATATCGAAAGATGAAAGACTTTGCGCCGGCCGTCTCAGCTCTTGACAGCATTTACGCCGACCAGGACAGTTACTGCCGGGATGAAGCCCTGCTGACATCGGCGGAGATATACGAACAGGATATCGCCGACTATGCCCTGGCGCAGCAACGATATGAGAAATTACTGGCAGAATTTCCCGGCAGCATCCACCTGGAACGCGCCAGGGAAAGAGTCAGAAAGCTGGAAGAGAAAAAATGACAACGAAAAATATTCTGCTATTGTGGCTCCTCTTTATGTTTTTTTCTTCGTCCGCTTGCGCCCAAAAAATACTCGTTTATATGGACTTGCAGCAGGCTGATCATCTGAAAGCTTATGGCGTTGCCTATTGGACCCTTGAGAACGGCATCAATGTCGAGTGGCTGCTCAACTATCGCGGCGGCTCCTTTTTGATGGATCACTATCCGGCTGTCGAGAGAGAGCTGCGCATTCGCGGCGTATCCTTTTCATTGCTCGGCGGCAGTGAGATGGCGCAGCTGTATGCGGTCATTGATGAAGAGAATATGGACAAGGTGTTGCTCGAAAAGGCGCCGAAAATTGCCATATATGCCCCGCCAAACAAGCAGGCGTGGGATGATGCGGTGTTGATGGCGCTGGAATATGCTGAAATTCCGCACGACAAATTATGGGATGACAAGGTCCTCGGCGGCGAGCTGGAGCTCTACGACTGGCTCCATCTTCATCATGAGGACTTTACCGGTCAATATGGCAAGTTTTATGCAAATTACAGAAATACCGCCTGGTATAGAGATGAAGTCGAAAAAAATGAGGCGATGGCGCAGCGGCTGGGATTTGCCAAAGTATCCGAGCTAAAAAAAGCCGTTGTCCTGGCCATTCAGGACTATATTCGCCGTGGTGGTTTTGTTTTTGCCATGTGCTCGGCCACAGACACTTTTGATATCGCTCTGGCTGCCATGGGCGTGGATATTGTGGATGCTGTTTTTGATGGCGACCCGGTGGAGCCCGGGGCTCAGTCAAAACTGGACTATGCCAATACTCTGGCTTTTGAAAATTTCACCATCGATCCGAATCCGCTGCTCTATGAATACTCTGATATCGATATCCCGCCAAGCTATGCGCCGCTCCTGCGCGGCGCAGAAGCGGACTATTTTACACTTTTTGAATTTTCCGCCAAGTACGATCCGGTGCCGACGATGCTCACCCAGTGCCATGTCAATGCGATTAAAGGTTTTATGGGGCAAACCACGGGTTTTAAAAAGAGCCTCATCAAGCCATCCGTCGTCATTTTGGGCGAAGCCGAAGGTACGGAACAGGTCAAGTACGTGCATGGCAATTTCGGCAAGGGGACGTTCACCTACTATGCGGGACATGATCCTGAAGACTATCAGCATTTTGTCAATGATCCTCCCACGCAGCTCTCTTTGCATAAAAATTCACCCGGCTATCGACTCATTCTGAACAACATTCTATTCCCTGCAGCCAAGAAGAAAAAGCTGAAAACATAGAATGGATGACGAATTTTGAAAAAGGCCTTGCTTTTAATTTTCATGTTGGCCAGTATCGTGCTGTCGGAGATGGAGGAAAAGCAGACGTTGACCAGAGGCAATGCTCAGCATGGCGGATTTATCGCCGCTTCTGTCACGTGCGCCAATGTGAAAGATGCCTGGTATGGTATGTATGGCTTTCGAATGGGGTGGATTGTCAATCGCCATTTTAGCCTGGGTGCGGCATATTTTGATATGGCAAAGTATTTAACTCACTATAAAGTCTATGCGCCGGACGCCGTGCAACCGCAACAGGACGGTAACTATTATCTGTTTGACACAAATAAAGCGGGAATAGAGTTTGAATATTATTTCACACCTGAAAAACAGGCGCATTTTTCTCTCGCCATATTGATGGGCGTGGGCCATGTTATATATGAGGAGCCGGCCTATTTTGAGGCGTTAATCGATGATCGACACCTTTTTGTCGAACCAACCGTGAACATCAATTTCAATATATCAGAATATGTAAAGGTAAATATCGGATTTATTTATCGATTCGTATCCGGAGTAAAGGCCCCGGGATTGCAAGACGGCAACCTGTCCGGATTCACGGCATCCAGCTCATTGGCTGTTGGCATATTTTAGGCAAACGAGAGCGACGCATGAAATCAACAAGACTGCATATCAAGACATCACAGGGGGTGCAATTCATCAATATCGATCGCGAGGTGCAAGAGATCATCCGCAACAGCGGTGTCGCGGATGGCTTTTGTCTCATTTTCGTGCCGCACACCACAGCGGCGGTGACGATCAATGAAAATGCCGATCCTGATGTGGTGCGTGACATGACAAAAGAGATCAACAAGATCGTCCCGTTCGACGATGGCTATTCTCATATGGAAGGCAATTCTGCCGCCCATATAAAGTCGAGTGTGATCGGCCCCTCACTTACGTTGATCATTGAAGATGGTCGTCCACTCTACGGAACATGGCAATCTCTCTATTTTTGTGAATTTGACGGACCGCGGTCAAGGTCCTGTATTGTCAAGGTGTGCGAAGGTTGATCCGAATCGTGACGAGCCTCGGCGAACGGCGCTTTTGGGTGGTTGCATCGTCCTAAACAAATTGGCTTTTAAAAAAAAACTGCCTATATTTTAATCAAATGATATGGGTTGCAAAAAAGCGTGTGGCGCCCTATTCCGCCCTGGCACATATCTATGATGATGTGATGGCGCACGTCAACTATAAGCGCTGGGCGGCCTATATTCATGAAATTATAACTCGATTTCGGCCCCACAGTCACTGGATCGTTGATATATCGTGCGGCACCGGCACGCTGTGCCTGCTATTGGCCAGATACGGCTATAATGTGACCGGCATGGATCGCTCGCCGGCCATGTTGAAGCAGGCGGCGCGTAAAACACTGCCGCAAAAAAACAGCTATATTTGTGCTGACCTCCGTTCGCTACCCTTCGCGGCGCAGCCGGATGTCATGGTCTCGCTCTATGACAGCATGAACTATCTCATGAAGGCCGAATCGTGGCACAAGTCTTTGCGCGAAATTTTTCTCGCCCTCAAGGACAACGGGCTCTTTATTTTCGATGTCAGCACGATCTATAATTCCAGAAAAGACTTTGCACGATATATTCATAGTGAGTCCTTCGCCGGCGGAAGCTACCATCGAAGATCGACCTTCGACAGGAAAGAGAATATTCAGACGAACTATTTTGAAATAAAATTATCACACCAGCCGGGACATCTGTTTTGTGAGACGCATCATCAGCGCATACGGCATCTTGAAGAGATAGTCGCTCTGATCGACCATTCACCATTCAGCCTCATTGCGGGATACAAAGAATTCTCTCTGGAGCCGTATCACGAAAACTGCGAACGCGTACATTTTGTCTTGAAGAAAAATAGCTCGACATGTTAGAACTGCATAACGTCAAAGTGTCCTATCCAACCGGTGATGGCATTCAGCAGATCACTTTCAAGGTCAATCCCGGCGAGGTGGTATTTCTGGTTGGCCCGAGTGGCGCCGGCAAATCGACTGTACTCAAGTCTATATTTTTAGAGGAGAGGCCGAGCGAAGGCCATATCATCGTCGGCGAATATAATTCGTTGTTTGTGTCAAAGCAGGATATTCCCTATCTTCGCCGCAAACTGGGGATCGTCTTTCAGGATTTCAAATTGCTCAATGATCGCGATGTCTTTCGCAATATTTCCTTTGTTCTGGAAGTGGTGGGAGTTCGCGGCAAGGTGATCAAGCGCAAGGTGCTGCGGGCTCTGGCCGATGTCGGTCTCAGTCACAAATCGCGCAAGTATCCGGAAGAGTTGTCCGGCGGCGAGCAGCAGCGTGTCGCAATCGCGCGCGCCATCGTCAATGAACCCTATATTCTGCTGGCGGATGAACCGACGGGTAATCTCGATCCGGACACCGCCGCTGAGATCATGAACGTATTGATGCGAATCAATATGCGGGGCACTTCGATCCTGATGGCGACGCACAATTTCGCCCTGGCGAAATCATACGATGGAAGAATAATTAGAATTGAGAATGGTCAATTGATATGAATCTTTTCTACAGTGTTCGCGAAGCATTTGCAGGATTTACCAAGGCGCGTGTCTCCACTGTCATCACTATATTCACTGTCTCTTTCTTTCTGTTTCTTCTGTCCATTGTGGCTATCCTCTCGCTGAACATGAACCGTGTGGTGACGATGCTGAATGCCAATCACGATGTACAGGTGTTTCTGTCAAATACGATCTCGGCGGTCGAAAAAGACGAGCTCCGCGCAGAAATTCTCGACATGGATGATGTTTTGGCGGTCGATTACATCTCAAAAGACCAGGCAGCTGCCGAGTTTCAGCGGGAGTTTGGCGACGACATCTTTGAAGCGTTGGAGGAGAATCCTTTGCCCGCATCTTTCATCATAAAGTTGAATGAAAACAGCGACGCGAAAACAAATATCAATGATTTTGCCCAAAAGCTAGAACAGATGCCGAATATAGATGAGGTTGTCATGCACCAGGGGGCGCTACAGATTTTGGTAAAGTTTTCCTCTGTTTCCAGAGTCGTGATGTATGTGCTGTTCGTGCTCGTCTTTCTGGGTTCTCTGTTCATGATTTCGAACACCATTCGTTTGATTATTTTTGCGCGGCGGAAAATCATTGCCACTATGAAACTGGTCGGCGCCACGGACGCATTCATTCGTCGACCCTTTCTTTTTGAAGGAATCTTGCAGGGCCTTGTCGGCGGATCGATCACTATGGCGGCGATTTATCTGCTGGTCAAAATTTTTGTCCTGCAGTGGCCCGGACTTTTGGTCGTCTCGAAAGAGTTTTATTTGATCGTTTTGCTTGCCGGAATGCTCTTTGGCTTCATCGGCAGCCTGTTCGCGATAAGGCGGTTTTTGTAGGTGATTTTTAAGAGGTTAGGTCGCTTTTTGACTGGAAATTTAGCTTGACAAGGCAGATAAAAATCGTTATTTTTGAGATAATTTTTTTACCAGCAGGTCTGTGTACAATGAGATGACGTCAGCGGAGCTCACATCGCGGGAACGGCAGGTGTTTTTAGCCATTGTGCAGGGGTTCATCCGCAATGGGGAACCTATTGGCTCTCGCTATATTTCAAAAAATTATGACTTGAATCTGAGTCCGGCCACAGTGCGCAATGTCATGGCTGACCTGGAAGAAAAGGGATTGGTGTGTCAGCCGCATACCTCCGCAGGTCGCGTGCCCACGACGCAAGGGTATCGAACTTATGTCGACAATATCGAAAAAGGAACGGATCTGACGGAAGAGGAAAAAAAAAGTATTGTTGAAAAGCTCGAGCTCTTTGCCCAGGATGTTGATATCATCATCAGCAAAACAGCGCGAATAATCAGTGATATCTCCAGTCAGCTCGGCATTGTCCTTTCCCCGCGTTTCACCAAAGGCATTTTTCAAAAGATAGAGCTCGTGCAGTTATCCGACTGCAAGCTTTTGGTTG
Source organism: Candidatus Zhuqueibacterota bacterium (assembly GCA_016929295.1). Taxonomy (GTDB): domain Bacteria; phylum Zhuqueibacterota; class Zhuqueibacteria; order Residuimicrobiales; family Krinioviventaceae; genus Kriniovivens. The sequence goes on along the minus strand of JAFGJB010000153.1, from coordinate 9,188 downwards.
TCCTCAGCATAAAGTCCGGGCTGGTGAAATCGGTCATCATCGAGATTGACAGTCATTTTTCGCCGGACCTCATTAACGAGACAGCTCAGATGATCAATGAGCGGCTGTATGGGCTTTCCGTCGAGCAACTCTCCTATTTCCTGCGCCAGCGCTTCAACGATGTTGATGCGCAAAGCCGATCTCTGATCAACAAGATAAAAGACAAAACCGACAAGCTGCTCCATTACGAGGCGGAAAAGGATTTTTATTTTTTTGGCGCCAAAAATGTCATCGCCAATCCCGAGTTTGGATCGCCGGAACAGGTCGGTCGGATTCTGGAGCTTCTTGACCGCAGAGATGTTTTGCTGCGCGTCCTGTCCGAGCACTCTTCAGAGGGCGTCAGCATCGTCATCGGTGAGGAGAGCGCTGAGGAACTGATGAAAAATTGCAGCATCATCACGACAACCTATTCGATCGATGGTGCTGTTGGAACATTGGGAGTCATCGGGCCAACGCGAATGCAGTATGCCAAAATTATCTCTCTGGTGAAATTCATGTCTGATACGCTCAACTATCTGGTATCCCATTCAAATTAGGTTTTTCATGATGAAGGAAAGAGTGACCGAAGCAGAAAGAGATGGCGACATCGCGGAAAAAGGTGTTCAAAAGCAGAAAAGGAGAAATTACAAAAAAGAACTCGAGCGGGCCATTGCCGAAAAGAACGAGTATTTGGAAAGGCTTTTGCGCACCGCCGCCGAATTTGATAATTTTCGCAAGCGAGTCAATAACGAAAAATTAGAGTTGATAGAAAAAGGCAATGCAGATCTCATCAGCGCCATTTTACCGATACTTGACGATCTGGAACGCTTTGCTTCCCTGGGAGCAGAGAACTGCGATTTCGAGGCGCTCCACCAGGGCGTCATCTTGATATTAAAGAATTTTACAAAGATCCTTGGCGATTTTGGTCTTGTTGAAATGGCGCCGCTCAACAAACCATTTGATCCGGAGAAACACGAAGCTCTCTTGCAGATGGAGATGAAAGATACGGCGCCTGACATTGTGATCGAGCAGCATCTGAAAGGATATGAGCTCAAAGACAAAGTGCTCCGACACGCCAAGGTGGTCGTCAGCAAATAGCATGGACGAGAGGATTCTCTCTTGATGGAAAAAAAGGACATATGTCTGGAGAAGACTATTATAGAATATTAGGGATCGGGCGGGACGCAGATCAGAACGAGATCAAAAAGGCTTACCGAAAGCTGGCAATGGAAAATCACCCCGATCGCAATCCTGGCGACAAAGAAGCGGAAGAACGCTTTAAACGTATCAGCGAGGCGTATGCCATCCTCTCGGATCCGCAGAAACGGGCGCAATATGACCGTTATGGGAAAGCGGGCCGCGATTCTGGCGGTGGCTTTGGTGGTTTTGGCGGATTTAGCGGCGATCCCTTTGATATTTTCCGCGAAGTTTTTGGCGGCGGTTTTGGCGATATTTTTGGCATGGGCCAACGGCGCTCCGCAAGACATCGTGGTGCAGACCTTCAGCTGCGCCTGCAGCTGACCCTGGAAGAGATTGCGCAGGGAGTTAAAAAGAAAATCAAGCTGAAAAAGCAGGTGAAATGCACCACTTGTGATGGGACGGGCAAAAGCCCCGGCACCGCCAAAGTCACCTGTCCCGTCTGCCATGGCCAGGGACAAGTCGCGCACCGACAAGGCTTTTTCACTGTTTCTCAAACCTGCCAGCGATGCAACGGCGAGGGGGAGATCATCGACAAGCCCTGTCCCACCTGTTATGGTGATGGCCGAGTCCGTGGTGAATCATTCATTGAAATTGAGGTGCCGGCAGGCATTGCCGAGGGACAGTATCTGACGGTGCGTGGGGAAGGCAATGTCGGCCCGCGAGGCGGCCCGCAAGGTGATGTCATCATCATCATCGAAGAAAAGAAACACGCGGAATTTGAACGCCACGGCGATGATCTGGTCTACAATTTACGCCTATCCTTTCCGCAAGTTACTCTCGGCGATGAAGTGGAAGTACCCACCCTTGAGGGCAAAGCGGTGATCTCGATTCCCGCCGGAACGCAGAGCGGCAAAATCCTGCGAATGAAAAATAAAGGCATTCCTCATTTGAATTCATACAAACGGGGGGACGAACTCATAAAGATTCATGTCTGGACGCCGACAAAGATTGGCGCCAAAGAAAAGGCGTTGCTAAAAGAGTTGGCTTCTTTTGCAAGCATGCATCCTGACAAGGAAGACAAGTCTTTTTTCGAGCGCATGAAAGAAGCTATCTTGTAATATGACCTTCTTCACAAAACAAGAGCGGCTGTTTCTACTCTTTTTATCTGTGACCTTTGCGATCGGGCTCGCGGTGAAATTTATTCGAAAAAATGTTCACGCCAGTCCGAACGAAGAGTGGTTTGAGCAGCGTCAGCGGATTCTTGCCGACTATAACGAAAAGTCAATGCATATAAGCCGCGAGGATAGTGCTGTTGTGCCGTCAGAGTCAGCAGGATACAAGCGGATAACAAAAGAATCTCTCACCAGAACAATAAACATCAACGTGGCAAGCCTTGACGAACTGCAAATTCTTCCGCGCATTGGACCTGCCACAGCGCAAAAAATAATCGCTTTCCGCGAGAAAAACGGCCCATTTTCCACGATCGAGGATATACAAAAAGTGAGCAGTATCGGGCCCAAAACATTCGAAAAAATTAAAGATCATATAACTGTCGACTAAACAAACCATCGAATTCTGTTAGGAGGAACGATGTCTGAGAACAGACCGAGTACAAAGCAATTCAAGGCAAAGGGATCCATCCTCTTGGAACTCCTCGCGGTGATTTTGACCGTCGCTCTTGTGTTTTCTCTGACCTACCCCAACAAGCTGTGGAAAGCGGAAGACAAAAATCGAGATCAGTGTCGTGAAAACATGTGGCATATCTATTTTGCCGAGGTTACTTACCTCGATGCCAATCTTGTCTACAACGACACACTCGAAAAAGTGATTGATTTCATCGTTTCCGATACAACCGGGAAAAAACTGAAACGTTACACCAGCCTTGATTCAATTCTCGGCGGACAGATTATAAAGTCTTTTAAAAAACTTGATGACAAGTTGACCATCCCCGTCGATTCTGTCTTTGGCGCCGGGCCCGATTCTGTCATCACCAAGATGGTTAATATAACGGTGAGCGCGTTGGTCGATTCTCTGCTGGACTATGCCAACGAAGTTGATCTGGATACAACGGAAGCGTTTGTTCTGGATTCTTTACGAGCCTGGCCGGCATACGCTGCTAAAATTGACACCATGGCATTCCACACCCTCAATAATCTCTATGCCTGTCCGAGTGTCAACAAAACGTACGTCATCGTTGCCAATAACGATACAATTCCCAAGCTCATCAACATTTCTTGTCCACTGGATTCCACCGATCAGCAAGCATTGGCAGAAGACTTTAAGCGAAGTTTTCTGGGCGGTTTGAAAATTGAAAATCATGGCGCGCTCAACAATGGAGAAAAAACCTGGTGAGGTTCAATGACAGTTTTAAACGCCAGAGCGGAAAAATCTTGAAATGACAAGCGGGGAACAACATGGCAAATGAATCGATCAAGCTTGGAATAAGCTTTGAGCACGACGCCATCCGTCTCATTGAAGCGGAAGAATGGAACGGCAAGCTGAATTTGACCAGCATCGTGCTTCTAACATTGCCCAAAACCTTTGATTTTGCCGTCATTGGCGATGACGAGTATGTCCCCCAGATAGCAACCTTGCTCGATAAATCTCTGGATAATTTTAGCAGCGCCATTTCGAACGCGCGGGTCTGCATCGATAGAAGGTTGGCGCTGAAGAAAACCATTCCCCTTGATAAAGGCTTGAGCCAAAAGGACATACTTACGCACGTCGAATGGGAACTGGAGCAATTGCTCATCGCCCCGCGAGACGAATACAACGTTGATTATCATCACGTTAGCCTGGCCAACTCGAAAAAGGATGTTGTGGTGTTCGCCGCAATTCGCAAACCCGTCGTCCATTTTATGCAGGATATTTTTAAAAAATCAAGACTGAGCCTGGAATCCCTCGATCTGGACCTGTTTGCCTCCATTCGCGCGCTCCAGTTTGCCGCGTCCGAGGATTTAAGCGGCGCAAATGCGCTCATCGAGTTCAGTCGCTCGGGCGTCGGCATGGCCTTGCTGATCGATGGCATGTATGCGATGTCGGCTGAGCTGCCCGCCACAATTGAAAATGAGCGATTTGATGCGCTTTCAGCAGAATCGCTGTCATCAGCTATAAATACAGAATTGCAAAAATTGGTTGAATATGCTGAAGAAAATTTCCGCATGATAGAACTGCAGCGCGCATTTTTTTGCGGTAACATGCCAAACAGGACGATAATGGACGAGTTTCAAAAACACCGATCCGATGTCGCGGTGAGCGTTGTGGAACCTTTTCAGCATGTTCACCGGCAGCTGAATGTCGAGTCGCAAATGCTGATTGACAACCAGGGCGAACGCTTTATATCGTGCTTTGGCATGGTTTTGTGATGAACCAGAGGGGATCGTATGAATTTATTAAAAGACAAACGTGACAGAGAAAAGCCGGCCTATGAGCCGATTTACTCCTTCTCAACAGAAAAGACGACGCCGGACTCCCAGGGCCCTGGTGAGGAACCGATCTTTGCAGGCAAACAAACAGGTCTTGGCAAAACAGGCACTATCCTGTTGTCGTTGGCGGCGATTCTCATTCTGGCGATGATCATCACCTATTTTGGCTTTTATAGAAACAGAGGCGGAGAGAGTGATGCTCCTGCGGATGCGGAGATTGCCGAGATTGACAGCTCAAGAGAGGATGTGCAAAGCAGCACCGCTTCTGTAGACGTCAGCAAAGAGGAAAAAGCAGCCGACGAAACAAAAACAGAAATAACCCCGCCGATAAAGCGCGCGGGCGATGTTTCAACCCTGAGGATCGCCGCAGATCTGATGCAAAAAATCCAGGCTGCGATGGGAAACGGCCAGGTCACTACGTTGTTCATTGATGACGGCTCTTTCTCCGCCGAGGTTGATGCCGGTTCCCTCGCTGATGCACAAAAGGTCTATGCGGCGATCAAAGAATCCCTGCCGGCGACGATGACGGTGGCATCGTCCGCGCCGCTCAATGGCACGAGCGCTCTCATTGCCGGGACGTTCGCACCACAATCTGTGTCGTCCGGCAGCGTCCTTTCCGGCAGTGATGTTGATACAAAGCTGCGCGCGCTGGCGCAAAATGCCAACATTTCCATCTCTTCTCTGGATATCACCAGTCAGAGCAACGGGCAGAGTTTCGTCTTTATGAAAGTCGAAGGCGCCCTGGACAACTGCCGGCTCTTCATTGATAATCTGTCGCAGGAGAATTTTGTCAACGTCTCAAAACTGATCATGATGCCGGCATCATCCGGCAATTTTGCGCTTGTATTGCGATTCTATATCTGATTATTCTTCGCGCTGTATCGCACCTGGCCCCTTTTGGCTCTCCCCCATCACGGGGCTTGCATTTTTCCGGTGAACAGATGAGAATTATAGCTGGAACCCTCAAGGGAGCTCGCTTGTTTACGCCCAGGTCATACAGGATTCGCCCCACGTCTGACCGCGTGCGGGAATATATTTTTTCGTGCATTCAGGTGGATGTTATGAACAGCTCTGTTCTGGATCTGTTCGCCGGAACCGGCGCCTTTGGCATCGAGGCGATCAGCAGAGGGGCTGCGCAAGTGGTCTTTGTCGATAACTGGACCGAATCTGTCAAACTTGTCCGACAAAATCTGCTCCACCTCGGCCTGAAGGCGACTGTCGAAAAAAAAAGTGCGGAACTATTCCTGAGGACAAATAATTATACATTTGACTTTATTTTTTGTGATCCTCCCTACGAGTTCCAGAGATTTGATCTGATTTTGCGCTCGATCCTGCAAAACCGGTCGCTCAGCAAAAAGGGTGCGGTGATCTACGAATCGAGTTCGCGTGCCGCAATGCTGCAGGAGAGCGGCTTTCAGATCACCCGGCAGAAAAAAATGGGAGATACAAGAATAACCTTTTATGCCATCGACGATGAAAATTGCAATTTATCCGGGAACGTTTGATCCAATAACAAACGGCCATATTGACATCATCCGTCGCGCTGCGCTCATTTTTGATAAGGTGATCGTTGCCGTGGCGACCAATCCGCAGAAAAAGCCGCTCTTTTCGGTTGCCGAGCGCATGGACATGATCAAACAGGTCATCAAGGATACGCCGCACATTGAAGTTGATAAAATTGACGGCCTCCTGGTGGACTATGCGATAGAAAAGAAAGCGCACGCCGTCATTCGCGGTTTGCGAGCGGTATCGGATTTTGAGTATGAACTGCAGATGGCGCAGGTGAATCGCAAATTGTGCGAGGAGCTCATCACCGTGTTCATGATGCCGCATGAGAATTACTCTTATCTCAATTCCAGTGTGGTGAAAGAGATAGCCATGTTCGGCGGCAATATCAGATGCTTTGTGCCAGACTATGTTTTAGCCAAAATCAAGGAAAAGATGAACGGAAAGCACTAGATTCACAACCGCCTTATCCTCGAGATGTGGACGGATCGGCGAATCTCCGACCGTGTCGCTGACGTCGCTACTGACAAAATTGCAGCGGCAGGGCGCCATGAAAAATGTCGAATGCGTACGACCGCAGGGCGCATTTTACGCGTTTCCCGATGTTTCGGCGTATTATAATAATAATCAGGACATGACCTCATCGTTCAAGTTGTGTCAATATCTGCTGGAAAATTACGGCGTGGCGCTGGTACCGGGAAGCGCTTATGGCATGGATCAACATGTGCGCCTCTCATTTGCCGTCTCACCGGTGACGCTGGCAAAAGCCCTGGATCGAGTTCAGGCCGGCTTGCAGTCGCTTGCGCATTAAAGCGAGGATCAGGATTTTGAAGAAAAAGCGAGTCATATTATGAGTATGGATGTCGGCCTGAATAGTGATATCGACGTCTCTTCGCGCCAGCTGCACATTCAAACGAGCTATTTGCCGGACAAAAAATGCGCCAGTGTGACGATATTCGATGGCGGCTCCGTGGTGAAGAAACGTCATTTCCGCATCATCGATACTCAATCCGCGGCGCAAGTCGAGAAGCAGGTCAGGCAGTATCATGAACTGGTCAAGACCGATATCGAATTGCTCTTCCATATGGCCGAAAAAGTACATTCTTCGGACCACACCCATTCCATCCTGCACCTCGGACAACTGTTTCTGGACAGAGGTTTTTACGACGAAGCCGTCGAGCAGTTCGAGTATGCGCGCAAGGTGGGCGGGGATAAAGTCGACCCTGATATAGAACTGGGCAAAGCCTACTTTAATAAAGGCGATTACAAGTCAGCCTATCTGCAGATCACCGCGGCCATCGAACGCTACCCCAATTATCCGGACCTGCACATGCAGCTTGGCAAAACATTATGGCGCCAGGAACGGTTTGCGGTTGCCCGCAAGCAGTTCAAAAAAGCCATTGCGCTGAACGAAAACTACTGGGGTGCATATTTTTCACTTGGTTATAGTTTGGTCGAAAGCATCATGGAATTTCCGGTGCACGCCGAGCTGGCGCCGCCAATCGAGCGTCTGCGCGAGGCTGAACTGAATTTCCGCAAAGCCATGCGTCTCACCCAGGATCTCGATGTCGACACCATGGAAGCAGGACTGGAGAAATTAAAAGAGAGCAGTGCGCTGGCCGATGCACTTGATCTTTTTGATCAGGCTCGCAGGTCCGATGGCCGGGCGCAGCTTTTTGACAGCGAGTTTTATCTTAAATTTATGTTTGGTCAATTGGATGACGATAACCAGACGCTCGATTTTTATATCCAAACCATCGAAAACGTTTTGGCAGAAAATCCCGATTATGCGGATTTGCGCCACAGCCTCGGCGTCGCTTATTTGCTGAAAGGCTGGCAATGTTTTGGCAAGGCAACCGGCGAGTTCGAAAAGGCCGTTGATATCAACCCGTCCTATGAAAAAGCAAAAAAGAAGCTCAAACTGATGCAGAACGATGGCAGGGGACTCCTCATTTTACTCCGCGCGATTTTGAACTGATCGCCGATTCCTTCTTTACCACTAACGATTGTTGCGGATGTTTTGCGCGAAAATCATTTGCTGGTACAGTAATTGCAAGAAAGACAAGGACAAAATAAAGGACTTGAAAATGTGCTTTTGCTTCGCTAGTTTGTTCCGCTGTCGCACCAAAGTTTCGCCATGAAACAAAAAGCCGTTTTGCAAGTTGAAATAGTGATCCCAAAGCTCATATTTTGGCCCAAAAGTTCCTATTTTGAGAAGAAATGACGCTCATGAAAACATTGAAAACCTTTTTCGTCAAAACGCTGGCAGTGTCTCTGTTGCTGACGGCGGTCCTGTCTGCGCAAAACAGCGCCGTGCTGTCGGCGTCCAACCTCGAGCCATCCAAACCTGCGGCTTACAAATTTGAAGTTGATTTTGATGCGCAAGTGACACCGTCATCCCGTTTCGAGATCGCTTTTCCGTCAGCCTTCAACGTGTCGCAGGCGATGATGGCCGTATCGGAAAAACTGGACGGCAATCTGACCGTGACGGTCGACAAGAACGTCGTCACCTTGCGACGCAGCGCCGGCCGCAATACGGTCGCCGCAGGTGAGACGATCGACTTTACGATCGCTTCCATCATCAATCCCGTGCAGCCGGACCAGGAGTGGGAGTTCACCTTCATCCTCACTGATGGTCAGACGACAGTTGAGAAAAAAGTTTCCACAAAGATGACACTCTTTTAAGAAAAGTGAGAATAGCTTTGCGTCGATATACGGTTACTCTTGCATTTATATTGTTCATGGCGGCCTTTTCTCTAGCTGCTGACATAAGCGCAACTCTGGACGTCGAGCCAATATCATCGGCAACCGGCGAAAATACGATCCATAAGATCACCTGGACAACGATCACACCTCTCGATGTCCGAGCGCAATTTGTGATCTATTATAATCGCGCCTTCAATCTCGATCAATTGATCATGGCGACGACTTATGATCCGACCACCATGGACGGTCGATTGAATATCGACAGGATTGACATGACATCCAACCCGAGTTGGTACAAGATTTATCTGACGAGAAGCGATCGCAATCTCGATGTGACTGCAGGAATGAAGGTCGGGATCAACTTGGGTCTCGTCGGCAATCCTGCTCCAGGCG
>JAFGJB010000014.1 GCA_016929295.1 Candidatus Zhuqueibacterota bacterium | reverse complement strand
TATCATTTTTCAACGCACGCCATAAGGAACATTGTCTTTTCTCCCGGGCCGCACATCTCTGCTGGTTCGCATGCTTTTTGCACCTTAAATCAACACATAGACATTGCCTTTGATTATGTCACAAACGAAGCCACCGGAGTAAGAATATTTGCCAGGCCGTTCAGTTCCGGAGCACTGACCCCCAATTACGCAGCGCACGGCTCTCCAGCTTTTCCGTCCGGAAGCGGCAGTGGTAACGGATATTTCACTATCACTTCTGGCAATGCTCTTGTGGACCAGGTTCGTTTCCACATGCTGAACGAGAATCAAAGCCAATTGTTGCTGGAATTTTTTATGCCCGCGGCTTATGTTTTTGGAAATCCTATGCCAACAGGCGTGACCGCATCAGCAGATCCGCGCCCCGAAGACTATGTCTTGGAGCAGAATTATCCCAATCCTTTCAATTCCGGCACCACCATCGAATTTGTGTTGCCGGAATATTCCTTCATCACCCTCAAGGTCTACAATCTGCGGGGTGAGCAGGTCGCCGTGTTGCTGGGGGAAGAGCGCCCGGCCGGCGTTCATATAATAGTCTGGGATGCCGCTGGATTGGCGAGCGGAGTATATCTGTATCAATTGGACACCGGGCGGTTTGTGCAGAGTCGGAAACTCCTCTTGATACGTTAGGGAATTCAGATTTCGGGCAAAGAAGAAATATGCCAGCTGAAAACCATGGAACATGCCCAGAAATTGAATACTATTTGACGCCTCGACGGGCGAGTCTCTATCAAATGTTATAGATTGCCGATTGATTGGGGATAGTCAGATTGTTAGAGAAAAATGAGTTGTTTCGTCAACGACTGTCAATTCTTTGAGGATGACCAGAAATATGTTAAAAATGATGAGCAGAAGAAAATTTGTCGAAACGAGCGGAAAGATGACCCTGGTCGCCGGCGCCCTGGCGCTGCCGGCCGGAGCCGGGAGCCAGGAAGCCCAGCGCAACCGGTTTGTGCATCACGTGTTCTTCTGGCTGAAAGAGCCGGATGATGCTCAGCTGCACGAGCGCTTTCAGCAAGCCCTGCGCGACCTGGTGACGATCGATGCGATCCAGAATTATCAGCTGGGCAAACCCGCCGACACCCGGCGGGAGGTCATTGACAGCAGCTATCACTATTCGTTGCTGACCATCTTTGCCGACCAGACGGCGCACGATCAATACCAGGTGCATCCAGTACACGATGCTTTCCGAGTCGTCGCGGGCGAGCTGTGCGCGAGAATCGTGGTCTATGACAGCATCGATTTCTAGACCGGCGCACTGCGAACATCAGACCATCCATCCGGTCATGCAAAAGATACAATCTTTCAGCTCACGCCAATTTATTCTACAAACTGGCAACATCGTGCTTTTTTGCACCGTTTTAAAGCCAACCACCGAGGGCGCCGAGATTCACCGAGATATTGCCCGATTTCGTTTCTGTTCCTCCGTGATTCTCGGCGCCCTCTGTGGTTAAGATGTTTTTGCATGAAGTCCGCGCTTTGGAAATCGCCGATGGACGGACAAAGCCTATCCGAGATTCGGCGGAGAAAAAATAAAGGGTGACAATGAAAAACCAGATCAGATTCGCCAGCTTGTGCGCCATCCTGCTGTGGGCCGCCTGCAGGAATGTCGAGGACGAAGCCCAGCCGTCCCGTTTGCCAGAGTTCAAACTTGTGCCGGCGGATACGTTTTATTTCAATTCCTTCGTCGACTGCAATATGGCCGAGGCGTGGGTGGGCGATACTTTTCGCATCTTCCCGGGCAAGTATGGCGAGGATCCGCTGTGGGGGGACGCCCGCGATCTGAAATTCGCCGATGGCCGGAATGCCGATCAGGCCTTCAGTAGCCGGCCGGAAGAGTTCACCGAACCGATGCTGCCGCCAAATGCGCCCATCGGTCAACCGGGATTACACGGCGCCGTCTGGTTCGAGACGATTTATCAAGATGTGACGGACAGCAGCGGCCAGACGCTCTACGCGGTGTATCATAACGAAAACTATCCCTCGACGCTGCTCTGGGATGCGGAGACGGGAACGGGCTATATTGATGCCAAGTGGCCGCAGGGATTGCAGGGCCTGGAGTCGCCGGCGGCCGTGCCCCGGATTGGCATCATGAGGTCGACGGACGGTGGCAGATCATGGGAGGACAAGGGCATTTTCATCGAGGACTACCAGTCGCGATTGATCCTCAAACCGCACAACACCTCCAACACCTTTGCCGGCGGCGTCGGTGATCCGTCAGCCGTGGCATGCGGAGATCATCTCTATCTGTTCTATGGCGAATACGGCTATCCTGGAATTTACGAGGAGAGCACCTGGACCGCATCGACGGAGTGGAGCGGCCAGTGCATCAGCGTGGCGAGAATCAGCCTACACGACCTGAACGCTCCGGCGGGCAAGGCCAGGCGCTGGGATGGCAGCGGTTTTCACGCACCGCATGACGGCATTGGCGCCCCCATAGCCGCGCTGCAAATCCCACTGACAGAGGGCGGCGGCCCGGCTTCCTCCCCGGGCGGCGGCTTTCACTGGGGGCCATCGGTCAGCTGGAACACCTATCTCAACTGCTGGGTGATGCTGATGGGCAAAGTGACCGGCCCGTCCTGGACCGGCAGCACCATTCACATCTCCTTCAACTTGAACCGAGACCTCGGAGAAGGGGCGAATTCACAAGACTGGTCCAGGCCGCAGCTGCTCCTCGATAAACCGGGATACACCCTCTGGTATCCGTCCCTGCAGCCCATGGATACGCTTGAGGATATCAGAGAGCGGAACACCTGCCTCAAATTGGGCCGACGTGCCAGATTATACGTCAAGTATATCCGGCCGGAAAAGAGCGCCTACTTGTCGGAATATATCGTCGAATTTCGGCGATGAGAAGGGGCCGTCCGTTCTACCTGACAAGCAGCATTTTTATCATTGATCGATGGTCGCCGGCTTCCAGCCTGGCGATGTAGAGACCCGAGGCCACAGTTTTACCCGTCTCGGAACGGCCGTCCCAGCGGGTGAGATAGACGCCCGCCGCATGCGGCTCGTCCGTAAGATTGATGCAGCCCAGCTTTTGCGGTGAATTGGGGATCGACAGATTGTAGAACGCGATCTTGTTCTCCATGATCACCTTGTGCACGACGAGATTGTCACCCATGATCGTCGGCGAAGTAAAGTAGCCGGAGATGGGCAGAAAGCCCGTCCGCCGCGGCGTATAGCGATCGCTAAAGTCATAGACCGTCATGCCCTGGAATGCGACACTCATTCCTCTGGCCATGTAGGCGACATCATTGCTAAAAAAGATATCGGCGGCATTGATGTTGACGAATCCGTGATCCTGGATGTTGTACGGATCAGAACAGTCCAGGATTTTCAAGTCCTTATCTCTGTCAGACAGATAGACCGTCGTCCGATAGGTGTACATGATGAGGATGATGATGTCCACCTCATAGGAAAAGGATGTGCTGACTGTCTGCTGGGCATCGAGATGAGAGCTCGTTTTATCATAGGAATTCCCCGTTCATTTAAAAAGCGCGATCCACAAGTTGAAGGCTTTCCCTGCACGGGCAAGGGCGAGCTGAGGATGCTTTGGCAGTTGCGGATGAAAGAAACGGCCGCGCAGATCCTTGTCCCGTTCGCAAGGCCGGCATTTTTTCCGCATTGTCTCGTGCAGAAAACACCCAATCGTTCGGCTAAAATCAAGGAGCAATTTGACGATGATGCCTCTGGTTCTCGCTGTTTGACAGCGAGAGTTACGACAAAAGCTGCCCGTCAATTTCAAGTTTTGAATTCAGAGGTTTATTACATGTTCCGTCAACCGAATGCGGCATCTGGCAGCGCGGCGGAGAATCGTCCGGCTTCCAAGCTTGAACGTCACCCCTGATCGCAATTTATACTTGCTTTCGACGGCTGTTTTTCTCATATTCTTTTTGCCGAGTTGTCGGGATGTTCTTCGTCTCACAACTCTCATAATGGTAGTGCACGAAAGCATTCTGTTCGGGAAGAGGATCGTTGGCTTTAGGTTAAACTGAGGAGAATGTCATGGGAAAAGAAGCAATCAAAGTGTCCTCCGTAGATGTGAAAAAGTTGTTGGAAATGCTCAATGCCGCGCTCTCCGAAGAATGGCTCGCCTATTATCAATACTGGATTGGCGCGCGATTGATGGAGGGGCCGATGAGAAGTGAGGTCGAACCCGAGCTTTTATTGCATGCTGACCAGGAGTTGAACCATGCCGTCATGGTGGTCGAAAGGATCATTCAACTGGGCGGAACGCCGGTCATCAATCCTGCGGAGTGGACAAAGTGGGCCCGCTGCTCATATGATGAACCCTCTGATCCGTACATTGAGGTGATTCTGGAGCAAAACCTCAAGGGCGAAAGATGTGCGATCCAACGATATCAGGAAATCGCCGATTTCACAGCGGGGAAAGACCATTCGACGCATCAGATGGCCGTGCAAATTCTCAATGAGGAACTCGAGCATGAAGATGATATCGAGGCCTGGATCACCGATCTCATGAGAATGAAAGAGGAATGGAAAAAAATTCGAGTATGAAATAGTCAAGAGATTAAGCGAAAGGATCATGACTGATGACGAAAAGACGAGGGGCCTTTCTTGTTGTAGTTGTCTATCTCTTTTGCTCTTTTTTCAAGTTGAACGCGCAAAATTGGCCCATGGTGAATGGTGACAGAGGACGATCGTCATGGGCAGAGTTGGCGGAATTAAGCCCGCCATTGGAGAATGCCCAGCATTTTTCACTGGATAATGGCATAGCCAGCGGCCTATCGTGTTATGAAAATATGTTTTTCGTCAGTGTGGAAGCCGATCCAAATCGCGTCCTGGCTTTTGACGCTGACAATGGTGTTGAGCTCTGGCGCTTTGAAATACCCGAGACTCATGGTTCTGTCAACGTAGTGCCGGCGGTGAACGCATCGCTGGTACTTTGCGGTGGCCAAGGTGGTCTGGGCCTGTATGCCCTGGATCGCTTGACCGGAGCGGAAAAATGGTTTCAGAGTATTGGCGACCTTTATTCAAAAAATCCGATCATTGACGGCGAGCGAGTCTATGTTGTCTCTGATATGCTCTACTGTCTCGACATCAGCGACGGCGAAACCATCTGGTCATTTCCGTTTTCAGCAAATGTCACTCCTGCGGTGGACGACGAAAATGTTTATGTCTGTGGAAATCGGCAGCTCATCGCTTTCAACAAGGTGAATGGAGAAATTGCCTGGCAAATTGAAAACTCGCAACGATCCTATTCTTCTGTTGCGGTCGATGAGAATTTTGTCTATACCGCGCACAAGGATTCCATCCTCGCTGTGGCAAAGGAGACTGGCAGCGTTCACTGGTCTTTTCATATTCCTGATGGCATTTTGCCTGATCTTTCAGCCAATGCTATGGCCATTTCCGACAGCTCGCTGTGCTTTTCAATCTGGGAGAATTCGGACAAGCGGGGTCAATTATATGCGCTTGACAAGATGACTGGTTACTACCGTTGGCATCATACGTTTGATACAACAGGAGTTTACTCCCCAACCATCGCCAATGGCAATGTCTATGCAATAAACTGGCAAACCAATTCGATATGGGGATTTCATCTGCAAACGGGACAGCACATTTTCTTCGATGCATCGGCAAAATATCTTCATCAGCCTATCGTCGCGCAAAACACCCTCTTTGTCGAAGCATTCGGCGCTGTTGTTTCATTCAAAAGTGCTGGCACCGGCATCCAGGCCATCCTGCCTGAAGGAGAAAAGTCATTCGAACTATTCCCAAATCATCCCAATCCATTTAATCAATCAACGCGTTTTAAAATTCACCTCTTTCGATCCGATCATGTCCATATTTCCGTCTATAACCTATCGGGCGCCCGAATAAAGACAATAGCAGATTGCAATTTTACAGCGGGATCCCATGCTTTCATCTGGGATGGTACAGATGACCGTCATCACACTGTTCCCTCAGGTGTATATATCGCACGACTTTGCACTGGTTCCTCTGCTAAATCGATAAAAATGATTTTAATCAGATAGTGCCCAATGGCAAGCGGTTCTGCAGGACCAGATGTCACATCTGCCTTTAAAGCCCGGAGTAAATATGAGATATTTTGGACTCTACGTCTTGCTGTGCAGCGCGCTGTCAGCTGCTGAGAGCTACAACATTGAGATTTTTCGCGTCTTTGGACCGGAACACCCCGGGCAATACAAACATCCCGCCTCGATCACCCAGCTCGCGAACGGGGATCTCTATATCGCTTACTACGGCGGCACGGGCGAATATGGCGATGATACCGCCGTCTATGGCGCCCGCCTCGGCGCCGGTGAGAACCACTGGTCGCCGCCAACGGTCATCGCCGATACGCCGGATCGAGGCGAAGGGAATCCCGTCGTCTGGCAGGCGCCGGATGGCCGAGTCTGGCTTTTTTATGTCAACCGTTATGGTGAAACCTGGTCCAATGCGCGGGTGAAAGTCAAGATATCCGATGACGGCGCGCAGTCCTGGTCGGATTCATTCATGCTCAACTTTGAAGAAGGCACCATGGTCCGCGGTCAGCCCATCGTCCTCAACAATGGCGACTATCTTTTGCCGATGTATCACGAGACCGGTGCGGATCGAGAGAGGACAGGCCCTTCGACCTGTTCCTACTTTATGCGCTATGATCCTGTTA
The DNA here is from genome assembly GCA_016929295.1 of Candidatus Zhuqueibacterota bacterium. Classification (GTDB taxonomy): domain Bacteria; phylum Zhuqueibacterota; class Zhuqueibacteria; order Residuimicrobiales; family Krinioviventaceae; genus Kriniovivens. The sequence continues at coordinate 23,589 of JAFGJB010000014.1, read as the reverse complement.
CCAAAAAGTGGAGCGAGACGAACAGAATCACATCGCCCATGGGCAATCTGCAAGCACAGGTTGTGCAGCTCACCGATAGCTATCTAATCGCCTACCTCCGTCGCGGCGGTGATTTTTTGCCCACCGAACGCGGCTATATGCTGCGCGCCGAGTCACGCGATGGAGGTTATTGCTGGAGTGATGCGGTCGAAACGGCGTTCAAAAATCCCAACTCGGCCATTGACTTTATCAAGCTGAATAACGGCCACTTGCTGCTCGTCTACAATGACAACATGAACGAGCGCACGCCGCTGACCGTGGCGATATCCGTGGATGGCGACAAGAGTTATCCCCATCGACGCCACATCGCCGGCGGCGACAATACCTTTGCCTATCCCTATGCCATTCAAACAGCTGATGACACGATCCATATCGTCTACACAACGAACAACCGGACGACGATCATGCACGCCGTGTTCGACGAGTACGCCATCATTGGCCAGCCGCCGGAGCTCTAAACGGACTAAAATGATTTGTAAATTAAGAGTCAATATCCGAAAAGTATTTACCATTCCGATATTTATGACAATGTTCTTTGTACTACAAAGCTGCAATATTGTGTTTTTTTAGCAAAGTTTATCGAAGGATAAAGAACTCGATCGTTCGGCATATCCATGTCCCTTACGGGGTGTACCCCTTGCGGGATGTGCCGGACGGGAGATATACACAGACATTCGTCCGAGTGGGATAAATATCCCGCTCTAATGTCCGCCCAGGACGGATGTCCTGGACGATCGTAAATGAGTACTTGTAACCACCGAGGATGATGGTGATCTGATGCGCCGCAAATTTTGACAACTGAAAGGAATTCGCCATGAGAAAATCAGCACTAACGCTCTCCTTTGTCATGTTGATCACCCTGCAGATTTTTGCCCAATGGTCGCCGGAAGAACGGGAGCGCATCAACAGATTGAGTCAGGAAGATCATCAGCTGATGATGCAGACGTTGGGGATCACTGAGCTGCGGCCCGGTCCCTCCGGCAATCCCGAGGCGCCGAATGCCGCCAACAGAGATGAAGCGAAAGCCACTCCGTATACGTCCCTGCCGGATCCGCTTACGTTCAAGGACGGCACGCCGGTGAAAACGGCAGCGCAGTGGCAACAGCGCAAAGGTGAGATTTTCGAAGATTTTGACCGGGAAGTTTACGGCAGAGTTCCTGAAAAAACGCCGGCCGTCACCTGGGAGGTCGTCGATGAAAAAGACACGCTCAATGGCGACTATCCCATTACCCGCAAACAGCTCGTTGGTCATGTCGACAATTCTGATTATCCCGACATCACCGTAGACATTCAGATGACCCTTGCGGTCCCGCAGACGATGGCCAAGCCGGTGCCGGTGATCATCGAGTTTGGCTGGAATTTCCCGATGCGCTGGATGCGACGGGAGCCGGGCCCGACCTGGCAGCAGCGCGTTCTGGAAAAAGGGTGGGGTTATGCCATTCTGGTGCCCACCAGCGTCCAGGCGGACAACGGCGCCGGGCTGTGCGAGGGCATCATTGGCCTGGTGAACAAGGGGCAACGGCGCACGCTCGATGACTGGGGTTCTCTGCGCGCCTGGGCGTGGGGGGCGAGTCGGGCCATGGATTACCTCGAGAGCGATCCTGATGCGGACGAATCGCGCGTGGTCATTGAGGGACTGTCGCGCTATGGCAAGGCGGCGTTGGTGGCGTTGGCTTACGAGCCGCGCATTGCAATGGGATTGATCGGCTCGTCGGGCGCCGGCGGCGCCAAAATACTGCGCCGCGTTTTCGGCGAACAGGTGGAAAATCTGGCGTCATCCGGCGAGTATCACTGGTTTGCGGCGAACTTTATAAAATATGCCGGGCCATTGACGCCGTTGGATTTGCCGGTCGATGCGCACGAGCTCGTCGCGCTCTGCGCGCCGCGGCCGGTGTTCATCAGCGTCGGTTCACCCGAGATCGAGGGGGAGTGGATCGATGCTCGAGGCATGTTTTTGGCCGGAGTGCACGCCAGCCCGGTCTATGAGCTGTTGGGCGCGCGCGGCCTGAGCACGGCCGACTTTCCGCCGCAAGAGACCGCGCTCATCGATGGAGAAATCGCCTTCCGCCAGCACGCCAGCGGCCACACGGTCGAGCCGAATTGGCCGGTGTTTCTGGAGTATGCGGAAAAGTATTTTGTAAAATGAAGGGAGAACGGTGAGATTAACGCGTAGACGCATTGCTCGGATGACAAAAGAATGATTCTTCCGAAAAATGAGTATTGGGAACCGCCGAGATACTATGTTAAAGAACAGACAATAACAAAGTAGTTTCGTATTATAAAAAAAAATAGTATACATTCAACGCGAAGGCGCAGAGCTCGCAGAGAACACGCAGAGAAGAACTGATATTTAAAATCTTACTCATTGTTCGGTTTATGTACACTTGTCCGCTGTTTGAGCGAACATTTTATCTTTGTTATTATACAACTGTAGTTTTGCACTTTTTAACATAAACTCTTGATATAAATATAGATGGCTCTTACCTTTCAGATGAACAAGAACAATAAACAAATATCGAAAGGAAAGAGCCATGACAAGTATACAATTTCCCTCGACGTTTGTCAAGTTACTTTTTGAATGTCGATCAGTATTTACAAAACCAAGCTTCAGCTATTTTGAGGCAATCATATCCGGCATACTATTAGGACGTCCCAAAAAGACAGTGACAGCCGCTGTCAAATTGGCTGGACTGGAAAAACAATTTTCAAACGTCAATCGATTTGTCAGCCAATATCGTTGGGATGCCGGATCTTTAGGTCTTGCTGTTCTCAGGCTTGTATTAAAGAATTTAAAACTGACAACGGGTCCCATTACTGTGGCATTGGACAGCACCTTTTTGGCAAAGTTCGGCACCAAAATTTTTGGGTGCGGTTATCATTTTAATTATGCCCGTAAGAACAATCTACCCTCATATATTTGGGGCCATGACTGGCTTATATTGGGACTGTTATATTTCTCGTCGTTCTTTGATAAATGGTTATGTTTTCCCTTTCTGGCTGAGCTTTTTGTACCGGAAAAATACTTGCCGAAGAATCAAGAATATCGCAGCAGCATTGAGATAGCTGCGAAGATGATCTTGTACGTAAAAGATCAAATAAAACAAAAGCTTATCCTGGTTGCCGACGGCTATTTCGCTAAGAAAATGTTGATCAGGACATGTATCCAAAATGGTATAACCTTGATTAGTCGGCTGCAAAGCAACGCCGCTCTTTATCTGTTGCCGGAGGCCAAACCTCGAAAAAAAAGAGGACGACCCAGAACGTACGGGCAACGATTGGCATCATTAACAAAACTGGCAACAAAGAAAAAAGATTTTCAAAATATTGAACTCAAACTCTATGGTAAAAAACGGAATCTCAGAGTCAAACGAATCGATGCCTTGTGGAAACCGGCCGGTCAGGTGATTCAAGTGATCATCGTCTTTTATGAAAATCATAAAAAACCGGCGTTCTTTTTCTCTACTGACCTTGAGTTGTCAATCGCCGACATTCTTACGCGAGTTGCGGCCCGCTGGAGTTTGGAAAATCTTTTTAAAGATATCAAAGAGCATCTGGGATGGACACATTGGCAATGTCGAGTCGAAAAGGCTGTCAGAAGATCAGCCACCTTAACCTGTTCAGCAGCCTCATTGTTGATGTTATGGAGTCATCAGCACGCTTCGCAAAAGCAACCGGAATTTTGGGATGTGTTGCCTTGGTACTCAAAAAAAGCATCGCCCAGTTTTAAAGACATGCTTGAACAGTTACGTTGCCGTATCATCGACATGACATTTTTGGCCTTTAAGCAATCCGGTCAGACAATGGCTGAAAATGAAACGATTATTCGCGATATTTTGAAACTGGCTGCCTAAAAACAGCGAAAAGTATCTTTATTTAACAATATCTTAAACGTATTTTTTTCCTGAAAGTGATAAGATGTAACACTAATTTTACTACTATGCATACGCGATTATTTTATGCGATTTTGTGCAAAACCACAGTTATACAAGTTATGTGGTTTTTAATGCGACCGATATTATAACTTGTCTCAGTCGTCCGTATTCTCCCAAAAAACTCTGCGGAACTTTGCGTTCTCGGCGGTTTATAGTACGCATTATAATGATGAACCAAAAAACTCATTGCATTTTGACTGAGATTTTATTATATATTAATATACCGGAACGACAGGGAAATCCACTCCGTTCGTTATCGCAGGGAATCGACTCGTTTCACTGACCTGCACACCCTTCCAGCTGCAAAGAAATTTTATTCCATTTCATCAATCCGGCACGGTGTTCTTTCTTATTTCATTACCAGCGTCAGCCGACGAAAAGAGCTGACGTGATTGATACGGGGCGTTCAATTTCAATCCAGAGAGAAGCCTACTGTCCTCACGCTTTTTCGTTGGCGGCTGAATGCTGTGCATCTCAACCAAGGGGTGAACCATGCGTGCATTCGCAACTGATGCGGTCGCAATGGCAGTAGCGCTTTGCGCTCTCTTTCCTCGGGCAGCTATCTCACAATCTGAAACAAAAATTACCGCCATTGATGGCGCTGCCGATGATTATTTTGGATATTCAGTTTCAATGAGCGGGGACTACATGGCAGTCGGGGCTCCTAATGATGATGATAAGGGCTCGGGTTCAGGTGCAGTCTATATTTATAGAAAGCAGTATGGAACGCACGTATGTCCTATCGCAAAACTCACCGCAAGTGATGGCGCGAGTGGAGATGTATTGGGGATTTCTGTATTCATCAAAGATGATCTCATCATTGTCGGAGCCCCTGGAGATGATGATCGTGGAGAGTGGTCAGGTGCCGCCTACATTTTCGCGCGAGAGGGGGACATTTGGCGTGAACAAACAAAACTTGTTGCCAGCGATGGAAAAGCCGATGATTCATTCGGTCAATCTATATCTTTCGATGATAACTATGCCGTAATTGGAGCCGCGGGTTACTATAGCTACTATCTAGTGGGTTCGATTTACATCTTTGAGCGAAATGGAACCGAATGGATCGAAAGAATAAAATTACAGGCCAGTGACGGCTTAAGCGGAAATCAATTTGGTAGTAGTGTATGTATCAGTGGTGATTATATTATAGTAGGAGCATGTGGATATGATGATAATGGCGATAATTCTGGCTCGGCATACATCTTTGAGCGAGTTGGAAACAGCTGGCACGAAGCTGCAAAATTGCATGCCAGTGGGGGTGAAAGGGGAGACCGCTTTGGATGCGCTGTTGGTATAAGCGGAGAATATGCCGTAATTGGCGCCAGTGAAGACCAGCAAAATGGGCCTTGGACAGGCGCTGCGTATATATTCAAGCGGGATGGCCACAAGTGGCTTCAAAAAGCGAAACTGGGCGCCAGTGCTGACCAAGAAAATACTAGATTTGGATATTCAGTTTCGATAGATGGTCGCTATTGTGCTATCGGGGCACCGTTTGAAAGCGCTGTCTATCTGTTCAAACAAAATGATACGACCTGGACTGAGGAGGCAAAGTTCAAGGCGAGTGATCAACCATCACTTTGTACTTTCGGCTATCGTGTTGCCAATCATATGAATGGTATATTGGTTGGAGCTATCTATGCAAGTCATTATGGAATTCATACCGGTGCTGCCTATATTTATCAGTTCGAATCACCCAATATCCTCGCCATCCAGGACGTTCCGCACGATCAGGGCGGTTATGTCACACTGACCTGGCATGCGTCCTGCCTGGACAATGGGCAAGATACGCTGTCGCACTATAGCATCTGGCGCGCCATCGACGAAAAGTTGTCGAAATGTACTCCAGCCTCTATAGAAGAGACAAGCAAAGACCATCCCCCGCCAACCGTGCGCTCGACCTTATTTAACGGCCAGCCCTACACCTGGGAATGGCTAGCCGATCAACCCGTCCATTGTTATTCGCACTATACTTACACTGCACCAACCCTGTACGACTCGACCTCCCTCACAAATGGGATGCATTATTTCCTCATCTCGGCGAACACGCACGATCCGGCGGTGTTTTATGATTCCAATGTCGACAGTGGTTACAGCGTCGATAATCTGCCGCCGTTGCCGCCCACCGGTTTACTGGCGTTTGCCGGCGAGTATAAAGTCGATTTACAGTGGGATGCTTCCCCGGAAGCCGATCTGAGATATTATGTCATTTACCGCAACAGCAGTCGTCACGACTCCACCAGTCAGATAAACTATACGGACACGAATGTCACCCCCGGCTGTACTTACTTTTACGCCCTGGCGGCTGTCGATGTGCACGAGAACGAAAGTGGCTTGAGCGAGGTCGTCTTTTCCACACCCGTGCCGGTGGAGCTCGAGAGTTTTGCAGCATCGGTTGAGCGGCAAACGGTTCACCTGACATGGCGGACGTTGAGCGAGTCGAATAATTATGGTTTTGAAATTGAGCGTTGTGAAGCTGATCATCACGAAAAAGAGTGGCAAAAGATCGGCTACCTCGCTGGACACGGGACATCATCCGAGTCGCATGATTATTTTTTCGAGGACATCTTGACGCCGGAGCAAATGGCTCGTTCTTCCACATTGAACTATCGTCTAAAACAAATCGACGCGGACGGCTCCTTTTGCCATTCAGAGATCATCGCGGTGACGCTAGTGCTGCCAAAAACTTTTTCACTGGCGCAGAACTATCCCAATCCGTTCAATGCCAGGACGACCATCCAGTTCGCCGTGCCGCACAGGTCATTGGTGAAACTCGCCGTGTATGACTTGATGGGACGAGAGGTCGCTGTGATGGTGAATGAAGAGGTGGGCGCGGGAGTGCACAGTGTGACGTTTGATGGCGGCGATGTTGGCAGTGGTTTGTATTGCTATTGTCTTAAGACGAGAGAATTTATGCAGACGAAAAAGCTCCTAGTTCTAAAATAGTATCATAAAGAAGAGGTTTGTCATGGTAACTATTAAATATTTTTGTTCATTCTTTTTTTCACAGTTTTTCCTCATAGTTCTTCTTCCATTTGGTGTAACTATTGCGCAAGAGAGTATCCTGGCAGTTGAAGGATATTCAGAAGTAAATTTACAATTATTAGAACCTGGAAAAAAGGATGAAATCAATGCACTTTCGCAAATAAAGGTTGAGGGGAAAATTACTTACCTAGATTATGGGATGAAAATAAAACCGATACGAAACGCAATTGTAAAGATTTATGATGCTGACTGGAGAATTGGCTTTGGCGATGAAGACATCTTTCCTGACTTGCTAGCTGAGGTTTATACGGATTCAAATGGCGCCTTCGCTGCTTATGTCAATGCTGAATCTGATCCGACTCCTATTTGGCCTTTTCCTAAAGCGTGGAAGTATTCAGATATTCGTATATCTTTTTATCCCATGACTGGCAACGAGGGCAATGGTAAAATAACTGTTCATTGGAGCTATGCTCAAAGTCCCATATGGGAAGATAGATCACAAGATCTCATAATCAATATTCACACTGCAGATTCAGAAACTAACATAAATTCCGAATTGAATAAAAGTTTTGCAATATTTGACCATTTGCTTGAAAGCCAAGAGTTTTATGTCTCATGTATTGAAGGCCGTACACCCGAGCCGATTGACATTTATTATCCAAAAGAAGTATCAACTTTTTTATACACCGAATTAATGCACCCATACGGGGAACCTCAGATATGGCTTTCTAAAGATGATATAGTAGCAAATCACTATAATCCAAATGTGCCTTCTATAATCTGGCTCTACTACGGTGTCTACACGATGTGGGATCTTTTAGGTGGCTGTTTTGCCTTACCATATGGTCAATTCTGCATAACGCATCCAAATAATGCAAGAGATCGAGCATGGGTTGGAGGATGGGCTTATTTTATTGCTGTGGGTACCAGAGACAAGATCCTAAATTTGCAAGATGGTCAATATTATTTAGCAAATGGAAATTCTATAGGATTAGATTACACGAAAAACTTTGATCCAGTTACGAATATAGACAATGTACCCGGACGGATTGCCGGTTCTTTGTATGATCTTTATGATTCAGATGATGATAAATTTGAATCTTATGATAATTATCCCGGAAACAGAAATCAGAAAAAAATTATAAATGAAGAAATCATTAAATATGTACATTTTTCTTGTCAGGATAATTTTTTTGAATTTATCATGCAATACATGCTGAGATATAATCAAAGTTGTTTGATCAAAGGTGCCTGTTACGAAAATGGTATTGATTACGGAGCAGATACAATTCCGCCATCAGCTCCTGGCATACCTGTTGATGAGGGAAAATATACAAATTCTAAAAATGTTGTTTTTCTCTGGACAGAAGCTCAAGATAGTCTATGTGGAGTGGCGGATTACCAGCTATGTGTCAGAGCTTCAGGCGTACTTCAACCTGTATTTGATGATTGGATTGGTAACGTTCTGAATGCGGCAGTCATCGGGGAGCATGGGCAATATCTGCATGCACAGGTACGTGCGAAAGATAATGCTGGACTAATTGGACCCTGGTCGAACTGTAGTGATGGCATAGTAATTGATTTAACACCTCCATCCGCACCAAGTGCTCCATGTAATCTTGAAGAAAAAAGCTTTATTAATACAACCTCATATACTTTAGCCTGGACAGAAGCAACAGATATAGAAAGTCATATTAAAACATATTTTTTGCATGTAGAAGATGCTGCTGCCCTGGATACGATATTTAGTGATACTGTCGGATTAGTCTTAAAAAAAACACTTAAAGGGGCCCATGGTCAAAAGGTATATGCAAAGGTTCGAGCAGTAAATGGTGCCAACACTTTCGGAGATTGGTCCAAAAGTAGTGACGTCATCACCATCGATCTAACACCTCCCTCATCCCCCGGCACTCCACTTGATGCAGGTGACTTTTCGAGTTCATCAGAGCTTGTTTTTCACTGGACCGCCGCCGTGGATACCCTTAGCGGCATCAGCGATTACCATCTCCAGGTGGGCACAACACCCGGCGACAGCACTGTTTTCAACCAATGGATCGGCCCGAAATGCGCAGATACAATCAGTGGCGAGCCCGGCAACACCTATTACGCGCGGGTTCGAGCCAAAAACGGCGCGGGTTCTATTGGGGAATGGTCCGGCAGCAGTGACGGGATTACGATTGGCATTCTCATCCGTCTGCCATCTTTGCAAGCATTCCCACTCGATACAATTGACGTTCCGATTTATGCCCAATTCCCAAGCCATCACTATGACGCCGCAGAGATAAATTTCACAAATTACCAGTCCGGCCTGCGATTTATCGGCATCGATACATCAGCCAGTCTCGTCGGGGCGGCAAAATGGAGCTATATTTATAATGAAACGGATGAACGCTTGCAAGCCGCTTTTGCCGGAGCGCAAGATATCACCGGTAGTGGAGTGTTTTGTCGACTCACGTTCCTGGTTGTGGGTGACATTTGCACTCTGGTGCCCATCACTATTGAATCGGCACTTTTTAACACTGGACAGGATTCTGCGGCAACCACAGACGGGAGTGTCTACATTAAGCCCATCCCGTTTTACGGTGATGTCGATGAAAATGGCCTGGTGCAGGCCCACGATGCCGCCTTTATTTTAAAGTACCTGGTCGGTGACATCGATACGCTCGATTGCCAGCAGTTCGCCAATGCCGATGTCACCCTGGATAGTACTGTTTCTGCATTAGATGCCACGGTGATTTTGCAATATGTGGTTGGCCTCATTGATTCCTTGCCACATGTTCCCGCAGGGGACCAATTGCTCGCAACAGCCAGCATCGCCATGCACGATCAAGCGATGCGGGCCGGACAAACTGTAGAGCTGCCGCTCTACCTCGCCAGCGTCGACAATCTCTTGTCCTTTGAGGGGACTTTGGCTTATGATCCGGCGGTTTTGACGCCGACAGCCGTCATTTGGCCCGGTCAATTGGCAGATTATGTCACGTATGAAAACAGCAGCAGCGGCGAGATCCGCTTTGCCGGCGCTGGCAGCAAGGCGATGATCAAAGACGGCCTTTTTGCGACTGTGCGATTCACCGTGAATGACGGATGTGACCAGCCTGAAACCGTGGTGACTCTGAAAAACCTGCGCTGGAATGAGAATGACCTGCAAAAAGATGTTGCCCAAGCCGCATTATCACTGGTGACGGCAACGAGTGAGCATGAAAAACAGCTGCCAACAGAGTTTGTCCTCGACCAAAATTATCCCAATCCATTCAATCCCTCCACCACGATTGAATACGGCTTGCCGCAGCCCGCTTTGGTGACTCTGTCGATCTATGATGTCAACGGCAGAGGCATCATCACCCTGGTCGATGAAAAGCAGGAGCGAGGATGGCATCAAGCGCACTGGCATGCGGTGAACAGCAATGGGCAGCGGGTGAGCTCGGGAGTCTATCTGGTCAAAATTAAAGCGGGTGACTTTGTGGATACGAAAAAGATGATATTGATAAAATAAAATAATCAATAGAACAAAATTTTAACCATATCTAAAGGAGCTAGAAAATGGGACGTAACTTTTTAATTATTAGCATTTTTCTACTAAATGCCACACTTGGCGCTCAAACAGGATGGTTTTGGCAAAATCCATTGCCGCAGGGCAATGTGTTGCCTGATATTTGGATTTTCGATGAAAATACTGTCCTGGCCGTTGGCGGCGGGGGAACGATCATGAAAACTACAGATGGTGGAAGCAGCTGGGAAATTCGACATCATGTTTGCGATATAACAACCTACTTGGTATCCTGCTACTTTGTCGATGATTATAACGGCTGGGCGGTTGGCTTTGACGGACATATTATAAAAACAAATGATGGCGGTGCAAATTGGACCAGGCTAAATAGTAGTACCACGGATTCTTTATGGTCTGTATTTTTCATCAATGGGGATATTGGCTGGGCGGTTGGAACAAGCGGCAGTATTCATAAAACCTGTGATGGCGGCGACAGCTGGTTTCCGAAAAAGCATTTGAGCAGCGACACGCTGATGTCGGTGTTTTTCAGCGACGATAACACTGGCTGGATCGTCGGTTCACACGGTACAATTATAAAAACGGACGATGCTGGTGCACAATGGACCTACCAGTACAGTGGCACGCTCGAAACATTGTGGTTAGTTCAATTCGTGGACCTGGACACCGGCTGGGCGGTTGGTGAGAACGGGATTATACTCCGCACCGACGATGGCGGTTCGAATTGGATCATTCAAAGCAGCGGTACATCAGCGGATTTGCATTCCGTCACTTTTGTTGATCGTAACACTGGCTGGATTGTGGGCGAAAATGGCTTGATTCTCCATACTTTGGATGCAGGAGACCATTGGACGACGCAAGCCAGCGGTACCTCTACAACATTGGTTTCAACTCGCTTTCTCGATAGCGAAAGAGGTTGGGCTGTCGGCACAGGCGGAGCGCTGCTAAAAACCACGGATGCGGGAAATAATTGGGCGCTATTATCGAGGGGGGCAACTGATTTGCTTTTTGATGTCTATTTCATTGATGAGAACAGGGGCTGGGCGGTTGGCTTGGGTGCCAAAATCATGAATACGACCAACGGCGGCACGACCTGGATCGCACAGGATGGCGACGCTCCCGATTCTCTTACATCTGTTCATTTTGTGGATGCTGAAAACGGTTGGATCACCAGTACGGATGGAAGGATTCTACATACAACCGATGGTGGATTAAACTGGTATCCTCAAACGAGCGGTGTTACAGATTGGTTGTTTTCAAGTTACTTCATCACTCCTCAAACGGGCTGGGTTGTGGGATTTAACGGCACCATTTTAAAAACAATGGATGGCGGCGATCACTGGGGACTTCAATCCAGTGGAACGTCATCCTGGTTAACATTTGTTTTTTTCCTTGATAGCCATACAGGTTGGATCGTTGGAACGGATGGCGTACTGCTGAAAACCGTTGATGGCGGTGAGAATTGGGACAAGTTGTCTAGCGGAACCTCAGAGTGGTTATGGAACATCTGTTTTATCGATGCAAACAAGGGCTGGATTGTTGGAGAGCACGGTACTATTTTGAAAACAGTGAATGGGGGATTGAATTGGACGAGTCAGCCAAGCGGAACGAATCTGCCGCTATACACGATTCAATTTATGGGTTTAAATACTGCTTGGATCAGTGGCGATGCCGGACTCATCTTCAAGACAACAGATCGCGGATTAACCTGGACTAAACAATTTACCAATACCTCGAATGATTTGTTTGATCTCCATTTCATCGATGCCAGAACAGGCTGGGCTGTTGGATGGTCTGGTACAATATTGAAAACGACTACCGGTGGTGGACCATTAACGAGTGACGAAATAAAACTTGTAATTCCTTGTATACATGCTTTCCCAAACGATACTGTCTTCATACCGGTAAATGTTGAATTTCCCGCTGATAAATACTATGATTCGGCTGAATTGACGTTCGGCGGATATCAATCTGGACTGCAATTCATTGCACTTGATAGCGCGTCGTGCCTGATCAGCGATGCCGAATGGTCCTACGAGCTCAATGAAAACAATCAGCAGCTACAAATTGCTCTCGCTGGTGCGCAAGATATTTCAGGCACTGGTGTTTTGTGCTGGCTAAAATTTGCTGTGACCGGCGAAATCTGCACGCGGGTTCCCATCCTAATCAACTCGGCACTTTTTAACATCGGCCAAGATCCCGTCATCACCACCGATGGCAGCGTCTATATAAAAGCCATCCCGTTTTTCGGCGATGTGGATGAAAATGGCCTGGTACAAGCGCACGATGCCGCCTTTATTTTAAAGTACCTGGTCGGTGACATCGATACCCTCGATTGCCAGCAATTCGCCAATGCCGATGTCACCGTGGACAGCACGGTTTCGGCATTAGACGCCACGGTGATTTTGCAATATGTGGTTGGCCTTATTGATTCCTTGCCTTATGTTCCCAAAGGGGACCAATTGTTAGCAGCAGCCAGCATCGCTATGCACGATCAAGCGATGCAGGCAGGACAAATTGTGGAGCTGCCGCTTTACCTCACCAACGTCGACAATATCTTGTCCTTTGAGGGAACAGTGGTTTATGATCCGGCTGCTCTGACGCCGACGGCTGTCATCTGGCCGGGTCAATTGGCGGATTATGTCACGTACGAAAACAGCAGCAGCGGCGAAATCCGCTTTGCCGGCGCCGGCAGCAAGGCGATGATCAAAGACGGCCTTTTTGCGACCGTGCGATTCACCGTGAATGACGGATGTGACCAGCCTGAAACCGTGGTGACTCTGAAAAACCTGCGCTGGAATGAAAATGCCGCGCAAAAAGATGTTGCGCAAGTCACATTATCACTGGTGACGGCGACGGGTGAGCACGAAAACCAGCTTCCGACAGAGTTTGTCCTCGGTCAAAATTATCCCAATCCATTTAATCCGTTCACCACAATTGAATACGGCCTGTCGCAGGCTGCTGTGGTGAATCTGTCGATCTATGATGTCAACGGCAGACACATCGCCACTCTAGTCGATGAAAGACAGGAGCGAGGATGGCATCGAGCGCAATGGCATGCGATGAACAGCAGTGGGCAGCGGGTGAGCTCGGGAGTCTATATCGTCAAGCTCAAAGCTGGTCTATTTGTGGATACGAAAAAGATTATGTTGATGAAATGACGCCATTTGCCTGACGCCTCAAAGGTGCCGGGCAAATTTATGTCGTGATGAGATCATTTGACCTGAATGGAAAACAAGAAGCAAGCGATGTGACAAAATTATTAATCTGGCCATTCATTGTTTTGTAGCCAACAAGGGGTGGCTTGGAAATGTGAAATGATTTAAGTAGTTGATATTATTTTGCTTGTAACTATTATCTTGCGTATCCGAGCCACCCCTTGTTGGGATCGATGCGAATCTAAAAATAGCCGGATTAATAAGAAAGGAGACCATCCATGAAAAATCTGATCCTATTTGTATCTTTGAGCTTTTTAATTGCTTGTCTGCCTGGCGATTTATCCGCGCAAATTGAAACAAAACTCACTGCCTGGGATGGCGGCAGGTCCGACGAGTTAGGTCGATCGGTTGCCATACATGGCGACCACCTGGTTGTCGGTGCTATCGAATATGCGAACGGCACGGGATACGCCTGCACATACAAATTTGATGGGGCGGATTGGTTGCCGGAAGCAAAGCTCACCCTGGGTAATGAGCATTATAATGATACGTTTGGTTCTTCTGTCTCCATTTATGGCGACTACATCGTTGTTGGATCAAATGGTTACGACAGTGTTGTAACAGAACGTGGAGCTGCATGTATTTACAAGTATAGTGGCGCCAATTGGCAGCGGCAGGCGATCATTGTCGCCAGCGATGGAGGGGGAGTGAACTTTTTTGGCACATCTGTTTCTATTTATGACGACTATATTGCAGTTGGCGCCAATATGAGGGACTATTATAATCCATATGGGATTGGCAAAGTATATATTTTCAAGCGAGATGGAGCCGATTGGATTGAAGAGGCCATTCTTGCTGCCGGCGATGCATCGTGGGGTCATAATTTTGGTAGATCCGTTTGTATCTACAAGAACCGTGTCCTCGTTGGCGCTTCAATGGACGATGAAAATGGCGATGATTCCGGTGCGGCCTATATTTTCAAGCGCGAGGGAGAATCCTGGACCGAAGAGGCCAAACTCATGGCCGGTGATGGCAGTGCAGGTGATGCTTTTGGATTCTCCGTAGCGTTGCACGAAAATTATGCCGCCATCGGCGCCTGGGGTGATGATGATAATGGCGAGGATTCCGGCAGCGCCTATATTTTTCAATCTAATGGGACAAGCTGGAACGAAATGGCCAAACTCACTCCCAGCGATCCTGTTGCTGCAGATCGATTTGGCGAATCGGTCTCTATAAATGGAGATCGGGTTGTTGTCGGCGCCCTCTTAAGTGATGGCAATGAAACCGATGCGGGTGCCGCCTATCTTTTTAAGCGAGTTGGGGACAGCTGGCAAGAGGTGAAGAAGCTTTTTGCCAGCAACGGCAAAACGGGCGACTATTTTGGTCTGGCGGTTGCCGCTGATGGCGACCATGTTCTGATTGGGGCATGTCGGGATGACGAGATCAGCGACAATGCCGGCGCCGCCTATGTTTATGATCTGAAAACCCTCGATGCGAACGACATAGCGCTGAGCCTGCCAAAAATCCAGGCACATCCTGGCGATACGATACGGGTGCCGGTGCATGTGCAATTTTCCGGTCAGCAGTTTGATGCTGCAGAAATCTGCTTCTCTGGTTACCAGATCGGCTTACAATTCATGGACATCGATACTGTCGGGAGTCTTGTCGGTGCTGCCAAATGGGGCTATGAAATCAATGAGACGAGTGATGGATTAAAGACCGCTTTTGCCGGTGCGCAGGATATCTCGGGAGAGGGCGTGTTCTGCTGGCTCAGGTTTATTGTCGTGGGGGATATCTGCACCTGGGCCCCCATCACCATCGAATCCGCGTTGTTTAATACGGGAAAAGATTCCGTCATCACGACGGATGGCAGCGTCTTTATCAAACCTATTCCGTTTTACGGCGATGTCGATGAAAACGGACTCGTGCAAGCGCACGACGCCGCTTTCATTTTGAAATATCTCGTCGGTATTATCGATACGCTCGATTGCCAGCAATTCGCCAATGCCGAAGTCACCCTCGACAGCACAGTCTCCGCACTGGATGCGTCGACTATTTTAAAGTATGTCGTCCAGCTCATTGATTCACTACCCTGGTCTAACGGTGCCATGCTGGCAGAAGGGAATGTTTCGATGGAAGATGCTGAGATAGCAGCAGGGCAGGTCATTGAAATACCGTTGTACTTGAATAATGGTGAAAATATTTTCTCCTTTGAAGGAGTAGTTAATTACACCCCTGATCATCTGACGCTCTCAGATATTGTCTGGTCTTCGCAGTTAACAGACTACACGATTTTAGATAACGCCCACAGCGGGGAAATCCGGTTTGCCGGCGCGAGTAGCCAACCGGCTATTGCAGAAGGAACTCTGGCCACGTTGCGATTTACCGTGAACGAAGGATTTGATCAAAACGTAACTGTTGTAAAGCTGAATCATTTGCGATGGAATGAAAATAATGTCCTGAAAAATGTCGCGCAATCGACAATATCCATTACGACCGACATCGATCAACAGAAAAATCAACATCCCACAAAATTTGAGTTAGGCCAGAACTACCCCAATCCATTCAATCCGACAACGAAGATTCGTTATGGCATTTCTCGAAGTGTGCACGTGATAATTACAATATACGACATCAGTGGCAGAGAGATTATCACATTGGTGGATGAGCAACAAGCAACGGGCTGGTACAGTGTCCAGTGGGATGGTTTGGATAATAATGGTCAGTCGGTGAGTACAGGTGTCTATTTAGTGCAATTGAGAGCAGGAGATTTTGTTGCTACTAACAAGATTTTACTGATGAAATAATAATTTTATTGATTCCATCCACCGCTTGGCAGATGGAATCGTTTATATCTTCTCAGAGCAGCAAACAATCTTCCGTATAGGATTTGTAACAACTTGTAATAAAAAGAATTAAAGGAGACAATCAATGAAAAATCTAGCTTTAATCATAACTTTAAGTCTTTTTGTGGCTTTTGTACCTAACAATGTGTACACTCAATTTGAGACAAAAATTACTCCCAGCGATGGAGAAACATCGGAATCATTTGGACAGTCTGTTTCCATCAGCGGTGATTATGTTATAGTGGGTGCCCCTTATGATAGTGATAATGGGGGCTTATCAGGTTCGGCATATATTTTCAAACGCAATGGAACCAAATGGATCGAACAAACAAAATTTACTGCAAGTGACGGCGAGGCTTCAGACCGGTTTGGATATTCCGTGGCCATTAGTGGAGATTATGTTGTAATCGGTGCTGTGGGGGATAATGATAAAGGATTCCGCTCAGGCTCAGCATATATTTTTAAGCGTAATAGCGATAGTTGGATAGAAGAAGCTAAACTCACCGCCAGCGACGGTGACGCAGGTGATGCTTTCGGAGTCTCTGTTTCTATCAACGGGGACTACACTGTTGTTGGAGCTCTCGAAAGCGATGCCAAAGCGATAAGATCCGGTTCGGCTTATGTTTTCAAGCGTGAGGGGACCAATTGGGTTGAAGAGGCAAAACTTGCCGCTGATGATGGCGCATTTTATGATCTTTTTGGATATTCTGTTTATATCAGTGGTGACTATGTCGTGGTCGGAGCTATCTATGACAATACTAATGGCTTCCAATGTGGTTCAGGATATATTTTCGAATGGGATGATACTAATTGGGAACAGCATGCAAAGCTCACAGCCAGTGATGGTGCCGGAGATGACTATTTTGGGGGTTCCGTTTCTATTAGCGGGGATTACGTTGTCGTTGGAGCTTATGGAGACGATGATATGGGAAATCATTCAGGTTCAGCATATATTTTCAAGCATGATGGAACCAAATGGATTGAAGAGACAAAAATCACAGCCAGTGATGGCGAAGAAGGAGACACATTTGCAAGTTCTGTCTGCATCTGCGGGAATAAACTATTAGTTGGGGTTCATGGAGATGATGATAATGGATATGAGTCAGGCTCAGCATATATTTTTATGCACGATGGCTCCAAATGGATCGAGGTAGAAAAATTTGCTGCGAGCGATGGTGATGCAGGAGATTATTTCGGGTGCTCTGTTTCTATCAGCGGCGAATATGCTGTAATAGGTGCTTTTAGGGACAATGATAATGGAATTCATTCAGGATCCGCCTATATTTATAATCTAAGCATGATATCATCAACTGAAATCCTTATTACCATTCCTTCAATAAATACCTTTCCAAATGATACTATTTTCATACCAATTCAAATTGAATTTCCTTCTGACAAACCCTATGCTTCAGCCGAACTTTCTTTTAGTGGATATCAAAATAAACTACAATTCATCGAAATCGATACCACCTCAAGTCTCGTAGGGGAGGAAGGATGGACTTATGCGGTAAACGAAACCGATAGCCTGTTATTAATCGCCTGTGCTGGAGCTCAAGATATTTACGGTGAAGGAGTGTTTTGTTGGTTGAAGTTTAAGGTGATAGGAGAAACCTGTACCTTTGTACCACTCACCATCGAATCCGCGCTGTTCAATACGGGAAGTGATTCTGTCATCAAAACGGACGGCAAAGTCTTCATCAAGCCTATTCCGTTTTACGGTGATGTCGATGAAAACGGACTCGTGCAAGCGCACGACGCCGCTTTTATTTTAAAATATCTCGTCGGCCTGATCGAGACACTCACCTGCCAACAATTCTACAATGCCGATGTCACCTTGGATAGCACGGTGTCGGCGTTGGACGCCACGGTGATCATGCAATATGTGGTGGGGCTCATCGATTCCTTGCCGTATGTTCCTGTGCCGGATCAGCTCATCGCTGTAGCAGATGTCCGGATGGAGGATTACGTCACGTCGGATCAAATCGTTGAAATCCCGATTCATTTGACTGGTTGCGACAATGTCTTGGCATTCGAGGGCCACATCACCTATGATCCGGCGCATCTCACCTTCACGGATGTCCTCTGGTCGTCGGGCCTGCATGATTTTACCATTCTTGATGCCAATACAAACGGTGTTTTGCGCATCGCCGGTGCCGGGGCTCGACCTTATCGAGAAGGAGAGGAATTTGCCAGAGTACGGTTTCGGATGGATCAAAAGTCAAGAGCATCTGAGACGATAGTCGCGTTACGACAATTTCGCTTGAATGAAAGTGAGATTCAAAACAATGTTGCCGAGTGCCATGTTGCTTTGGCCTCGGATGCGGAAACAGGCGCTGAGCCCATCCCGACAGCTTTTTCACTCGAGCAAAACTATCCCAATCCGTTCAATGCCGGGACGACAATACAGTTTGCTCTGCCGCATCGGACCTTTGTGAAACTCACGGTATACGATCTTTTGGGACGAGAGATCGCGCTGCTGGTGAATGAAGACGTGGGGGCAGGCGTGCATAAAGCGGATTTTGATGCCGATGATATGGGTAGCGGTTTATATTGCTATCGGTTTGAGACGAGCGAATTTATGCAGACGAGGAAGTTTTTACTGCTGAAATAGAATCAAATGAAAACAAGCTGATCTCACGGATTTCCCACGGCTCGCCGCTGTGTAAAAATGTCAGTCGGCTGAGCGTACGCAATTTTTAAAGGAGATTCAAATGTCACCGATAAAAGTAAAGATTGCATTTATCTTCGCATGCTTAATTTACTCATTTTCTTTCACTCAAACAGACCCATTCACCAGAATCACTGAAGGCGCTATCGTCAATGATGCAGATTGTTCTTATGGCTGTATTTGGGGCGATTACGACAATGATGGTGATCTAGACCTGTTTGTCGCGAATGGGGGTAATAACGCTATGTACTTCAACAATGGCGATGTCACTTTTGAGAAAATCACCGAAGGAATTATTGTCAACGACGGCGGTGATTCTCGAGGTTGCAGCGCGGGTGATTATGATAATGACGGCGATTTAGATCTGTTTGTGGCAAACCATAACCAGGACAACTGTTTGTATGCCAATAATGGGGATGGCACTTTTACAAAAATCACCGAGGGCGCTATTGTCAATGACGGGGGCAAGTCTCGCGGGTGCAGTTGGGGTGATTATGATAACGACGGCGATTTAGACCTGTTCGTCGCAAACTTTGAAGAAAAAAACTTTTTGTACAGTAATAATGGTAATGGCACTTTTGCCAAAATCACGGAAGGAATTATTGTCGATGGTGCAGATTGTTCCAATGGTTGCAGTTGGGGCGATTATGACAATGACGGCGACTTGGACCTGTTTGTTGCAAACTATAAAGACAACTCTCTGTACGCCAATAATGGTGATGGCAGCTTTACTAAAATCACCGAAGGTGCCATTGTACACGATAGCGGCGATTCCTATGGGAGCAGCTGGGGTGACTATGACAATGATGGTGATTTAGACCTATTTGTCGCAAACTTGAATGTCCTGGGCTCTAACTATAACAAGAATTTCTTGTACACCAATAACGGGGATGGTAGTTTCACAAAGATTATCGAAGATGCTGTTGTAAACGATCTCGGCTATTCCTATGGAGGTGGGTGGGGTGACTTTGACAATGATGGTGATTTAGACCTGTTTGTGGCAAACTTAAAAAAAGACAACTTTATGTACAAAAATAACGGGGATGGCAGCTTTACGAAAATCACCGATTGGGAAGTTGTCAATAATGGCGGCATTTCTCTTGGCTGTTGCTGGGGCGATTATGACAACGATGGCTATTTGGATCTGTTCGTGGCAAACAGCGGCGATAATTTCCTTTATAAAAACAATGGAGATGATAACAATTGGATTACCATAAAATGTGTCGGCACCATGTCAAACGTTTCGGCAATTGGCGCCAAAGTGAAAGTGAAAGCCAACGTTTATGGATCTGAAACCTGGCAAATGCAGGAAATCTCCGGGCAGACAAGTTGCGGCGCGCAGAATAGCCTGAATGCTGAATTTGGTTTGGGAAATGCATCCATTATCGATTCCATTAAAATTGAATGGCCTTCGAGAAATGTTGATATTCTAACCAATATATCAGTCAATCAATTCTTAACAGTTACTGAAGAACCGGAGCAATTCACCAAAATCACTAAAGGAGAAATTGTCAATGATGTAGGTCGTTCAACAGGTTGTAGCTGGGGTGATTATGACAATGATGGCGATATAGACCTCGTTGTGGCAAACGGGAACGAAAATAATTTCTTATATAATAACAATGGTGATGGCAGTTTTACAAAAATCACCGAGGGAATTATTGTAAACGATGGTGGTAATTCTAATGGTTGCAGTTGGGGTGATTATGACAATGATGGTGATTTAGACCTGTTTGTCGCCAATTGGAATTCCTGGGAAAATAATTACTTATATTCTAATAATGGGGACGGCACCTTTACAAAAATTACAGATGGGGCTATTGTAAACGACGGCGGTAGTTCTGCTGGTTGCTGCTGGGGCGATTATGATAATGATGGTGATTTAGATTTGTTTGTCACAAATATATTTGGTAAAAACAACTTATTGTATGCCAATAATGGGGATGGTACATTTACCAAAATCACGGAGGGAACTATTGTTAATGATGGAGGTGATTCTCGTGGTTGTAGCTGGGGCGATTATGATAATGACGGTGATTTAGACCTGTTTGTGGCAAACTTGTATAAAAGCAGTTTCTTATATGCCAACAATGGTAATGGTACTTTTTCAAAAATAACTGAAGGCGATATTGTCAACGATGGCGGCTATTCTTTTGGTGGCAGCTGGGGCGATTACGACAATGATGGCGATTTAGATCTGTTTGTGGCACACTACTCGGACGCTGAAAATAACTTATTATACACTAACAATGGTGATGGCACCTTTACAAAAATAATTGAAGGAGTTATTGTCAACGATGGCGGTTATTCTGTTGGCAGTAGTTGGGGTGATTACGACAATGATGGCGATGTAGATCTGTTTGTGGCAAACGAAATCGAAGACAATTTCTTGTACGCCAATAATGGGGATGGCACGTTCACCAAAATAACAGTAGGTGATATTGTCAATGATGACGGTATTTCATATGGTTGTGGCTGGGCCGATTACGATAACGATGGTGACATAGACCTCTTTGTGGCAACCCATAATGAAGATAACTTTTTATATGCCAATAATGGCAATGCGAATAATTGGATCAATGTCAAATGTGTGGGTTCACATTCCAACATTTCGGCAATTGGCGCCAAAGTAAAAGTAAAAGTAAATATTCAAGGAAATCCTGTCTGGCAATTGCAGGAAATATCGGGACAAACGGGTTATAACGCCCAGAATAGCCTCAATGCCGAATTTGGTTTGGGAGATGCAACTATAGTCGATTCAATAAAAATTGAATGGCCATTGGGAACTAGCCAGATTTTGACAGATATCGCTGTAAATCAATTTCTAACCGTCACTGAAGAATCGAAACAATTCACCAAAATCACTGCAGGAGATATTGTCGACGATGAGGATAGTTCTCGGGGTTGCAGCTGGGGTGATTATGACAATGATGGTGATTTAGAACTGTTTGTTACGAACTGGGGTAACAACTCGATTTATGCCAATAATGGGAATGGCACCTTTACAAAAATCACTGAGGGAATTATTGTTAACGATGGTGGTTATTCTTTTAGCTGTAGCTGGGCTGATTATGATAATGATGATGATTTAGACCTGTTTGTGGCAAACACTGGAGAAAATAATTTCTTATATGTCAACAAGGGTGATGGCTCATTCACTAAAATAACGGAAGGCATTATTGTCAACGACAGAGGCAAGTCTTATGGCAGTAGCTGGGGTGATTATAACAATGATGGCGATTTAGACCTGTTTGTGGCAAACGTTGATGGAAAAAACTTTTTGTACACGAATAATGGATATGGTGCCTTCACTAAAACAATGGAAGGCGCTATTGCTAATGATGACGGTGATTCTTTTGGTTGCAGTTGGGGCGACTATGACAATGATGGTGATTTAGACCTATTTGTGGTAAATGGAGGATATTATTATTTAAATAATTTCTTCTATACCAATAATGGCGATGGCACCTTCACCAAAATAACCGAGGGCATTGTTGTTAATGATGATGGTTTTTCGAATGGTTGTAGCTGGGGTGATTATGACAATGATGGTGATTTAGACTTGTTTGTGGCAAATGAAGGAAATAACTTTTTGTATAATAATAATGGCGATGGTACCTTTACAAAAATCACCGAAGGAATCGTTGTCAATGATGGAGGTAGGTCATTGGGTTGTAGTTGGGGTGATTACGATAATGATGGTGATTTGGATCTGTTTGTGACTAATTGGGATGAAAACAACTGTTTATATGCTAATAATGGCGATGGAAGTTTTGCGAAAATTACAAATGAAATTGTTACTAACGACGGAGGTAAATCTTATGGATGCTGTTATGCTGATTTTGACAATGATGGTGATTTAGACCTGTTCATTTCAAATCACGGAAATAATTTCTTATACAAAAACAATGGAAATTTCAACAATTGGATCAATATCAAATGTGTGGGTACAACATCAAACACATCGGCAATTGGCGCCAAAGTGAAACTAAAAGCAACTATTAATGGGAATCCTATTTGGCAAATGCACGAAATATCAGGGCAAACTGGGTGCTACGCTCAAAACAGTTTGAATGCCGAATTTGGCTTGGGAGATGCAACCGTAATCGATTCCATAAAAATTGAATGGCCTTCGGGAATTCATCAAAATTTATCAAATGTGGCGGTCAACCAGTTCTTAACAGTTAGTGAACATTTTGAGCAATTCACTAAAATCACTGAAGGAGATATTGTCAACAATAGTGGTGATTTTTTTGGCTCTAGCTGGGGCGATTATGACAATGATGGCGATTTAGACCTTTTTGTAGCAAACTTGGGAGATAAAAATTTGCTATATGTCAACAACGGTGATGGCACATTTACCAAAATCACAGATGGCGCTATTGTTAATGATGAAAGCGATTCTCCTTGCGGTAGCTGGGGTGATTATGACAACGATGGTGATTTAGACCTGTTTGTG
>JAFGJB010000152.1 GCA_016929295.1 Candidatus Zhuqueibacterota bacterium | reverse complement strand
TGCCCGCTGAAGAGATGCCCGGCCTGAGCCAACCGGTATTCGGCGCCATCGGCTACCACATTCGCCCCGGCAAACATGATGTGACAGCATACGATTGGGATCAATATATCAAATTTGCCGATGCACATTTTCAGAAATGAGTTTCGAGAATTATCTCCCATGACTGACCAGCTCTACGTCGTCTTGCTTGGAACCGGCGCTGCCGCGCCCTCTCTATCGCGTGGCTTGCCCGCACTGGCCATCGTTCGCGAAGGGAAAATTATTCTCTGTGACTGCGCCGAAGGCACGCAACTGAAATTGCTGCAGGCGGGACTCTCTCCGGCAAAGGTGCAGACCATTTGTATTTCGCATCTGCATGGCGATCATATTTTTGGTCTGCCCGGATTTCTCACCTCGCAACAGCTGTTTGGACGTACGGCATCGCTCACTATCTATGGCCCCCCTGGACTCGCCGACTTTGTCGATATGGTCGCCACCATCTCAAAATATGAACTGGGGTATCCACTCGACGTAGTGGAGCTGGAGCCAGACGTGACATCCGAGTTCAAAGTGCAAGAGTTTCAGGTGACGAGCAAAAATCTACGGCACAGCTCACCCTGCCTGGGCTATCGATTTCACGAATCGAACAAGCCCGGCAAGTTTGATGAGGTCAAAGCCGATGCCTTGGGCATTCCGTTTGGTCCCCAGCGGGGGCAGCTGCAGAGTGGTGTCGTAATAACAGTGGCTGGAAAGACAATCTATCCGTGCGATGTGATGGCGCCTCCGATTGCCGGCAGAATCATCACCTATTGCACGGACACGCGGCCGTGCACAGCGGCGCTGGAGCTGGCACGACAGAGCGATCTGCTCATCCACGACAGCACATTTTCAGATGCCTATGCCGATCGCGCCGCGCCAACATTTCATTCTACTTCTCGCGAAGCCGCAGAGATTGCCGCCGGCGCGCAGGCTAAAAAGCTGATACTCTGGCATTTGAGTATTCGCGTTCATGGCGAGGAAGAACTGAACCTTTTAACGCAGGCCCAACAGCTGTTCCCCAATACGGTTTTGCCGCATGATCTCGATGAAATTTATCTGCGCCGCGGAGCCGGCGAATGATTCAGCCCATTCCGGTCGGACGCGTCATTCTCGTCCTCTCCGGCGGCATCGTCGCCATATCTTTTTCGTCCATTTTGACGAAATTGTGCAGCGCCCCGGCCATCACCATTGCGTTCTACCGACTGTCCATTGGTTCTCTGCTGTACCTGGTCATCGTCCGGCGGCGATCGACACTGAAAGCCTTCACTGCCAGGCAAATCAGATTGGCTTTACTCTCCGGATGTGCCCTGGCATTGCATTTCATCACCTGGATTTCTTCTCTCTCCTACACCTCGGTCGCCAGCTCGACAACGCTTGTTGTGACATCTCCCATCTGGGTTGCTCTGGGCAGTGCCCTCTTCTTGCATGAAAAAATTCGTGGATTGATGGCGATTGCCATATCTGTGACCCTCATCGGCGTTTCAATCATCAGCGGTGCGGATTTCACGTTCGGTCCGCACGCGCTGTACGGAAATTTGCTCGCCCTCACCGGAGCTGTTTTTGCCGCCGCTTATCTCGTTTTGGGGAGACGGCTTCGTGCGGACATTGATACTTTTCTCTACGTGACAGCTGTCTACGGGGCAGCAGCCCTGGTTTCGCTGTTTTTCGCACTTTTGACCAAAGCGCCTTTTGGCGGTTTTGATGCAAAAACCTATGCCCTTCTCCTTGGCATCGCCCTCTTTCCGCAAGTTGTCGGCCATACGAGTTTAAACTGGACGCTAAAATATTTCTCGGCAACAACCGTCGCCATTGTCAGCCTGGGCGAGCCTGTCGGCGCATCGCTGCTCGCCTGGCTGCTGCTCGGCGAGCGCCTCGGCAGCGCGCAACTTGGCGGCGGTATCATCATCCTCACGGGTGTGGCCATTGCTCTGTGGGCTGAAATCCGCAGCCAAAAATAGCTTGGATTTTTTTGATATTCTTATATATTAAAAAGATATGTATGTCGGAGAGGCTATGAACCTGAAAGATTTACTTTCAGTTGATGTCATTAAAATTCCTCTGGAAAGCAGTGAAAAATACCAGATCATCGAAGAGCTTGTCGATATTCTGAAGAAATCCGGCCGCGTCAAGAATCGCGAGATGGTCTTGAATGCTGTTTTCGAACGAGAACGCGTGATGAGCACCGGCATGGGCAATGGCGTAGCCATTCCACATGCCAAGACGGACGGCGTCAAAGAGCTCGTCGCCGCCTTTGGCGTTACGAAACAGGACGTCGATTTTCAGTCCATTGATGAGAAGCCGGTGCGCATCGTTTTTCTGCTCGTTGGACCGACGGAACAGACGGGTCCGCATCTCAAGGCATTGAGTCATATATCACGTTTAATGCATCGTAAAGATTTCCGCGACAGACTGGCGGCCGTTCGCAGCGCTGAAGAGGTTATCGCGGCCATCGCCGATGAAGAAAAAAAGTACTTTGCGCTCTAGTTGATCTCGATCAATCATTCAGTCGGGTCTCCAGGAGGCCCTTTTTTGTTTGAAACAAAGAGGAGAGAACATGCCATTTTGTCCCGAGTGTCACTATGAATATGTGAGCGGAATTGCCAGGTGCCCTGATTGCAATGTGTCGCTCGTAGACGAATTGCCGGAAGATGAAGGCGGCGATCCGTCGGAAAAAGAGTACATTGAATTGCATCCGCTGCCGGGTCACATTTACGCCGAGATGGTGAAAGAGGCCCTCGAGAAAGCGGGCATCCCGTGCATGCTCATTCCCGATGTCATCTCGACAGGTCTGTTGGTCAAAGGAACCGCCGTTCCCGGAAACCAGGTCCGCATCCGAGTACTCAAAAATGATGCAGCCCGGGCCGAAGAAATATTGCACACGATGATGGATCATATCTAAACATGCAATACAAATCAATCACCGGCGTTCGCGATATCCTGCCGGATGAACAACCGTACTGGCGAACAATTGAAAAAAAAATCTACGAGATCACTCAATTGTATGGCTATCTGCGCGTCGATCCGCCGATATTGGAAAAGACAGCGCTGTTCGTTCGCGGCGTTGGTGATGCGACGGATATCGTCGAAAAAGAGATGTACTCGTTCATTGATAAGGGCGAAAATGACGTAACCATGCGCCCGGAATTCACGGCTGGTTTCATGCGCCTCTACCTGGAAAACGGCCTGCACAAACTGCCCAAACCGATCAAACTGTTTACGATCGGCCCAATTTTCCGCTATGAAAGACCGGCGGCCGGACGGTTTCGACAACATACGCAGTTCAACGTCGAAGCGGTGGGGGAGAGCGATCCGGCCCTTGATCTCGAGGTGATGTCCATCGCCTGGCAACTGTATGCCGAATTGGGCTTTTCGGGACTGCTGTTTCAGCTCAACAGCACCGGCTGTCCCGTCTGTCGCCCCGACTATGTTGATAAATTACGCGACTACTATCGACCGCATGTCGACAGCATTTGTGACGATTGCCGACGACGGCTTGAGCGAAACGCTCTGCGTTTGCTGGACTGCAAAAAGGAGCAGTGTCAGCCCATCATCGCCAGAGCTCCGATCATCAGCGATCATCTCTGTCGAGAATGCGACGATCATTTCACTTTGCTGCAATCTTATCTGGACTTGACTGGACGCCCCTATGAAGTGAATCCTCGACTCGTGCGGGGTTTGGATTATTACACAAAGACGGTCTTTGAAGTATGGGCGCAGGGAATCGGCGCCCAGAAAGCCATGTGCGGCGGCGGTCGCTATGATGGCCTCATCGAACAGCTCGGCGGCGAACCGACTCCCGGCATTGGTTTTGGCTCCGGCATCGAACGAATCATCATGAGTATGCAGGAACAGGGACTGGCGCCAGAGCCGATTGCGGCGCCGTCGGTGTTTCTGGCCCATTTTGGCGAGGACGCGCGGCGGTCAGCCATTCAATTAACCTTCTCTCTGCGCGCGCATAAAATTGGCGCCCTGTTGTCCTTCGGTTCCAAAAGCATAAAGACGATGATGCGAAATGCCGATCGCCAGAATGCCCGCTTTGCCATTCTCATTGGCGAAGACGAGCTGAGACAAAATGCTGTTGCCGTTAAAGACTTGCGAGAGAGCACGCAGATCACCGTGCCTATGGCTGATGTGGTCGCCTTTCTCGCGGATCGTCTTGCCTAAGGCTTTCGAGTATGCCTGCTACGACGTCGATTGCCATCGA
The DNA here is from genome assembly GCA_016929295.1 of Candidatus Zhuqueibacterota bacterium. Lineage (GTDB taxonomy): Bacteria > Zhuqueibacterota > Zhuqueibacteria > Residuimicrobiales > Krinioviventaceae > Kriniovivens. Next base: position 12,085 of record JAFGJB010000152.1, on the reverse strand, counting down.
GCCGCTCTCCGAAAATCTGCTGAAAAAGTGCGCTGCCCTCAAACAGAAAAAATATCGCGACCTTGAAAACGCCTATATTGCGGAAGGAGTTCGACTGTGCGAGGAGGCGATTGCCGCAGGTGCGCCAATTCGCCATGTCATTGTGACAGAGGAAGCGGAGCAACAGGAACGCACTTTGCACCTGCTGCAGATACTGCAGCGCGCCGGACTTGCCATCCATCGGGCGACGCCCCGTCAACTCAAAGCCCTGTCCGACGAAAAAACGCCGCAAGGTTTGCTCTTCATCGTCGAAAAGCCGATCGGCGTGGCCATGAACCACGTCACCGGCAAACTGATCATGGCCTGCGAGAACATTCAGGATCCGGGCAATCTGGGCAGCATTCTTCGCACGGCAGAGTGGTTCGGCGTGCAAGACATCCTGTTGAGTGACGGCTGTGTTGATCCCTATAACGCCAAGGTCGTTCGCGGTTCCATGGGGGCAATTTTTCGACTGAATATTTACAGCAAAATTGATCTGGTCAAAATCATTGCGCAGATGCGGCAAAACGGCTACCGTGCAATCGGTACAGCGGTGCAGACGGGCCTCTCGATCAGCGCCGTGCGTCCTGCAGGGAAAGATATTTTGATCGTCGGCAATGAAGCGAACGGCATTTCCGCCGAGCTCTTGCAGTGCGTTGATCTGTCCGTAAGCATCCCCGGTCAAGGTTGTGGCGAATCTCTGAACGCGGCCATCGCGGCGGCCATCTGTCTCTATCATTTTTCACAGCATGAATGACCTGTTGAGTGGATGAATTTGATGACAATCCCTGGCTCCGCCCGCGAGAACTCGGCTTCATTTTTCTGATGACGCTGGCGCTTTTTCTTGCCACTGTCCTTTTTGTCGATTTCTCGGATCAGAGAGTCGCATTGCTGCTCGGCGAAGCTGTCATGATCGTCCCGGCGCTCGTGTACGTGATCTGCCGGCGATTGCCCATACTGGGCGTCTTTCGACTACAGTCGCTCAGTTTCGCACAGATGGCGGCGACAATTTTTCTCTTTTTCCCGGTTTATATTCTCACCGATGAGCTGGATCGTATCATTCAACTGCTCTTTCCGACTTCAGCTTTATGGTTTGAATCGCTTGTTGAGCTGGTTCAATTTCAGTCAGTGCCGGATGCGCTCCTGCTCCTGCTCGCTGCGGTTTTCTTTGCGGCACTGTTTGAGGAAATGCTCTTTCGCGGGCTCTTGCAGCAGACGCTGGAACATTTTAAAAGCCCCGTCATCGCCATCGTTCTTGCCGCTCTTTTTTTCACCCTCGGCCATTTTAGTTTGTGGACAGCTGTTCAGATCACGCTGTTGGGATTGGTCCTGGGATACGTCGCATGGAAATCCGGCAGCATCCTGTCGTCAATAGTGATGCATGCATTAAATAATTTGGTCTCGCTGATCATGATGAATGTGCCGCAGGACTCGTTGAGCTGGTATGCCCCGTCTGGTCATGTCAAATTGATCTGGTTGGCCTTCGCCGTCGCGCTATTTGTTCCTGCGTGCACCTTTTTCAACAAAGCGTGTGCTGAAAAAAATCGTCATTTGTAAATTCATTTCTTGACGCTTATCCTGATTATGTTTATATTTCATTAGCTGTAATCGTAAACGTCTTCAGAGCAGTTCCCGCATCTTTGCCTGGCATCAGTTTTTTCTCTGCAAAAGCACGTTTTTTCCCTAACTTGAATATAGAAACGCCACGATGGACTCTGATCACAGAGAAAAGAGTAATATGAAAATAGTCATTTTCAATGAAGATTTGCGCTCAGAAATGCAAATGTATCTCGCATTGAGCAATCATTATGATGTCTCCATCGCTGAAGATGAAGATGATCTGATGCAGCTGCTGGACAGCAAAATGGCGGACTATACTTTCCTGGATCTTGATTGCGGGGAGAAAAAACGTGGCCGGGCCAGGAGAGCGATCGAGATCGCATCGAGAATTCAGCAAAAACATCCCAGAACAGAACTGGTTGGCATCTGCGACAGCAATGATGCGAACATCACGCAAATGGCGGCCGGCGTCGGCATCAAGCGCGTCGTGACGCGACCGATAAAAAATCGGGAGATATTGGATGCTCTCGGCTAAAATCCAATCGGTTTCCGAAAAATATAAAGGCCGGTGTTTTCACATCGGCCTTTTTTTATGGACTATAAACAAGTTGATTTTCGCATTGAATTAACGTAAGTTGATTCGCCTCATCGCAGGCAGTTCAGCGCCACGATGAACGGATTGCTCTGATGAGGTTTTTTAACCGGGAGCGCAATGCTGGTGTTCGTCCATGAGATATGAGTCTGATTTTCTTGTCATCGGCACAGGTATAGCCGGATTATCGTGCGCGCTCAAGTTGGCGCGGCATGGCAGCGTCACCCTCATCTCCAAAAAGGAAAGAGCAGAGTCCAATACGACCTATGCGCAAGGTGGAATTGCAGCTGTCTTCAATCCAAAGGATTCTTACGAGCAGCACATCCAAGACACGCTGAAAAGCAGCGCCGGATTATGCAAGATGGAGGCGGTGCGCATGATGGTTGAGCGCGGTCCGGCGCTCGTCAAAGAGTTGGATGAGCTGGGCGTTGCTTTCACCCGCACAGCGGCCGGTGATTTTGACCTCGGATGCGAAGGCGGTCATCGTCATGAACGCATCGTCCATGTCAAAGATCACACCGGACGAGATGTCGAGCTCGCCTTGCTGGATGTCGTACGACATCAATCCAATATCGTATTGCTGGAAAATCAACTCGCCATTGATTTGATCACTGAACATCATGTCTTTACTCCGACGCCGGCTTGTGACGCTGCCCTGAACTGCTGGGGAGCGTACGTGCTGGATGCGACGACGCATCGTGTCAAACGCTTCACCGCCAAAGCGACGATCATGGCGACCGGCGGATGCGGACAGGTTTATCTGCATACCACCAATCCCAGGATCGCAACAGGCGACGGCATTGCCATGTGCTTTCGCGCCGGTGCGGCCATTGCCAATATGGAATTCATGCAGTTTCATCCAACGACGCTCTACCATCCGGACGCCGAATCGTTCCTGATTTCAGAAGCTCTGCGCGGATTTGGCGGGCAACTCATCGACAGCAAAGGCGTTCCATTTATGGAGCGATATCACAAGATGAAATCGCTGGCGCCGCGCGATATCGTCGCTCGTGCAATCGATGCGGAAATGAAAAAGAGCGGCGAACGATGCGTTTATCTCGATGTGACGCACAAAAATGCCGATGAGATAAAAAACCGATTCCCGCAAATCTATGCAAAATGCAAGAGCTACAAAATTGACATCACAAGCGAGCCCATCCCGGTTGTGCCGGCGGCGCACTATTCGTGCGGCGGCGTGGTGACAAATCTGAAGGGAGAAACCGACATAGCCGGTCTCTATGCCTGCGGGGAAGTGAGTAGCACGGGTGTCCATGGCGCCAATAGGTTGGCGTCGAATTCATTGCTGGAGGCTCTGGTGTACGCCGAGCAGTGCGCGATCTCTGCCGCAGACTTTGTCAAAAAGAAGGATTTCAGATTTCCTCCCATTCCGTTTTGGGATGATCAGGGCACCTTCAACAGCGAAGAGTGGGTGCTGATCTCTCATGATCTGGCGGAGATAAAAAATTTGATGTGGGATTATGTTGGCATCGTGCGCTCGAATCTGCGACTCGAACGCGCGCTCAGCCGAATTCGTCTCATTCGTCAGGAAGTTGAGAATTACTATCGGCGGACAACCGTGACCGACGGCATCATCGAGCTGCGAAATTTAGCAACCGTGGCGCAGCTCATCATCCAATCGGCGCTGTGGCGCAAGGAGAGCCGCGGCTTGCATTTCACCACCGATTATCCACATCCACATGATGATTACTTACAGGACACTCTCATCAAACAACGAATAATATAGCTGCCAAACGCACTTGCAGGAAACCCTTCGACATATTCTGGTCAATCACAGCGACGAGATCGCGGCCAGGTGGGCTGAGCGAGTTGGAAAGATCGTTCCGGCATGGGATGCTGGCCGCGTGCGTCACCTTGTGCAGGAGCTGATGACAGCGCTCTATATTTTTTTGCTCGATGGCAAACTGCAGGCATCACTGCAGAGCTTTGAAAAAATAATCCGTGACTCTTTTCCTACTCGCGATGGCGCGCGCACGGTCATCAACTCCTTGCTCGTCAACCGTTATATTCTTCTGTCCGAAATGACCAAACAGCAGGACAGCGCCGTCAACAGTCTGGAGACGTTTGGCTATTTGAACGATCTCTTCAATCCTCTGGTCGTGGCGATATTTAATAAATATCTTCCCTCCGCCAACGTGCAGGAACTTGATGACCTGGATTTCTCCCGCGTGGCCAACCTGCAGGCGCTGCACTTTGCCGGTGTCGGTTTTTTCATCCTCGACCGGGAGTTCACCATCATCCACTGGAGTCGCGGCATGGAGAGGATATATCAAGTTCATGCCCGTGATGTGATTGGCCACAATTTATTCGATCAATACCCAGACTGGCCGCATCAGTTTGATCTGCGACAAGCCCTGGAAATGGCCTTTGAGCACGGCCAGGAAAAAGAGTTCGATTCCATCAAGCAGCAGGTTGAAAAACGAAAACTCGTTGTGGATATCAAGGTTTCTCCGCTCAAAGATGATGAGGACAAGATAGTCGCCTGCAGTGTGCTGATCCATGATGTGAGCGAGCATAAAAGCGCGGATGCGCTTCATCGCTACGAGCAGTATTTTGAAAATATTTTAAATGATGCCGCTGATGCCATCATCTTGCTGAATGAAAACGACCGTATCATTTTGTGGAATAACGCGGCGGCACTGCTGTTCGGCTATAAGGAAGATCAGGTCTTTGCGAAAACTCTGGCGCACATCACGCCGGATCATCCTCACGCCCACGAGGAGCTGGCCAGGATGGATCAGGCTGTGCGCGACAACGATGTCATTAAAAGCCATCGAATGCCATTGATGACGAGCGACAACCGCACGGTATTCGTGGACATGACGCGCACCGCGCTGCGAAATCATCGCGGTGATTTCATCGGCAGCAGCGTCATCCTGCGCGACATCACCCAGCAAGAGCAGCTCCGTCAACAGGTGTTCCACTCAGAAAAGCTGTCGGCTGTCGGCACATTGGCGGCCGGCATCGCGCATGAAATCGGCACCCCTTTGACGAGCATTTCTTCCCTGGCGCAAATTTTACAAATGAAAACCGATGACCAGGAGTTCAAGGACAAACTTGGGCTGATTCAACAGTCAATAGATAGAATTTCAAGAACCGTACGCACGTTGGTCGATTTTTCCCGCCCGGTTGCTGAAAAAATTGAGAACATTTACTTGAATGACGTGGTTGAGCATGTCATCCGCATCATAAAATATGACAAACGTCTGAATAACCAGGAGATCATCTCCGCGCTCGAACCTGGCATCGGCATGATCAGGACCAGTTTTGACCAGATCCTGCAGGTGTTCATCAACATTTGTCTCAATGCTGCAGATGCCATGGAAGGGCGAAAGGACGGCGTACTGCAGATCAAAACCTGGAATGACGACAAACAGGCATACGCAGCAATTTCGGACAATGGGTGCGGCATCCCGATGACGCAGATTGGCCATATCTTTGAACCATTTTACACCACCAAAAAAAGCGGCAAAGGAACAGGGCTGGGCTTGTGGGTCAGTTATAATATCATCAAGAACTTTGCAGGAGACATTCAAGTAGAGAGCAAAGAAGGTCACGGGACGACATTTACAATTTCTCTTCCAAAAGTAGAGTTCATAGACGGCCATGGCAACGCGAATATTGATCGTTGATGATGATGACATTATACGCGAGAGCCTCGTCACCGTATTGACGGCTCACGGATTCGAATGCGCGCAATCAGCAAATGGCAAGTATGCCCTCGCGCATTTGCAGCAGTGGGAATACGAGGTTGTCATCACAGATATTGAAATGCCGGAGATGAATGGAATCGGACTGCTTGAGGCGGCCAACAAGATTTTGGCCAACACATCATTCATTTTCATCACGGCGCACGCTTCTATATATAATCGATCAGCTCGCCAGGCACAACTATCATCGCGGCAAGGCAGCCCGAGCGCTCGGCATTGCTGAAGCGACGCTCTATCGAAAAATGCACCAGCTGGAGATTATCGATGTGCCCTGAATCATTCTCCCATCACTTTGATGATAACGCGTTTTCTGCGTTGTCCGTCGAATTCGGCATAGTAGATGGCCTGCCACGGCCCTAAATCCAGTTGTCCACGCGTTATCGGCAGAATGACCTGGTGATGCATGAGCAGGTTTTTGAGATGGGCGTCGCCGTTCACTTCACCGGTGCGGTGGTGATGATAGTCCGGCCCCTGCGGCGCCAATTTCTGCAGCCATGCGTCAATATCTTCGATGAGTCCTGATTCTGCATCATTGACATAAACCGCAGCCGTAATATGCATGGCCGAGACGAGCACCATGCCTTCCTGCACGCCGCTTTTATTGACCGCTTCCTCAACTTGTGCGGAAATGTTGATATATTCTCGCTGTTTTTTTGTGTTGAACCATAAATAATCGGTGTGAAATTTCATCCTCTTCTCCGGCTAAACATCGCCCAGGATCAACGCCTCACGTTCAAATAATGCCTGATTGATATTATCCACAAACGCATCGATATGTAAAAAATGCTCTTCAAAAACGGTGCGCGTTGTGCAATTTTTGTGCAGGCCTGCCAGTTCCACAGCAATATTGGCGACATCCTCCATCATACTCTTTTCCAGGTCGTAAATTCGCGCCAGCCGTTGCGCCGGCAGGACCGCCGGTGCAATGAATTGTTCCTGCTGATAGGTCGGCGAGTTCAAACTTTTCTGAATGGTCGCCAGCTTGCGCTTTGTACTGTTGATCAACGAATCGAGGCGATTTTGGTCTTTCTCGTCGGTCACGTAATCGGCATTCAATTGCTTTATCAACTCTTTGATTTTTCCTGATAAATAGAGTCGGATTATTTTATCCGATCGCGCTCTCGTCGCTGCATTGCCGTAACCCTCATAGTCCGTGACTTTTTCTTTCACCCCCTCCACGCCGACAAGGGGTGTCGATGAGGTATTTGTCATGACAAATCTCCCGATCAAGAAAAAAATTAAAGTGATTGCATTGATTTCAGCGGCAGCGACCATCTGTCAAAGGGTCGACGAACGGCTGTTGCAGCGATTGGGTTGATATGAATAATACCTTTTACTATTTATAAGAAAAGCACTGTCGTGAAATGCAGATTCCATTCTTCAACATGGGGAAAATCCCTTATGAAATGGAATATAATCTACCCTGGCTGAAAAGTCAATAAAATTCTGCATACGAAGGATACGCTCTGAGCCGATGCCTGTGTTGCCGCAACCGGATGGGCGAGTTTGCAGTTGATTTTTGTGCAAGTTTGTATTATACTGCATTCATTTGGATGGCTGGCGAAAAAAAACTGCAACAGTAATTATGAGAAAACTCGCAAAAAGAGAGGTGACTATGTCCAGGCTCTCCCGTTGGCAGCTCGGCATTTTGCTGATCCTGCGACTCGTCGTCGGGTGGCATTTTTTGTACGAAGGCATTGTCAAATTGTTGCTGCCGGAATGGACAGCTGCTCAATATCTGTATGTATCAAGCTGGGCCCTGGCGCCTTTATTTCATTGGATCGCCGAGACGCCCGCGGTTCTGCAAGTCGTCGATTTTCTCAACGTCTGGGGTCTCATCTTCATCGGCATGGGCTTGATGCTCGGACTCTTCACTCGACTCGCTGCCGTCGCCGGCATGCTGTTGTTAGCTCTCTACTATCTGTGCAATCCGCCATTCGTCGGCCTCGATTTCGGCATCCCGAGCGAAGGCAACTACCTGTGGGTGAATAAAGTCCTGATCGAATTTGTCGCGGTTGCAATCATCGCCTTCTTCCCGACCGGACACCTGCTGGGCCTGGATCTGTTCCGCACCGCCGGAGAGCGCCGAAAAAGAGTTGCGGACGCGGCGACTGATGCGCTGATGGATACGCGACATCCTCAGGATGATGCGTCCTATGGGCGTCGGCAATTGCTCAAAGGATTGGCCGCGCTGCCGGCTCTGGGGCTCTTTGGCGTCGCATTTGCCAGAAAAAAAGAGTGGCAAAGCTGGGAAGAGAAAAACCTCGTTGACGCTTATACCAGCCCGAGCACCAAGCTTTTTAATCCCGCCGGTTTGCACGATCTGCATGGGCAAATGCCAAAGGCCAAAATAGGCGATGTCGATTTCAGTCGCCTCATCCTCGGCGGCAATCTGCTCTCCGGATATGCGCACTCTCGCGACCTGATCTACGTGTCATCGCTCGTCCGCGCCTACCACAATAAAGACAGAATCTACGCCACGCTGCTGACAGCGGAAAAATGCGGCATCAACACGCTGCTCACCAATCCCGTCCTCTGCACCCTCATCGATGAATACTGGAAGCGCGGCATCGGCGAGATCCAGTTCATCTCGGATTGCGCTGGTCTGAATTACGACCGCGGCGTCTATGCCGTACCATTGGCCGATTATCTCGATCGCATCAAGCGAGCCATCGACTATGGCGCCGTCGCCTGCTATATCCAGGGTGAAACAGCGGACTATTACCTGCAGAATGGTCTGGAAGGTGATCTGGAAAGGGCCATCCAGTATATACGCGATCGTGGCGTTTTGCTCGGCATCGGCGCGCACCACATCGAGTCCGTGGAACGATGCGTCGAACTTGGCTACAAGCCGGATTTCTGGATGAAAACCTTGCATCACCACAACTACTGGTCGGCAAATGCAGCGACCTGGCATGACAACAAATACTGCTTCGATCCCGAACGCACGATCGCGTTCATGAAATCATTGGACGAGCCGGTCATCGCCTTCAAGACCATGGCCGCCGGCGCCATCCACCCGCAGGAGGCCTTCCACTATGCCTTTGCCAATGGCGCCGATTTCATCTGCGCCGGCATGTACGATTTTCAGCTGGTGGAGGATTGTAATATCGCCCTGGAAGTCTTGAATTCCGCGGTCGCCTCGACAAGGCAGCGGCGCTGGTTGGCCTGATCTACGTGAGGTAGGCGTCACTTCCTGCGACAGGGGCTTGGGACGGTCGGAGCAGAAAATCGATGCGGGATAGGAATTGCCACAACTGCAGAACAAATGAGATGACCGTCATTGGTTTAGTGGCGGATGTGCTTGGCGCGGTCTTTGGCCGCGATCAAAATGTTCAAGGCATCGCATCAATCACCTAAAGCGAAAGATTGAAACCGCTACGGGCGCCGAGAAAAAATGAGCATGTGGCCCTGCTCTGTAATACAAGGCGGCAACATCGTGTTTTTAGCAAGTTTTTGCACATCCGGCAAATACGCGCATAATCTTTTAATATTTTTCAACGCAGAGGCTCAGAGAACGCAAAGATTCGCAAAGAAATGATATTGATTTTTTTTACATCGATTATCTCGAAAAGTTTTTATGCCGCGGCACATCCATATATCTCTGCGAACCTCTGCGGTCCTTTGCGTCTTTGCGTTTAGTTTTTCGTAATTGTTACATTCTTTGGTTGCGGCCAAAGGCCGCGCCAAGGTTCTCGGTGCCCTTTGCAGTTGTTTCTTTATTCTTTGAGCTGAAAATATTGCTAAAAAACAAGATGTAGTAAATTTGTAATGCCGGGTGCGCCTGCTCTTCATTCGGCCCTAGTCTGGCCGAAAATTTCGTCCTTGATTTTCATCATATAGTCAAACGCCGCATCGTGGTCGTTCGTGATGTCGCCATTGAGGATGGCATCTTCAATGGCTTTCTTTATCTTGCCCACCAGGGGACCGGGCTGCAGATGCAGCGTTCGCATGATTTCATCACCGCGGAGAGGCGGCTGAAAGTTGCGCAGGCGGTCTTTTTCCTCCACCTCGGCCACGCGTCTTTCGACGTGATCAAAGTTCGCCAAATGCCGGCGCACTCGCTGTGGATTGCCCGAGGTGATGTCGGCGCGACAGAGGGTGAGCAGATCATCGATTTCTTGACCGGCGTTGAAAATGAGCCGCCGGATGGCCGAATCGGTGACGCCTTCCTCTGCCAGGTGAATGGGGCGGAGATGCAGGCGAATGAGTTTTGTCACGTAATCGATCGTCTCATTGCCAAGTCGCAATCGTCTGCCGATGGCCTGAAACAGGCGCGCGCCGATTTCTTCGTGGCCATGAAATGTCCAGCCGACCAGCTGATCGTAGGCTTTGGTCGCCGGCTTGGCGATATCGTGAAAGAGCGCAGCGATGCGCAACTCGACTTTGCCCGAGGCGTCGGCGACATTGTCCAGCACCTTGAGGGTGTGCTGAAAGACATCTTTGTGGCGATGATTGCCGACGTACTCGACTCCCTGCAAGTTGGCCAACTCGGGCAGTATCTTGTCGAGCACGCCCGTCTCATCCATGGTGCGGAAGCCTATGGATGGTCGTGGGCACTGTAAAATTTTCAGCAGTTCGTCGGTGATCCGTTCCTGCGAGATGATGCTCAAGCGGTGCGCTTCTGCTGACATGCCGGCGCGAGTCTCGCCCTCAATGCGGAATTGCAGCTGACAGGCGAAGCGAATGGCGCGCATGATGCGCAGCGGGTCATCATAGAACGTATCAGCCGGTTCGAGCGGCGTCCGTATGATGCCCGCTGCCAGATCGCCGCGACCGTCGTAAGGATCGATCAAGACGCCATAGTGTGCGGGATTCAGTGCCACGGCCATGGCATTGATGGTGAAATCGCGGCGCGCCAGATCCTCCAGCAGGCTGGCGCTCTCGACCGCCGGCTTGCGCGAGTCGCCGCGGTAGCTCTCTTTGCGCGCGCCGACGAATTCCAGCGACTGGCGCTGATAGCGAATGTGCGCTGTGCCGAAACGTCGGTATGTCGTCACCTTGTGGGCGCCAAGATGCTGCGCGACCTTTTTGGCAAACGCGGGTCCGTCTCCAGTGACGACAAAATCAATGTCTCTGTCATTGGCCCGGTGCAAAAACCGGTCGCGCACATAGCCGCCGACAACATAGAGCTGAACGCCCGTCTCGTCAGCGACGCGGCCGAGTCTCTCAAAGAGTTTATTTCTGAAAGAGGGCTTGCGAATAGGGCTCACAGCGCACATCCTTGACCAGCAGCCATCCGGCAAAGAGCAGCGAAAAACCTGAACGCGCCTTCGAACAGGTGATCGCCTCCTGTCTCCGTCTGTTTTGTATATGTGGTTTTATTCAAATTGTCGCAAAATCGTCAATCCGTCACTCGCCAATTTATTAAAATACGCCGCAAAAGCAAATATTTACTTTTTTGTACCAGTTTGTTGCACATCCTTTATAGTGTTTCAGCGGGACACTAAATTGCTGTTTTGAAAAATCGCTGATTTTGCAGCGCGATTCGCTTTTTATATTTTCAAGTTTATTAAAATCAAGATATTAAACAGTAGCCCTGAAATGATCCTCCGCCATATTCCAGTGACTCACACGGTCTGGCATTGCCTTTGCTTTATCTCACGTTGATTCAACTGGACTATGGCTGGTTTCATTGATCGTGCAGCACAGCTTTCATGCTCCAAAACCTCCCCCAGGTTGATAAACTATTAACACTACTCGTTCTCGCCGATTGCATCTGGCGCCCCAGCGCAGGAATGCGATCGGCTCTCTTATTCGTGCGTTCGGATCCAGGGAATAACGTTAGCCGGGCGCCAGACGCGGTCATTTCGCCGCTGAGGAAAAACATAAAAATGTATCACATTGCTTCATCGCCTGATTTCTGTATCAACGGGAGTGCAGAATGTCGATTTGTTATAACTGCCCAAGTCGCCATCGTCGCGAGAAAATGTGAAAATATCATTACGATTAAGATTATGAAAAATATATAGATAGATGATATGATTAACCGAGATAACCAAAATATTATTCACCACAAATCTCAAAATGCCGACGTGGCATTCTTGTTGCGAAAGGAGGTGGTATTCACGCTCGGGAAACTCTGCCTGGGTGATGCGGCAAGTGAATTCAGTTTCGACACCACATGCTTGGCAACGCACGTTTTATCTCATATAACCAACGTATCTTGGAGGTACACATGAAAAGA
>JAFGJB010000151.1 GCA_016929295.1 Candidatus Zhuqueibacterota bacterium | reverse complement strand
CTCTGAGTAATACTTGGATTCAATTAATATTTTGTCACCGGTATAAAAGTCTATTTCTATAGAGTTTTCATATAGATAATACAATTCTTTTTTATCTTTTAATTCGATATAAATATAGTTTTCGAAATAGCTTCCAATGTCCCGATTACCAATAAAAAGATATTTTATCCCCAAATCAGAGGCATAAATCTTTTTGGCCGACAACAGCTTTTGATTCGTTTTTCCCCAGCGTGGCAGCAAATATATCAGAAAAGTGGACTCAAAATAATTCAAATACCGTTTAGAGGTATCAGGCGAAATAGCCAATATTTTACCTATTTTGTTAATGCTAAATTGTTTTCCACTCCGCTCCATCAAAAGTGTGAAATAATCTCTGAGTAATTGATGATTTTTTAATCCATGAAAAGCGGTTATATCTTTTTGAATTATATCATCCACTAAACTCATAAGATATTCCCGACTCGGATTCAAGACATTTTCGGGCAATCCTCCCGTTTGGATGTAATCCAGGAAATATGATTTATATAATTGACTGTCCTGTTTTTTTATCTCAATATCCCTGAAATAGAGATATTCATGCAAATCCAACGGTTTTATATCAACGGTGACAGACCGGCCCGTCAAACTTGCTTTCTTGTCTAAAAGTTTTGACGAGGATGACGAGGCTACAAATATTTTTGCATTTTGAGAGTCGTAAATATTCTTTAGTTGAACGTGGAAATTTTCCTTATATGTCACCTCATCAAAAAACAGATAAATTTTTTCTTCAACTTTAATTTTATAGAGTTTTCGGAACTCGTTGACAATTTCTATTATCGTGTTCCTTTGGATCAAATAATCATCCAGGCTGATATAAAATATATGATTCGCCTCAATATTTTGGCCAAGGAGTTCATTGATGATTAATTTCATCAGGCTCGTCTTGCCAACGCGACGGAGGCCTGTCAGGATGATTATATGTTTATAATCAAGATATCTCCGTAAATCACGCAGATATTTTTCCCGAGGCTTGAGATCAGCGACCGGGCTAGCGCTCTCCCACCACGGATTATATTGATAAAACAAATCATCCATAATTTGAATATACGACTCTATTCGTTAAATAACAATATAATTATTCGTTTGCATCGAATATTCAGTCTTTTTAAAAATAACATTTAAATCAGCCGTTGGATCAGCATCAGGCAGAACAGATACAAGCTGCAAAGGATACGCAAAGAAAATAATAAAATTTTTCTAGTGGCAAGCGAACTGACAATGACACATGTAAGATTGTTTAATCGTGCTCGAATAGTATATGTTAATAATAAACTTATGATATAATGCAAACTTTTTACTTTTATTTCTTTCAAGAACTTGGCGTATCTTTGCGCCTCTGCGTCTTTGCGTGAGTGTAGAAGATCCAATCGAGGTATCATGCAAAGTGAAATTATATTTTTGCTTAACATCGTATCTTATGCTACTTTTTAATCGATTTTGCCAGAAACTGACGTTTTACTTTTGAAATGAAAATCACCTTGAGCTTTACGAAAAAGATGCTAAATTTCCGCCAGCGCATTCATGTTCAGTGCAATGCCATTTTCAGCGAAAGGTCTATCTATGAATAAACTGAAAAAACTTGTCGCCTGCGTCGGGCCGGGATTCATCATTGCTTCCGTGGTGCTGGGCCCGGGCAGCATCACGGTGTCCTCACAAATAGGTGCGACGCAAGGCTATTCTCTTCTCTGGGTCATCGTTTTCGCCGGCATCGCCATGGGTATGTACGTGTATATGGCCTCCAGGGTGGGTGTGACCCAGGAGAAGACCATCCTGCAGGTGATTGCTGATCAATATGGTCGATGGTTTGCCGCGCTCATCGGCCTCTCCAGTTTTGTCATGGCCACGAGCTTTCAATTCGGCAACAACCTTGGCGTGGCGACGGCGCTGCACAGCTTGACCGGCATCAGGGAGAATGTCTGGCCGTTGTTCTTCACCGGCGCCGCTATTGTGCTCGTCTTCTTTGCCAAAAGTCTCTACAGGATACTGGAAAAACTGATGATGGTCCTCGTCATGACCATGATCATTGCATTTTTGCTCAACCTCATCTTCACCAAACCGGACTTGCTCGAGACGGCCAGGGGCTTCATCCCGTCCATGCCGCGAGGCGGGATGGACGAACTGGCGGCGCTGGTGGCCACAACCTTTGTTTTGCATGTGGCGATTTATCAGTCCTATTTATCACAGGATAAAGGCTGGAAGATCGATGATATGCAGCGCGGCTTTCGCGATATGCTGGCCAGCATCATCATGCTCGGCGGCATCACCGTGATGATCGTCATGACCTCCGCCGCAGCGCTGCATCCCAGAAACATTTCAATTGCATCGGCTGCTGATATGGCGATTCAGCTGGAGGCGCTGTTCGGCAGCTATGCCAGAATCATTTTCAGCATCGGGCTGTGGGCTGCAGCCTTTTCTTCGCTCACTGTGAACGCCGTGGTCGGTGGCGGATTGCTCTCCGATGGCCTGGGCCTCGGTCGCTCGATGGAAGAAAAAGCGCCGCGAGCCTTTGCCATTCTCGCCATGCTCATTGGCATGTCCATCGCTGTATTTTTCAAAGGCAATATCGTCCACGCCCTGGTCGTGGCGCAAGCCTCGACGCTATTCGCTGTGCCGGCTGTGGCGATCGGTCTATTCCTCATCTCGAATAATAAAAAGGTCATGGGCCACTATGCTAACTCGTGGAAACAAAATATCATTGCAATTTTTGGCTTGATTTTGATTTTCCTCATGGTTTACTTTAAATATCATCAACTGGCAGTCAAGATCAGCGAGCTATGAAAACCAGCTGGAGTGCAGCATGAGCATAAAAAAAGTGGCGACTCAAGTCATCTCGATCATCGCAGCAGCAGTGCTGCTGGGTTTGACAGCCAATTTTATGAATCCAAATGGCGTTAAAATCACGATCAATCGCTCTGCTGGACAGGCATCCGATGACGCTCTTTTTCAGCATGGTGCGGATCGCGAAATGAATGAGCCGATCGTCATCAATAAAGAGCAGCTGAAAAAGCTCCTGGCTGCCGGCGACATCATTATCATCGACACGCGCAGTCCGCAGGAATTCCTCCATGGCAGAATTCCGCATGCCATAAACATACCTTTTGAAATGCTCGACCAGGCCATTGCAACGATTGACAGCATGGAAAAGACATCCTGGATCGTCACCTATTGCGATGGACCGCCATGCGACAAGGCGCAACATTTAGGTGCAATGCTGTCTGATATGGGATTTACGCGCGTCGCTTTTTATGACGCCGGACTGGATGACTGGAAGATAACCGAGGATATCGAAGAGTGAAAAAAGTTCTCTTGTTGTTTGTGCGGATCTTGCTTGGCGCCGTCTTTATCTACGCCGGCGCAGGTAAAATTATCAATCCATCTGCTTTTGCTGATGCAATCGATAATTATCGCATAGCGCCCTATCTACTCGTCACCATCATGGCCATCATTTTGCCATGGGTGGAAGTGATTGTCGGACTGTTGCTCGTCCTCGGCCGATGGCTGCACGGCTCGAGCCTCATCATCATCCTCCTCAACATCGTCTTTATCATCGCCATGTCATCAGCCATGTTTCGCGGACTGGACATCAGTTGCGGCTGTTTTTCCCTGGGAGGAGACGCGGCCAGAGTCGGCGTCATTCGGCTTTTGGAAGACGTCGTCTATCTGCTTCTCGCCATCGTGCTGCTCCGCTCCCAAACCAGCGACCAGGTTCATCAATAAAAGAGACTCAATCCAATCGACGGGATGAACGGTATGGTATATATCGTGGCATATTTGAACGCTTTTGTTTTTGAACCATCGATATTATCCGTGTCGTCCGTATAATACATGCGTTCGACAATGTTCTTCTGGTTAAACAGGTTGATGATATCCAGATAGACCATCAGCCTTGATTTTTTCCAGGGAGTGTGATAATATAACCGCATGTCGACGCGCGAATGGGCCGGATAACGCTGCTCGTTGTGCGTCGCTTTCATGTAACGCGAGCGGTCATACACCTGCCAGGTGTAGCCGCTCACATCATTATATGGCAAGCCGCTGCTGTATCGCCATACGCCATTCACTCCCCACTCTTTTGAAAGCGCCAGGTCCGCCATGACGCCGAGGCTGTGGCGACGATCGTAATTGAATGGAATCCATATCATCTCACGTGTGTCGCGATACTCGCCTTTGCTGTAAGAATAGGTGAGCAACGCCGACAGCCGACCGTTCGCACCTTTTATCTTTTCCAGTGAGAAATCAAAACCCCGCACATATCCTTCACCACTATTGAGAGGCGCATAATTGATGCGATCCTGCGGCAGCAGCAACCGGTTGAGAGATTTATAATACAGCTCCACTCTGGTGAGAATATTGGCGCTCCAGGCTCGGTCGAATCCGAGGATATAGTGTACGGCTCTTTCCGATTGCAGCTGGTGGGCATTCTGGAAATTCAGCGGCAAATCGCCAACGTATGCAGCGATCACATCAGGAGAGCGATGGACGACCCCCCAATAGGCATACACTTGCGTGTCCGTTGAGAAACGATAGGCCAGACTCACTTTGCCGCTCACATCATTCTGTTCATAAAGGTCACAATGATCGTAGCGTACGCCAATGGTTGATTCCAGCTGTTTTGTGATATCCGCACTATAGTCCACATAGGCGCCGATGTTGGTGGATTCATTGTCAACCTGCATTGGCGGCGGCAGGCTGCGGCGGGTGAATTCGATATTGACCGTATTGGCCCACAGACCAAGCGCGGACGTTTCCGAGGAAAGAAAAAAACCTTGTGCAAGACGATGGTTTTTGAACGCCAGCGATAGAGTTTGCAGGAGATTGATGCCGCGAACGCGCGAATTGAAATCCTGAAACGCCGCAGCCGAGTCAGATCTGTCCGCATATAAACTGTAATCAAAGGTCTGATCAAAACAGGAGGTGCGCACGGCCATGTTCGCGTACTGCGACAATTGGCTCTCCAGCGCCAGCATGTGCATGTTCAGTTTGCCGCGTTCGCTGACCTCTATGTCCTGGTCTGTTTCGGCGATCATCGCCGTAGCTTCGTCCTCATACAGCATTTTGTAGGCAAGTCGGGTATTGGCGGAGAGATCGTAGACCAGTTTGCTGTCCATGTCGAACATATACGGCAGCTTTTGATTGTCCAGGAACGGATTGACCAGGAGATCCACATAGCTGCGCCGGGCGGCCATCAACCACGAACCGCCTTTGCCGGGGAAAGGGCCTTCCAGCACAAGTGTGGTTTGAAAGAGATCGTAACTGCCGCCGGCGCCAAAGCGGTCGCGTCGTCCATCGCGACTGTTGACGACAAAAGCTGAGGACAGAACGTCGCCGTATTGGCCGGGGAAAAAACCATTGTAAAGATGGGCGCTGTTGATCGTGGCGGGATTTAGCAGGCCGAAGGCGCCGCCAAAAAGCAATCGCAATCGATAGGGATTGGGCAACAGCAACCCATCCAGGTAAAGGTGATTTTCCGGCAGGCCGCCGCGCACGCAATAGGCGGCGGTATAATCCGAGCTCAGCTGACCGCCCGCATGACCGACGACCCGATGGAGATCATCAAAGGCGCCGGCGAGCCGGTCGGCAGCAACGGGATTCACATTGCGTCTCCCGGGTTGGGTCGCGTGCGGATGATATGTGACAAAATGACTGTCGGCAATGGCGACAAGGCGCCGGCGAGCCGGCATGGGTGACAAACGGGCATCCACGCGCGTATATCGACCGGCGAAAATTTCGCACTGAACTGTATCGGCGGAGAAGCCGCGGCACGAAAAAACCACTGTCTGTTTTCCCGTCGGCGCATTGGTGATCAGATAAGCGCCTTTCGCATTCGACTGTGTGCTGTGGGTGGCGCCGATGACGACTATAGTGACATCTTTGAGGCTATCGCCCGTTTCGGCGTGAGTGATGATACCCAGGATACGACCGGCCTCCTGCGTCGCTTGTGAAAAAACCGGAGTGGTCAAAAAGATCAGCACGAGTAACAGTATTGCGAGCTTCATCGTCGCGCCTCACTTTCGTCCGATGGTGGTGAACAGCGGCGCACGGTAGATGGATAAAGGCGTTGAAAAAGCGATAACGCGACCGTTCGGCGCCCAGCAAAAAGATATGACCTCTTTTTTGAGGTCAAAGGCGTCGTGTATTTCTCCGGTATCCGGATTGATTGTCGCGATGCCCGCACCTCGTCGAAAGAGAATAGGGCTGCCAAAAGGAGGCGTCGCCTGTCGCGCCCAGGCAGGTTCGCTGAATTCTCCCGCAAAAGCGGATTCTCGTACAATTTCGTCATCATGAAAGACAAAAATGAAGAGCGAATCCGGGCTCTCGCAGGCGAGCTTTTTGCCGTCTGCCGACCACGTCGGATTTTGCAGTCGGAGATTTATTGAAGCGCTGACATTCAGCAATGCGCCGCTATCAGAAGAGACGACATAAATGTCCTCGCCGTCATCGCAGGCAATGAGTCGGCCGTCGGGCGAGACCTCGGGATGTCGTTGCGGCGGCACACTGGTGGAGGTGAGGGGGGAGGTCTGGCCATCGGCCAGCGACATTTTGTACAGTTGATCGTCTCGTGTAAAGAAAATCGTTTTTGAATCAGCAGCGAAGGTCGGAGAGCAGTTTCGCCTGTCGCGGGCAGCGGGCGTCAGCTCCCGCACGGTGTCTTGCTGCAGATCATAGATGTAAATGG
>JAFGJB010000150.1 GCA_016929295.1 Candidatus Zhuqueibacterota bacterium | reverse complement strand
TATATGATCATGGAATTCGGCGAAAAGGATATAGACAAAGCGCTGGATTTCACCCAAAAAGCCGGCCTGCGCTATCTGTACCATCCGGATCCCTTTCAAAACTGGGGCCACTTTGAGTTAAAGCCGGATCAGTTTCCGCATGGCATAAAGGGACTCCAGCAATGTGTGGAGAGGGCTCGCGCCCGCGGCATCTATCTTGGCGTCCATACGCTGTCCAATTTCATCACCCCGAACGATCCCTATGTGACGCCGATCCCGGATCCGCGTCTGGCCAGGGTCGGCACGAGCCGGTTGAGCGAACGCATAGACCAGTCGCAGAAAGAAATCCCGATTGAATCGCCTGACTTTTTCAATCAATTCAAGAACAATCATCTCAGGATCGTTCAAGTCGGTGATGAGCTGATCCGCTACGGCAGAGTGAGCGAAGGGGCGCCGTGGCAATTGCTGGACTGCAGCCGCGGTGCTTTTAACACGCGACCCGCGAGCCATGCAAAGGGTGCGACGATTGCCAAACTGGCGGATCATGCCTATCGCGTCTTTCTCACCGATCCCGAGCTATCGATCGAGATGGCCGAAAACATTGCCAACCTCTTCAACGAAACCGGTTTGCGCCAGATCTCTTTCGACGGTCTGGAGGGCAATCGTTCCACGGGGCTGGGCAATTACGGCGAGATCCTCTTCACCCAGACCTGGTACGATCATTTGAACGATGACATCAAGCAGCATTATATCGCCGACGCCAGCCGGACCTCCCACTTTTTCTGGCACATCTACACGCGCATGAACTGGGGCGAACCGTGGTACGCCGGTTTTCGCGACAGCCAGACCGACTATCGATTGAAGAACCAGGCCTATTTCAAAAGAAACCTGATGCCTGCGATGTTAGGCTGGTTCAGAATGACCGCGGCGACCAGCGTCGAAGATATCGAATGGATGCTGGCACGAACGGCAGCTTTTGATGCCGGCTATGGCTTTGTGGTCAATGCCCGGGATCTTGAGCAAAATGGCAACGCGGAACAGATCCTGGCACTATTGGGCCAATGGGAAAGAGCCCGCATGGCCGGCGCCTTCTCGAATGAGCAGAAAAAACGCATGCAGGACATCGGCAACGAGTTTCAGTTGTCGCCGTTTGCGGAAGATGACTGGGAATTGGTTCAGGTGCATTCATGCAAATTCTCACATGCAAAGAAGGTACGGCAACCCGGGGAACCGCTCTTTTCCACCTTTTCCTTTCAGAATCCGTTCGATGCAAAGACGATCCATTTCATAATATCAGCTGAGGGTGGCGACATCAGCGACATGACGATGGAAATTGACGATGTACAAATTCACCTGCCCATCTCTCTTAAATCTGGAGAAAAAATCAAATACAACGGTGGCTCGGAAGCGATCCTCTATAGTGTCAATTGGCAGCAAATGGATACTCTGGCCCTCGATCCGTCGCTATTTGGCGTCTCTCACGGTGAGCATAGCCTGACATTTGATTGCCGTTTTAACGGTGAGGATGAATCGAGGGCAAAACTGGAAATCAGGCTCCTCGGGCAGGCGGAAAAAGTGAGGGGACATTGAGTTGTCTGCGGCTCGACAATGAATATTTGAGCAATGGTGAAAGAAAAATAGAGAATGGCTAGCAATAAGATGAATGATCATTTAAAAGGAAAATTTGCCAAATTGATGAATGGAGTTTACAATGAAAGTTTTTTTCAACTCTCTCATTTTGCTAGGTCTTGCATTGTCCGGCTGCGCTAACAAATACGCTGTGAGAGAAGGCGCTCGCGAACAGACCGTGAGCATCCTTCCACTCCCGTCCTCCCTCGAGTGCGGAAGGGGCGAACTGGTGTTGCGCGAGAGCTTTGCGATCGTGACAAATACATCGGATGATCAGGTCAAGCGGGTTGCTGAATTTTTAGCCGCCACCCTGCGCCGGGTGACAGGATTTGAAGTTCCGATCGTCGATAACACGGCTGCGAATGGGCAGACGCTGCTCTTGGAACTCACAGATGCTGACCGCGAGTTGGGAGCGGAAGGATATGATCTCGAGGTGAGCGCGAAAGGAATTCGTCTCTCCGCCGGCTCGGCTGCCGGACTGTTTTACGCCGTCCAAACAGTGATGCAATGCCTGCCGCCGGCTGTCTATGCAAAAGATATACAGCATGTTGAATGGAGCATCCCCTACGTTAAAATTCGCGATATCCCCCGCTTCCGCTATCGCGGCATGCACCTGGACGTCTGTCGCCACTTTTTCCCGGTCGATTTCATCAAAAAATACATCGATCTCATCGCTCTGCATAAAATGAACACCTTTCATTGGCATCTCACCGATGACCAGGGCTGGCGCATTGAGATCAAAAAATATCCCAAACTGACCGAGATCTCGGCTTTTCGCGATGAAACCCTCGTCGGCCACGGCAGATCTCGACCGCAGCGCTATGACGGCGAACGGTACGGCGGCTTTTACACGCAGGATGACATCCGAGAGATCGTGCACTATGCGCAAGAACGGTTCGTGACGATCATCCCGGAGATAGAGATGCCCGGTCACGCCCTGGCCGCCCTGGCCGCCTATCCCGAGCTCTCCTGCACCGGCGGCCCGTTCAAAGTCGGCGGCAAGTGGGGCGTCTTTGATGACGTCTATTGCGCCGGTAACGAACAGGTCTTTACGTTTCTGGAAGATGTGCTCTCTGAAGTGATCGAGCTGTTCCCGGGGGAATATATCCACATCGGCGGCGACGAATGCCCAAAGACGCGCTGGAAAAAATGCGCCAAATGTCAAGCCCGCATTCAACAGGAAGGATTACGGGACGAGCATGAATTGCAGAGCTATTTCATCCGCCGGATGGAAAAATTCCTGTTGGCAAAAGGGAGACGTCTGATCGGCTGGGATGAAATCCTCGAGGGCGGCCTGGCGCCGCAGGCCACGGTCATGTCGTGGCGAGGCGTGGATGGCGGCATTGCAGCCGCCAAACAGGGCCACGATGTGATCATGACACCCAATTCGCATCTCTATTTCGATTACTACCAGGCCGATCCGCAGTCCGAGCCGCTGGCCATCGGCGGCTATACGACGCTGAAAAAGGTCTATTCCTACGATCCTGTGCCGCAGGAATTGACCGCGGATGAACAGAAATACATCCTCGGCGCCCAGGCGAACATCTGGACCGAATACATCAAGACGCCCGAGCACGTCGAGTACATGGCCGTGCCGCGCATCTGCGCGCTCGCCGAGGTGGTCTGGATAGCGAAAGAGAAGAAAAACTGGCGGGACTTTCAGCGGCGGCTGCAGACGCACCTGCAACGGCTTGATGCCTTGAATGTCAACAGGAGCAAAGGATCGTTCGAGGTGACGATCAATACGCTGCAGACCGATGATCGCATTTTCATTCAACTGGAATCGGAGCAGTACAAGCCGGCCATTTTCTATACAACCGACGGAACGCAACCAGGTCCGCACGCCGCCCGCTACGTGGATCGTTTTCCCCTGAAGAAAACGACGACCATCAAGGCCGGGATTTTTCAAGACGGGCTGGTGAAAGGGCCTCTGGCCGAAAAAACCGTCACTGTGCACAAGGCGCTGGGAAAAAATATCACCTATTTGCAGCCATTCAGCGATCGCTATCCGGCCGGTGGGGTTGTGACATTGGCGGACGGTCTTCTCGGCTCAGAGTCCTTCAACGACGGCAACTGGCAGGGATTTCACGGTCATGATTTGGAGGTCATTGTGGATCTCGGCAAGGTCCATCGAATCAGCGACATATCAACCGGTTTTATTCAGAGCTCAAATTCCTGGATTTTTATGCCGCTTTACGTCGATTACGCCGTTTCTGCGGATGGCCGAGATTATCAGGCGGTGGCGAACATTCAAAATGACATTCCAGCTCTCCAGGACGAGGTCATCATTCAGCGATTTGCCGATTCATTCGCCGAGGTCGAGGCCCGGTACGTCAAGGTATTCGCAAAAAACCGCGGCACCTGTCCGGACGGGCATGCCGGCGCCGGTGAAAAAGCCTGGATTTTTGCGGATGAGATCATTGTTGACTAGAGCACCTCGACTCGTGCAAATGAAACTCTGCCGGAAAATGAATACTTGGAACCGCCGAGTGCGCAGAGACAAAATAGCTCGTGTCCGTCTACATTTAAAAGAGTAACTTGAACAAACCAACAAACGAAGACAGACGGACTGATGAGTAGATACATCGGATTGGCAAAAATAATGCATTTTTATATCACCACTCGGTGGTTCTCCGCGTCCTCGGCGGTTAAAAGTATGCATTATGTGGATGAATCCAAAAAGAGTCCCAGAGATGAAAAAATTACCAAACATGACTCCCATGATCGCTGTCATCATTCTTCTCCTGTCGTCGCCCGTCGTCTTTTCGCAGATGAACAGCGCCCACATTGTCATGCACGACAAAGTCACCATTTTCACAGATCCCCAGCACGGCTCCAACAGCTTTGTCAAATGGGGGCTCTTCCCTCCTGTTGAGGAAGAAATCCGCCGAATCACCATGGCGGTGACCCTGGCGCACCCGGATGACCGGGCGATTGCGCACTGGGATTACCTCGACCGCATCAAAATCCGCCGCAGCGGCGGCGTTAACGGGAAAAATCTGAATTATGAAATCGGCCGGCTGTTGACGCCCTATGGGAGCAATTTCACCAAAGAATGGAGTTTCACCTGGCAGGTGGATGTCACCGATTTCGCCGCTTTTATGCGCGACAGCGTCGAGATAGAATATATACACACCGGCTACGAATCGCCGGATCTCGGATGGGATTTGACTATCGATTTCAAGGTCGATTTCGGCCCCCCTGTTGCCGAATTCATCGCCATGGAAACATTGTGGGAGGGCAGCTTTGCATACGGCGACCCGGCCAGAGATATCGAAGACAGTCTGGCTGCCAAAGAGATCGTGCGAGCCACCAACAGCTCCTTCGGTCGCTTGCGGATTCAGCACACCGGCCATGGCATGGACCGCCCCCGCGGTTGCAGTGAATTTTGCAGCCGGTGGCGGGAGATCGTCGTTGACGGTCAGGTCGTCGATCACCGCGACATCTGGAAGGAGTGCGGCGACAATCCCCTCTATCCGCAGGGCGGCACATGGATTTACGACCGCGGTTACTGGTGCCCGGGGGACTTGCAGCCGCCGGACATCATCGACGTTCCGCTCACGCGAGCATCACATATCATCGATCTGAATATGGAACCCTATACTGCACAGGACGTCCAACAGCCCAGAGAGGCGATCACCTGCTACTTTTTCCAATTTGCCGAGTTGCTGCACGCCAACGATGTCGCCATCGAAGAAATTATTGTTCCCAATAAAACGGCGAACTATAACAGGCTCAATCCCAGTGTATTTCATCCGCGATTTCGAATTCGCAATCTTGGAAAAGAGAATCTCAGGACTTTGAATATCATTTATAAAACAGACGGTTTTGAGGAAAAAACTCTGCCATGGCACGGAGATCTCGCCTTTTTCAAGGATGAGATAGTGACACTGCCGGGAACGATTGATGCAAAAGCGGGCGTCAACGCTTTTGCAGTTGTTCTAGCAAATCCTAACGGCGTGCGGGATGAATGGGGAAACGATAATAGAATGGAATCGGAATTTTATGATATTCCGACGCTGCCGACGAAAATTGTCGTCGAATTGCTGACCAATAACAAACCGGAGGAGAACACTCTCTTCATCGTCAATAGCGCTGACGATACGGTTTTCTTCAAATCAGCGGCGCAATTAGAGCCCGCTTCGAATTACAGCGACACATTGACGTTGGCTGAAGGCAACTATTTCATCATGCTGACCGACTCTGCAGGCGACGGCCTGGAATTTTGGGCGCATCCGGAAGCGGGCTATGGGCGCTTGCGATTAAAAGATATAAAGGGCAATATCATTCATATTTTTGAAAGCGATTGTGGCAACGGCCAGTTTTATGCTTTTCGCTGCGATGAAGACGCCCTAGTTGATACGACAGTGGCCTGTCTTTCGGTGAATATATTTCCGCGCATGGTGACCGATCATCTGACGATTTACGTGACAATCCATAAATCTTCAACCCTCAAAATCAGAATAACCAAGGATGGTGAATACGTCGAGGAACACGAATACACTCATATCAAAGATTCCCCGATCGGAATGGATGTCGAGCACTTGCAGGAAGGCAGGTACGTCATGGAAATTTACGTGGATGGTGAACACAAGATGAGCCGACGTTTCAACAAGCAAAGATTGTAAAAAATGAAAATCCATTTTCTGATTTTGGCGATCGGCGTGAGCGTAACTTTGTGGAACTGCAGCGCCAACAAAATAAAAATTGTAACCAATGGTTCCAGCAATTATAAAATCGTCAAACCGGTGAACGCAACGGCGGCTGAAGAAAAAGCAGCCGCTGAATTGCAGAGGTATCTCTGCAACATAAGTGGTGTCGAGATCCCTGTCGTCACAGATGACGCGCCCGTGAACGAATTTGAGATCCTCATCGGCCGCAACGCCCATTTACAAAACGGGGATCGCGTGAAATGGGATGAACTGGGCGCAGATGGATTTGTCATCCAAACATCAGGTGCAACGTTGATCCTCGCCGGCGGCGCGGGCAAAGGCACCTTATACGCCGTCTATGGCTTCCTGGAGGATTATCTTGGCTGTCGCATGTACGCGCCGGACGCCCTCAGTCTTCCCCACAATGAAAATATCATCATCGACAAAACGAACGATGCACAAGTCCCCTATTTCACCTGGCGCGAGACGCTGCATTATCTGCCCAATGTGAGCCAGGACTATGCGGATTGGCACAAGTTGCACAACCGCGAGGATTCGAGAAGAGAGTGGGGCATGTGGGTACACACCTTTGATGATCTTGTGCCGGCGGAGCTTTATTACGCCGACCATCCTGACTATTTCAGCGAATTGAACGGCATCCGCATGCGAGATGGTCAACTCTGTTTGAGCAATCCTGATGTGCTGCAGCTCACCATCGCCAATTTGAAAAAGATGATGCTGGACAAACCAGAGGCAACTTACTGGTCGGTTTCGCAAAATGATAATTATAATTATTGCACCTGTGAAAAGTGTAAAGAACTGGATGAGAAATACGGCTCTCATGCCGGATCACTGCTGGCATTTGTCAACCAGATAGCTGAACAGTTTCCGGACAAGGTCATCTCGACCCTGGCTTATCAATATACTCGTCAGGCGCCAATTGGCTTGCGTCCGGCTGACAATGTGAACATTATGTTGTGCTCTATCGAGTGCAATCGCAGTCAGCCGCTGGCCACAGATCCGGGAGAAGCGTCGTTCCGCCAGGACGTCGAGGACTGGGGCAGATTGACCGACAACATCCTGGTATGGGATTATGTTGTGCAGTTTCGCAATTATCTGAATCCTTTTCCAAACCTGCATGTACTGCAGCCCAATCTGCAATTCTTTCGCGACAACAACTGCCGGCTGATGTTCCAACAGGGCAGCGGCAGCTCGATCAGCGAGTTACACGAATTGCGGACGTATCTGATCGCCAAGCTGCTGTGGGATCCGGATATCGACCTAGATGTCGTCAGGAAGGATTTTCTCAACGGCTATTATGGCGCTGCTGCTCCGTTTATTGAAAAATACATTGAAAAGACTCACAAAGCACTGCTCTCCTCGGGTGAAAGACTGGATATCTATGGCTATCCGTACGATGCCGTCGATAGTTATCTCAGGCCGGAACTGCTGCAGCAGTACGAGGTGCTGTTCGATCGCGCGGAAACGGCTGTTTCTGGTGATAAAAATGTGCTGAAAAGAGTCAGGCGCGCTCGACTGCCGATTGAATTTGCCATTCTCGATATTTCGCTTCATGACGTCAATCAAGATCTGAGCTTTGTCACCCATCACGATGGCAAAATCCTTCCCAAAAAAGAGATGCTCGCGCGCCTGGAGAGGTTCGTGCAAGTCTGCCATGAGAATGGCATTGAACGACTTGAAGAACATGGCTATAGTCCCGATCAGTTTAGAGAGAATTGCCACGATTATATCGAAAAAATCGGACGGAGGAACCTGGCGTATGGCAAACCTGTCACCGTATTAACCCAATGCAGTGAAAAGTATCCTGTCGGAGGCGGCAGCGCATTGACGGATGGACGATTTGGTTTGATCGATTATCATTACAACTGGCTGGGATTTGAGGGCGCCGATCTGCAAGCGATCATTGACCTGGGGGAAGTGAAAGACATTTGTGAATTGCGCGCCGATTTTATGCAGCACCCTCTGGACTGGATTTTTCTACCCAAATGGGTGGATTTTGCGCTCTCGATCGACGGCGCCACATTTGAACAGGTGGCGCATCTGACGCATGCTATACCTCAGGACAGAGGCAAAATATATTTGCATACCTTCCACACATCGGTGAATACGCGAGCCCGCTATATAAAAATTACCGCCGAGTCGTTGAAACAGTGTCCAGCATGGCACCGGGGCGCCGGTCAACCCGCATGGATTTTCATTGACGAAGTG
>JAFGJB010000149.1 GCA_016929295.1 Candidatus Zhuqueibacterota bacterium | reverse complement strand
TATCATCTCCTGTCTGGGCGGCAGCGGGCCGGCGCTGCTGCGCGGCGCCAATGACAACATCGGCCCCATGGCCGAGCTCGGCGTCATTAAACCGTTGGATGAATTTTTCACCCAAGCAGAATTGGACAGTTTTGTCACCGAGCCGCTCGCGGCCAACACCTACTTTCAGGATAAACTCTACCAGATCGCCGATCGCATCGGCAATCACCTCTGCCTCGTCTACAACAAAGCTCTCATCGCCGAACCGCCGCAGACCATGAGTCAGCTCATCAAGGTCGGCAAAGAGCTCACCAAGGACTACAATGGCGATGGCAAGCCGGATCAGTACGCGCTGGTCTGGAACTATACCGAGCCATTCTTTGCCGTGCCGTTCATCGGCGGCTATGGCGGCTGGATCATGGACGAGGCGTTCAGGCCCACCCTGAACACCGACGCCGTCGTTCGGGCGGCGCAATTCATCTACGATCTCGCCCAAGTGCATCAGATCATTCCCAAGGAATGCGACTATGAGATCGCCAATGCGCTCTTTAAGGATGGGCTGGCGGCAATGATCATCAACGGTAGTTGGTCCTGGGGCACCTATATGGAGAACGGCATCGACATCGGCCTGGCGCGCATTCCTCTGGTAGATGAGACGGGCCTGTGGCCGTCGCCCGCTGTCCAGCCGATGGGATATTCACTCAATATCAATCTCGAGGGGGACAAGCTGGAGGTGGCGATCAAATTGCTGAAATTTCTCACCCGCACCGACATGCAGCTCACCTTCACCCGCCTGTCGGGCGCCATTCCGGCGCGCAAAGATGCCTTTGCCAGTCCGCTGGTGCAGGAAAATGAGATCGTCCGCATGTCTCTGCAGCAACTGCTGGTCGGCAAGGTGACGCCGCCGGTGACCGAGCTGCGCTGGATCTGGGATGCCATGCGTCCCGGCTATCAGGCCATTTTCACCGGCAGGCAGACGCCGGCGCAGGCGGCCAGAGGCATGCAGGAATTGGCCGAAAAACTCATCCGGGAGAACAGAGAATAAGATGGCATCCAGCGCACGACAGTCCCGCATCAATCGGCTGGCATACATCTATACAATGCCCGCGCTCATCGTGATGGCGGCGGTCATTTTGTGGCCATTTCTTTACAATGTGTGGCTGTCATTCTCGAATATGAGTCTCACCCACTTTCGTCATCCCGGTTTCATCGGTCTCCGCAACTATGTCACGGTTTTTGCCGACAAATCCTTCTGGTATTTCTTCTTCAAGACCATTTTATGGACCGGCACGAACCTGTTCTTTCACGTGACCATCGGCGTTCTCCTGGCCATCATACTCAACAAAAATATAAAGGGCAAAGCGATCTTTCGGACACTGCTGATTTTGCCGTGGGCAGTGCCGCAGTACATCACCGCCCTGACCTGGCGAGGCATGTTCAATTCAGAGTACGGCGCCATACCACTCATGTTGGAACGAACGTTTGGTTTGAGCGTTCCATGGTTGACGACCGAGTGGGGCGCGTTCACCGCCTGCCTCATCACCAATGTATGGCTCGGCTTCCCCTTCATGATGATCATCGCTCTCGGCGGGTTGCAGAGCATACCGAATGAACTGTACGAAGCGGCTGATATCGATGGCGCCTCCTGGTTGAGCAAATTGAAAAACATCACTATACCTCTGCTCAAACCGGTCATGGTGCCCGCTATCACACTCGGGGTCATCTGGACGTTCAATAATTTCAATGTCGTCTGGTTGGTGAGCAATGGCGGCGAGCCGTCGGACACGACTCATATTCTCGTTTCCTGGGTTTATAAAACGGGATTCACCTATTTCAGACTCGGGTACGCCGCCGCTTTTTCGATGATCATTTTCACCATGCTATTGGTCTTTAGCTGGAATTTTATCAAAAAAACCAGAGCGACGGAAGCCGTCTATTGAAAAAAGAGGTTGTCATGAAAAATAAAAAAGACGCGACAAGGATGGAAAAAGAGGGTAAATCGGCCACAGCAGCAAAACCCCGGCGCATTGAGCCGCACGGCGTGCTGGAAGAGCTGCCGCTGAAAAAGAGCCCGGATGTCGATCGCATTGTTGACGACATCATTTTAAAGTATGATGATTTTGGTTTGACGGACCGGGGCTAGTCTATGCGCAAGCCTCGTGATCTTTCCCTGGTCGGCAAAATCTCCGCCTATGTCGTGCTCATCTTTTTCACGCTTTTTGCGCTCTATCCCATTTTACGTGTCATCGCCATTTCCTTGCGTCCCGGTGACAGGCTGCTCAGCAAGTCGTTGGCTCTCATTCCGGACAATGCGACGTTGAACACCTATGTGAAATTGTTCGCCGAAGAGCCGTTTTTACGCTGGATGGGCAACAGCCTCATGGTATCCGCTTGTGTGACGCTGGTGGGTGTCGGTCTGGCAGCGACCGCGGGCTATGCCTTTTCTCGCTATAAATTTGCCGGCCGCGATGCGGCGATGATCGGCCTCATCACGACGCAAATGTTTCCGGTCACTATGTTGCTGCTGCCGCTCTTCATTCTGCTCATCGCCATCAAGGCCTACGATAATTATCTGGGGCTCATCATCGCCTATTCAGCGACCGCCCTGCCCTTCACCGTATGGCAGATGAAGGGGTATTACGACACCATTCCATATAGTCTGGAGGAAGCCGCCCGCATTGACGGCTGTTCGGAATTCGGCATTTTTTGGCGAATCGTATTGCCTTTGGCGGCGCCGGCCCTGGTCATCACCGCTCTGTTTTCCTTCATGACCGCCTGGTCGGAATATCTCGTCGCCGCCGTGCTCATCCAGGATCAGAGCCTGTTCACCCTGCCGCTCGGCCTGAAGACATTTCAGGCCAATATGGAAGTGTCGTGGGGATTATATTCGGCTGGCGCTGTGCTTGTGAGCATACCGGTTGTCCTCCTGTTTTTATTTCTCAGTCGTTGGCTGGTCTCCGGCTTGACGTTGGGAAGCGTAAAAGGGTAATGTCTTATGGATTTTCTGCAAACCTCTGTCGAAAAAGATCGCGCCTCTCTGGGCCGTCTTCTCATGTCATGGATATTCGCGCCCAGGAAGTCGAATCGATTTGTGTTATATCTGCTCGGCTTAATTGGCGCTCTTTTTGTCTTCACGCTGCTCTACGGATCGCACTTTCTACCATGGCTGGAGAGAGTTCCGGACGCGCTCATCTATGTCCTTTTTCTCGCCGCAGGACCGCTGCTGAATTTGTTCCGCTCGTTGGGCAAAACGCAGGAATGGACTTTATACGAACGCGGTTTTTCCGTCAAATATATCAATCGCGGCAAAGGCACCGGCGATGAGAGATTTTATTCCTGGCATCATTACAAAAGCTGCGCGTATGATTCGAAAGTGGTGACCCTTTTCCCGGTGCAAAGATTGGCGCGAAAAATAAAGATGCGAACCGATATGAATGGGATGGCGATTTACACCATATGCCGCGAAAGAATCAGCATCGCCCAGGCTGATGCATTGCATCATGCGACTCGCCAGGCATCGACGCCCAATACGCCGGAGCAACGGCGATTGGCGCGATTGGACAAGCAGTATTCCAACAGGGTGGAAAAGGGCAGTCTTGACTGGAAAGATCTTTTCAAGGGCTAAAACGAGAGATCCATGCCCGAGCTTCCCGAAGTTGAAACAATTCGCAAAAGTATTGAGCCTTTTCTGGCAAATGCCATCGTCACGGCCGTTGATGTTCGAGAAGCGCGACTGCGCTGTCCGGTCAATTCGACGGATTTTTCTCGATGGATCATCGGCAACCGAATTGTGAGCGTCGCGCGACGCTCCAAATATCTGATCTGGCAGCTTGAAAACGACGCGTCGGTCATCATCCACCTCGGCATGAGTGGTCGTCTTGGGATTTTTGCGGCGGATGCCGCGATTGAAACTCACACCCATGTGATTTTCCATCTGGACAGCAGCATTCAGGTTCGCTATCGCGATCCGCGGCGTTTTGGCCTCGTTGAAGTCACGCCGCCGCAGGCGTTCGCAACATGGTTCCGATTTACCAATCTCGGCGTTGAGCCATTATCTGCGGCTTTTAATCATCACTATGTGGCCAATTTGCTGAAAAAATCAAAAAAACCGATAAAAAATTGGATTATGGATGCGCAAAACGTCGTCGGCGTAGGTAATATTTATGCAAACGAGGCACTGTTTAAAGCGGGCATCCACCCTATACGCCCGGCCAATTCTTTGAAAAACGATGAGCAACGACGACTGGTAGAAAGTGTCAAGTCCGTACTGACAGCAGCGATTGATAAGGGTGGAACGACGCTGAATGATTTTCGCAATGCCCGGAGTGAACCAGGGTTTTTTCAGCTTGATTTAGCCGTTTATCAAAACGACGGTCAAGTTTGCGGCTCATGCGGTGCGATCATCGAGAGAATCGTGATGAGCGGACGCAGCACCTTTTATTGTCCTTCCTGTCAGCGCTAATTGTTTTTCAAAAAACATGCTTCATATTGAGCAGCATAATTACAGTTGTTTGCCTTAACATCTTTGGAGTTGGGTTATGAAAAGATTCTTGCCATTATTGCTAGTGCTTCTTGCGTTCTCTTCTCTTTTTGCAAGAACTCAGCCCGGTAAATCTTCTTTTGCCGCTCGTGTGACCGAGTTTGGACATGAATTCGGCTTTGGCCGAATGATCTCACCGGTCGCCATGGTTCTTCTTGATGCAGATCTTGAGTTCATCTCACATAGTGAAGAATCTCTGGTCGCCTCCACTACATTGAAGGGTGATGTCCGAAGCAGCTTTTCTTTAGCTGCCTATCCTGAATATCGGATGTATATTTTGCCTCGCAACAGAGTGGTGCCCTATTTTGGCCTATATGGTTTGGTGGGTTTCGGATCGACTTCAGCCGAAGAACCGGAGGGCAACTGTGTCTTTGCTAAAAATGGTCGGACGCTGACGCTCGGCGCCGGGGCGACGCTCGGGGCGGAATTTTTTCTCAATGACTTTATAAGCCTGTCGGTCCACACGCGCTTTGCGCAATACTCATTCACGAGCAGCAAAATGGAGACAGATTTGTGTTTGTCAACTGTTGAAGATATTGATAAAACACACAGATTTAGTGTGCAATTCGAGCCGGCATTGTATGTGAGAATCTATTTCTGACGCTCTATTGCCCATCCATTTGATCTCGTAATTCGCCGGCGCACGACGGACTGCATCGAATGATCGAGCGCTCATTTTCAGCAAAAAAAAAGCCCTCGTCAATTTCTTGCGAGGGCTTTTTATCATGATCACTCTTGCACTGCGATTAGTACATCCCTTCCATTCCACCACCCGGAGGCATTGGCGGCATGGCCGGTTTTTCTTCAGGCTTTTCGACGATCGTGGCTTCAGTCATGAGCAACAGGGATGCGACTGATGACGCATTTTCGAGCGCAATGCGAGTCACTTTGGTCGGATCGATGACGCCGGCTTTATTGAGGTCTTCATAGACGTTCGTTGCCGCATTGTAACCAAATGCATCTTTGCCTTCTTTGACTTTCTGCACGACAATGGAACCTTCTTCGCCGGCATTTTCTGCGATCAAGCGAATCGGTTCTTCCAGAACTCGTTTCAGGATATCAATGCCGATCTGCTCATCGCCATCGGCCTTGAGGGAATCAAGAACCGGCAGAGCGCGGATCAACGCGACGCCGCCACCGGGCACAATGCCTTCTTCAACAGCGGCGCGGGTCGCATGCAGCGCATCTTCAACTCGTGCCTTCTTTTCTTTCATTTCTACTTCTGTTGCTGCGCCCACATTGAGGACAGCAACGCCGCCGGCTAATTTTGCCAGACGCTCCTGCAGTTTTTCCTTATCGTAATCGGATGTGGAGGTCTCGATCTGTTTCTTGATTTGCGAAATACGTCCCTTGATGTCCTCACTCTTGCCGCCGCCTTCGACGATCGTAGTATTGTCTTTATCGATGACAATGCGTTTCGCGCTGCCGAGATCGGAAATCGTGGCATTTTCCAGTTTAAAACCGACTTCTTCGGAGATCACCCGACCGGCGGTCAATGTCGCAATATCTTCAAGCATCGCTTTACGACGGTCACCAAATCCTGGCGCTTTCACCGCGGCCACCTTGATTGTGCCACGCAATTTGTTGACGACCAGTGTTGCCAAGGCTTCGCCTTCGACATCTTCGGCAATGATCAGGAGAGGCTTGCCTTGCTGCGCTGTTTTTTCAAGAATTGGCAAGAGGTCTTTCATCGCCGTGATCTTTTTGTCGTGGATCAGGATGTAAGCATCTTCCAGGGTCGCTTCCATTGACTCGGAATTGGTCACAAAATAGGGGGAGAGATAGCCGCGATCGAATTGCATACCTTCGACGACTTCGAGATTGGTGTCGGTCGATTTGGCTTCCTCGACGGTGATCACACCATCCTTGCCGACTTTTTCCATTGCATCTGCAATCAGATTGCCGATCTCAACGTCATTGTTGGCGGAGATGGCGCCGACCTGCGCAATTTCTTTTTTGCCCGGAAGTGGCTTGCTCATTTTTTGAAGTTCCTGGACGACGGCTTTGACGCCCTTTTCGATGCCGCGTTTGATGGCGGTCGGATTGGCGCCGGCGGTGACATTTTTGAGACCCTCGCGCACAATACCCTGCGCCAATACGGTCGCGGTCGTCGTCCCGTCGCCGGCAATATCGCTGGTTTTGGACGCAACTTCTCGCACCATCTGGGCGCCCATATTTTCCAATGGATCTGGCAGCTCAATTTCCTTCGCCACGGTGACGCCGTCCTTTGTCACTGTGGGGGCGCCGAACTTTTTATCTATGACAACATTGCGGCCTTTTGGGCCAAGCGTTGCTTTGACAGCATTCGATAGTTGATCGACGCCGCGCTTGAGCGCATTGCGTGCATCAACGTTGAAAGTTATGATTTTAGGCATATTGAATTATCCTCCAGTTTTTATCTTGAAAATAGATCACTCTTTGATTATGGCGAGAATATCACTTTCACGCATAATTAAATAGTCTTCACCATCAATTGTCACTTCGGTGCCGGAATATTTGCCATACAGCACTCTATTGCCGACTTTGACCTGCATTTTCACCAATTCACCACTATCAGAAATCTTGCCCGGTCCGGCGGCTATTATTTCACCCTCTTGCGGCTTTTCTTTGGCAGTCTCGGGAATGTAGATGCTGCCGACTTTGGCTTCTTCTATCTCAAGCGGCTTGACAACAACGCGATCCGCCAATGGTTTAATGTTCATGAGTCCTCCTTTACGATAGTTGATGCAATTTTGTTAGCACTCTACTAAGGTGAGTGCTAATAATAAAACAGACAAGAATATAAGATATTTATTAAAAAAGTCAAGAAAAAAATGGCCTTTTCTGTGAAAATTGCTGCCAAAAAGCAAACACTGGGGCAATTTTTTCGTACATAAGATGTTAATGTCGCGGAAAAGATTCAGCAAAAGCCCGGCGAGTTTGGATGTGCGCAAGAAATTTACCCAAAGCGGGAAAATTCATCAGGGCCATTTTTTTCCTTGACATTGTACATGGATGCGGATATATTTAATTTAACAAAGGTTGGTAGGCGTAATCACCCGCCGGAAGGAGGAATGGGGACAGGGTTAGCCGTTTGATCTTCACTGATGAATGCTGATCTCACAATAAACAATGAACCAAGTAAAAAAGGATGCGATATGAAAGAGTTCGTCGAGTACATCGTGAAGCACTTGGTTGATAACCCCGAGGCCGTGCACGTATCAGAGGTTGTGGGGGAGACAACCGTCGTCTATGAACTCAAAGTAGACCAGCCCGATATGGGAAAAGTCATCGGCAAGAATGGTCGAACAGCGCATGCTATTCGAGTTCTTTTAAGTGCCGTCGCTCGCAAAGCCGGCAAACATGCAACTCTGGAAATTTTGGAATAGTCTATATAGATTTTCTATTTCAGAGAGGGATCACCCTTTTTCTCAACGGGCCGGGAAATGGTTCTGAATCCATCACCAAAAAGTGATGGATTTTTTATTTGTGATAGTGTTCGCCGCGGAGGATCGTCTGCGCTCGGTAAATTTGCTCAAGCAGCATGACGGCCGCCAGCTCGTGGGGGAATGTCATTTTTGACAACGAAAGTCGTGCATCCGCTCTTTTCTGGATTTCCTCAGCAATGCCGAGCGGACCGCCGATGATGAACGTGACTTGCTTTCTGCTCTGACCGGCTAACTGATTGAAAAAATCGGCAAATTCTTGCGAGGTCAATTGCTTTCCCCCCTTGTCCCACACCACATTGTAATCGGACGCCAGCAGTTTGGCGAGAATTTTCTCACCTTCGCGCTTGAGCAGCTCCGCACCTGGCATGCTTTTTATTCTCTCCGGCTTTATCGTGTCGATCCTGAGGGCCGAGTAATGATTGATGCGCTCACAATAGAGCTCGGTCAACGCTCTGAGCGGCTTGTTTTCAATCTCACCAACGAGGATCAGTCGTATTTTCATAATGCGTTTCCAATCATTGCGCGCACGAGTTTAATCGTCACCGACATCCAATAAAAAGCAATTTTACGTAAATGTCAATGATCTTTTCAGGACCTGCCAGGTTGTGAATTCGCATTGCTTTTCAAAAAAAAATTGTTATCTTTTCATTCATCATACATCATGGGAGTGAATATGTCGTCACCGCTCAATGTCGATAACAAGCTGAAATCCGTCCGCCCCCTGCAGATGATGGGCGTCTTTTGGCTGATTCTTGGTATCGTCGTGCTTTTTGGCTCGTTTTTCATAAAAGGGACGCCATATATATCGCAAACGCGGGGTGTTGTGACCAACGTCATCGCCGGTTCGATCCTCTTCATTATTGGCTTGCTCTCTTTTCTGTGCGGCAGATCGGCAAATAAAGGTCGCACTCTTTGATATTCAACATAACGGTCGAGGGTATGAGCACTGATTCTGAAAACGCCGGCGTGACCAGCTCAAAAATTCGCTTCTGCGATCTCCGCTGCGATCATGCTGAATTCCCCCGGCAGGAGCAGATCGACGGATCGAACAGCTGCCGGACTTTTGTGGCATTGTGGTGCAACGAGCTGCAGCAGATTGTCTGCAAAAATGCGCCCTGTGCTGTGATCTATGGGCAACGGCGGCCAAAGCCGAATTTTTAGCATTCGTGCGGTCAACGGCGCGCCCTCCCCGGCAGAGACTCCTGGCGAAGAAAGTCACTAGTAATGCAACGTCAATCGGCAAAGAAAAATATCCGCCTGCTCAGCTGGAACCTGTGGTTCGACGAATTTTTGCAGCTGGAGCGGCTGAACGCGGTGCTCTCGCATATCGTGCATTTGCACCCCGATATCATCACCTTTCAGGAATTGACGTTTCTCTCGGAGAATTTTTTTGACAATAAAAACCTGCCGTTTAGCGACATTTACCATAAAGTGCCGAAAAATGTCCTCGAAAAGAATCGGTATTGGGAAGGGATATACACGCGATTTGGCTTTGACGCCAGATTCACGCGAATTCCGTTTGAAGATTCTCAAATGGGGCGGGGATTAACCGTGGTTCATTTTTATGAAATTGACCTGGTCGTTGGCTGTATGCATCTCGAAAGCGAAGACAACCACAGCATCCGTCGCAACCAATTTCATCAGGCTCTCAGCCATTTCTCCTACTTTCGCACCAGGAACAACATCCTCGCCGGCGATACCAACGTGCGCGCCGGCGATACTATTGATGATCTGCTGCCGGAAAACTGGGCCGATGTCTGGCAACAGTTGATGGCAAAGGAGCCGGGCTATACTGTCGATTCCACCAGGAATCCCATGGGCCCGGTGAATCGTCAGGAGCGTTTGGACCGCGTTTTTTACAGCTGCCAGGATTACCAGCCTCAACGCATCAGACTGGTGGGCACCAATCCCTTGACTCATAAAGACGGCACCGTATATTTTCCTTCCGATCATTTTGGTCTGTTGGTTGATTTTG
Organism: Candidatus Zhuqueibacterota bacterium; assembly: GCA_016929295.1. Taxonomy (GTDB): domain Bacteria; phylum Zhuqueibacterota; class Zhuqueibacteria; order Residuimicrobiales; family Krinioviventaceae; genus Kriniovivens. The sequence continues at coordinate 1,500 of JAFGJB010000149.1, read as the reverse complement.
TAACCACGCCTGTCTGACGTTCAACTGGGCTGTAGCAAAACTCTTGAAAGATCAGTTAACCGCAAATATCGCAAAGAATAGTTAGCGCGGCCTTCGGCCGCACTCAAAAAAGTAACACAATTTTCACGAATGATACAAGAATGACCACGAATAAGAAAGTCAATTTTTTTAAATTCGTGAAAATTCGAAAATTTATGAGAATGCGTGTTTAGCTTTTTGTTTGACTTAAAACTTGCTAAAAAAACATGATATTACAGAGGTCTCTACGTCTAAATATTTAATATGTTATCCTTTGTATTCTTTGCGTCTTTTGCGTTTAAAAAGAATTTTGATACAGTCTCTTGGCAATTAAAATCACTTTTGCAGCACGAGTTCAGCGCGCAGGATCAATATGACCTCATCGCTGACCACCATATGCTTTACCGCAAAACCGACCTCGCTGTGAGATTTGTCAATTTCCCACGGCGCGGCTTGCAGGATCAAGCCGGATATCATCACAATAATCAACGCCATATTCATAATGGATTGCGTGCGCATTTTTGCAACTCCTTTCTTCACTATCCTCTATTGTCGTTTAATGTCTAATATTATTCTAATTAAAAGTATAATTTAATTAGATAAAAAATGATTTTCTTTTTCTATTCCTTGCACTCACCCGGATGAGCATTTTAAAGCTTTTTCTTGATGTTCATTTATCTATTGCTAAATTATGGGTAAATGTCGCATGTGACAATGCAGTCGCTATTTCTTCCGGAGACGAGAGTGATTGTACGCCATACAATCATGATGCTTTTATGCGCCGGTACGTTCGTCGCCGCTCAGTCGCTGCGGCTCGTGCCGACCTTTCACTGCCTTGGCATCTATTGGAATCCACCGACAGCGGACCGCGATATCAAATGCCACGTCAATTATAAGGGAGTGACAGAAGCGGACTGGCACGCGGCGCAGGATTTGTGGTTCGATGACCGCCAACTGGATGGACGCCCTAAAGAATATCGCGGCAGCATCGTCAATTTGCGGCCAGGGACAAGCTATGAGATTCAGCTCTGGCTGCAGGATGAAAAGCGGACGGAAGTCGTTGCAACCTCGACGACATGGTGCGAAAATTTCCCGCTTCAGGAGACGATTTATGTGTCGAGCTCTGCGCTCCCCTTGACTATCACTGAATCGGGCACACAGGACGGCTACGTCCTTTATACTCGCCCGCCCGACAGCCAGACCATCATCGACGTCCGGAATCAAGACGACGTGTGCGTCTATATGCCGGAGGGAACGCATCACGTCATTCTGCGCGGTCTGACTCTCAGAGGCGCCGCACGCCATGCGATCCGCCTGTCGGATGACTGCCACGATATTGTGATTGAAGAGTGCGACATCAGCCAGTGGGGCACTGCCGATTCCACCGGCTATGGCGTCAATCTGCAGGCGGCCATCAGCGCTCCGTTCAGGGCCGACCAGATCGAGCGCATCATCGTACAACGGAATGACATTCATCATCCC
>JAFGJB010000148.1 GCA_016929295.1 Candidatus Zhuqueibacterota bacterium | reverse complement strand
GATTTCAGGTTGTCGTTTCTGATTTTGTACCAGGCGAAAAAAGCGACAAGCCCGGTGAATGCGCCAAAGCTCAAAAATGTCAGCATAATTCAATTTTCCGTCTTATTGTTCAGGTCGCCAAAATCCTCTGAAAAAGATCGCGAATTACAGCGTCTGCCGAATGCCCAGTCGAATTGTTCTACCAAAGTCAGGATAGCCGACGGTTGTCGAATACGCCGTGTCGAATATATTCTTGATTTCCACATAAAAGCGAGTTCGTGCACGTTCGCCGATCGAATAGCCCGCATTCACATCCGCGACGACAAAATCGCCCAGTGGCTGCGGATAGACCCGGCCGTCCGGCGCCGGCGCGGCGAATCGGTTGTTTTCAAAAAAAGAAACATATTTCGCCAGGACAGCACTATCGATATTATTTTTTTGTAAATACAAACCGCAGCTGGCCATCACCTCGGGGAATTCCCTGTTCTCCCGCATGACGCCATCCTGCCGGGCTCGTGTTTTCATGGCGGTGATGTTCAAAAATCCTTGCAGCGCATCCATCAAAGAGGTCATCCTGGCTTCGAATTCAATTCCGTATTGCTCCTGATCGCGATTGAGATAGAGCTCCATCAAACGACCATTCAGTTCCGCCGTTTTGCCGCTAAGGACGATGGCATTTTGCTGTTGCGTCAGAAATCCGGTGAGCGACATGAGGACGTTCGCGAGGATTGAGCGGAGACCGGCATCCAGTTTGATGTGCTTTTCATTTTTGGGCGCGCGCAGGTCATTGTCCAGTGTGCCGCGCCGCGGCTGAATCTCGCCCGCCGCCAGATTGAGATGAATGGAGGTCAGGCCGGGCAAAATGAGAGATCCGCCCACGCTGCCCTGCACGAGTGCCGGTTCCCATTCATTGACGATCGCATCGACCGACGTAAAGTTGCTGCTGCTGCCTTCAATGCTAAAGGCGCCGTATTCCTCCAAAAAGGAACGCGACCAGCGCAGGCCGGCATCGATGGTCAGCGCTCCAAACTGATGCTCATCGACGACGACAGCGGAGAATGTCGATATGTCATTGCGTCGCCCGGCGTAAAACCGTTTGCCATTCGGCGCGATCCAGCGATTATAGAGGCCGCCGAAGCGGAGCGTGTTACTCCCGGAGAGCGAGGCCGCCTGCAGCAGATTCACCCCCCACTCGCTGTCGCGTTCGCTGGCGCGGCTGAACTCGTTCCTCTGCGGATATTCGATGATATAGTCGGGATCCCGGTTCGCATAGGTGCCGATCAGCTCGGTCGAGGTGCGTTCAGTCAGGCGGCTGGCTATTCTCAGCGTCATCAGGGTCGATTGGAACGGATCGAAGCGAGAGATCTCCGTTTTCAATCGCGACATGGCTGGATCCACCGCCAGGCGCAACTCCTGCATGCCATCAAAGTGCAGGAGCGTATAGCCGATGTCCAGTTTGTCGTTCGGTCGCCATTTCAGCTGGCCATAAAACTGAGTGGCGCCCTCTTCGGCGTTCATGTCCGCAGGTCCGCTTGTGTGCATAGTGCTCAGCGCTGTGGCGTACGATAGAGAGCCCATACCAGCGCCGTGCGAGAGGTGTGCCCGATAGCTGTCGTAGGTGCCGTATTCGAGCTCCGCGACGGTTTTCGGCGCGTCGTACTCTTTGGTAACAATGTTGATGAGCCCGGCCATGCCGTTCACGCCGTTCAACAGGGCGGCGCTCGAACGAATTACCTCAATGCGTTCGATGTCCGCCGCGGAGAAGAAAAAGGGCGTCTCATGAAACTCCCGTTGCCAGGCGCCATTGATGCTGTACTCCGGATATGGATAGCGCTGGCCGCGCAGCGAGACAAACTGTTTCACCTTGCGACCCCGCGACTCGATCAGCGCGCTCGGGAGATAGTGAAGGGCATCGACGACCGTCTTGGCCCCTTGCTGTCTGATCTCTCTCTGCTGTATGGCGGAGGTCGATAACTCGAGGCCGGTTGATTCGAGCGCTGGATTTTTGATCACATTGCGCTCAATCTCGCCCGTGACGGTGATGGCCTCCATGGGGAGCACAGTGGGAGCGAGTTTAATGATGAGCATCTCGTTTCCGTCCCCCGACAAACTGATCGTACGAACAATGGTGTTATAGCCCATCACAGAGACTTGCAGTCTGCAGAGTTCTGGCAATCCTCGCAGTTTAAACTGGCCGTTCTCATCGCTCGATGTCCCCAGGCTCGTGCCCATGACCATGATATTCGCTCGCGGCAGCGCTGTGCCGGTTTCAAGATCGACTACACTGCCTTTCACCTCATAGTCTTGCGACGAGATGGTTACGCCGGAGAGCAGGAGGATGAATGATAGTAGAAAGGTTCTCGTGAGCATACAGCAGGTCTTTTCTTTCATTGTCTGATCAATCGCATGCCATCTTTAATTGACAATGCCATTCAGGGCAGGTGAAGCTGAACTGAGCGGCTTTTGAGAACGCAGATTCAAGCTGATCTATCTGTGACACGCTTTTCAACGACGTTCGACGAATTCTGCCACTTGCACGGGACGATGTTCCTCTATTGATCTGTTGGCGGCCAGAGCGATGGCAACTGATGCAAGACCATCCCATGTCGTCACCGGCGGCTCGACTTTCTTTTTGACGCAATCGACAAAGATCTGCATTTCAGTCAGAAAGGAATCGACATAGCGTTCCATGAAAAAGTTGAGTGGCAAGGCCGAATGGATGCCGTCCGTGTTGCTGTAGATATGATTGTCGGGCGTTTTGTTGGTTACCGTCGCCATGCCTTTGGAACCAAAGACCTCCACTCGCTGATCATAGCCGTAAACAGCCCGGCGGCTGTTGTCAATGACGGCCAGCGCGCCGTTCTCGTAATTGAGCATTACGGTCGCGGTGTCGATGTCGCCCGCTTTAGCAAAGACCGGATCGACGAGGACGCGACCCTGGGCGTACACCTCGACGATTTCGCTGTCAATCAGGTAGCGCGCCATGTCAAAATCGTGGATCGTCATGTCGAGAAACAGTCCGCCAGATGATCTGATGTATTTTTCCGACGGCGGCGCCGGATCGCGACTGGTGATCTTGACGACGTGCGGATCGCCGACAGCTCCCGAGCGGACAAGGTCGCGAATTTTGGCGAAATTGGCATCAAATCGGCGGTTAAAGCCCACCATGAAGGTGACGCCGGTCGCGCGAATTTTTTTATCTATTGTTTTTATGTTCTCAATCGATAGATCGATGGGCTTTTCGCAAAAAATGTGTTTGCCGGCATCCGCTGCCGCCATGATGATATCAAAATGGCTATTGGTTGACGAGCAGATGGCGATCGCCTGCACCTCGGGATCCCGCAGCACCGCGCGATAATCCGGCGTGGTCTTGGCGATATTCAGCTGTCCGGCAAGTCGTTCGCATTCATCTTTTGCACTGTCACTCAGGACGACAATCCGCGCATCGCGGATGCGATTCGCCAGGTTCGCCGCGTGAATTTTTCCGATTCGGCCCGCGCCGATGACGCCGAAGGGAATGGCAGATTCATTCATCAGATGCCACCTCTCTCATTTATATCCATTTTAACGATCTTTATGCCGCTCAATATCGGTTCACTCGCCGCGGTTCCCACGGATGGCCTGCACGCGATGGTGATTTTGTCCGTCGCTTTCACGTCGGCAATCGTTTTAACGAGCGTCTTGTTCGCCGCACCGGCCTCGCGGACGATGTCGAGATTCTCAAGGACTTTATGTCCCTGGACGAAAACATCAAAAACGCGTTCGCTCAGTTTCTTGGCAAAAACTTCGGCAAAGTAGAGATCGACGGTGTACTCGGCTTCCTCCGACGGCTCGAGAGCCAGCACGATTTCCATTTCAATAGCGCCGGCAAATCCGGAAGCGGCGATCCACTCGTCGCCGTCTCCGGTCAATTTGCTGGAATGTCTGCGGAACGGTTTGATGCGCGTTGTGTCGATCTCGATCGGTAGGTCCGGCGATTCGCCGCCGACGCTGGGATAATCAAGCCACAGGGTGCCGTCTTTAGCAATACGGTCCCCCGGAGCGTTTAAATTAATGCCCACTCTTTGAATCGGTTTGCCGCTCCATTTCCAGTCATTGGTGGTCCAGTATTCCAGCTCTGGCATATGGATGAGCGCGAGCGAGGTCTGGTTTTGATAGCTGCACTGGCACGTCCTCGTATAGTCCGGCGCATTGAGAACGCCGTCGGCGGCGATCAGATTCGAGGTGCAGCCCGATTTGAAGCCGCCATAATTGCCGGTGCCGCCCTCGGTGAACAGATCGTAAAATCCGGCGGCAGCGGAGCGGAAAGAGAGCAGATGCTCGCCGGCGATATTATAGTTGCAGCCATAGGTGCGCGTGTAGGTCCAGGGAATTTTTTCGCCGGTCAGGGGATCGGTGCGATGGATCTGCTCGCCGGTGAACAGATCATAGGCGGCGCGATCGGTGATGATTCTGGCGCCATGCAGGATCGGCGGATTCTCATATTCGATCTTTCTGTCCCAGATCAATCGGCCGTCGGCAGAGTTGTAGACGATCATTCTCTCGCCGACCTCGTCGCGCACCATATCCCGCGACGGTCGGGTGGCCTGCAGCAGCAGATGATGGTCCGGCGAGACGCTCAACCAGCTGCCAAAGATATTATCGTTTGCCTGCCACAACATCCGGCCGCTCTCCGCCTCCAGCGCCAGTAATCTGTAATCCGATGGCTTGCCAATGCCGCGCCGGGCCTGCCTGTTTTCGACGGCAGGCGGATATTTGTCCAGACAATAGATGCTGTTTTGGCTGGCGGCAATGGCATTGTGAATGAAGCCATAGCGCGCCTCCAGCTGCCATTTCACCTCACCGCTGTGACGATCCATGATGACGAGTTTCTGACTGGCCGTGTTGTCGAAATTGTTGAAATCGCGGAATTTGCGCCAGTGGCTCGCTTTCATTTCCTTCACCTGCTGCGCTTCCTGTTCGGTGAGGGGCACGTTCTGCGAAAAGGGGACAAAATCAGAGCCGGCGATCAGCAGGTCATTCAGTACGCCCAGGTAGCCCCAATCCGGTTTTTCGCTCGCTTCGTCCCGCGGTAAGCTGATGATCTTGACGGTCTCGCCATTGGTGATGTCCAGTGCGCGGCACTCATTGTCGTCAATGACATAGATCCAATCCGAGGTCGCGACGAAATTGCTGCCGCGCGAATTGGCGCCCGGGATGTGCTCCTGGTTGTAGGAAGGATCGAGCGGCGTGTTGGCATAGGTTTCATTATAATAGACGCCATAGGTGCCGGCATTCTGCAGCGCTGTCTGCCACAGCACCCGGCCTGTATAGACATCGCGCGCCTGAATGCAATCGAGCCCTTCGATGATCAAGCGTCCGTCGATGATCTGCTCCGGCGGCCCGTG
>JAFGJB010000147.1 GCA_016929295.1 Candidatus Zhuqueibacterota bacterium | reverse complement strand
TTGCCCGTCATATAGCCTTCGCGTTTGGCGGCGATATCGCCGGCCGGGTCATCCGGGCCGTCGTATGGCTTGCCCTGGCTGAACGCTACTGACGCGGCCAGCAAACAGAGTACTAAAAAAAGTCTCAAATTTTTCATGCGCTAGTCCTTTATGATACAAATCAGCAACATTTTGCAAATTTTCTGACCAACCGCTGAGGGCGCCGAGATTCGCAGAGATATATCGCGATTTCGCTTCTTTTCCTCTGCGATTCTCGGTGCGCACTGCGGTTTGGATGTTTTGGGTTGCGGCCAAAGGCCGCGCGATGAAATTCCATAGTCAAAATCAGAAAATGAGGCCGAGGCCGAGTTTGACATATCGCGGCGCAGCGATCGCTGCCGGGTTGATGATCCGGTCCTCATAGGAATTGAACAGGCTGCGATGATTGGCCAGGTCCACCGCGCGGATGATGGCCTCATTGGCGCGCCCGGTATTGCCATTGACAAAAAGCTCATTTTTTGTGTCGAGAAGATTTTCGATGTATAAACTGGCGCGCAGTGTGAAGCGTGACGACAGCTTCAAGTCGTAATAGCCCATAAAGTCCAGCTGATACTTGGCCGGTTTCTTTGCATTGTTCGGATAGAGGTTGACGCGCGCCAGGCGACTCTCGGCAATTGGCGCCCAGGTGTAGGGTGTGCCGTCATCATAGTAGCCGGTCAACGACATATTCCATTTTTTGGCGCCATAGTTGATGCCCAGCGCGACGGTGTGGCGTTGATCCCATGACATCGGGATGAGCCGTGGAATCGGATCCTGGCTGTTGCCCGCGCGGGTGAAGGTTTGCGTCGGATTATCGGCGTTGCCGCGGGTGTATTGCAGCGTGTAATTGATGAAAGAACGCAAGCCGCCGAACTGAACGTCATATTTCACCTCCAGGCCTTTGACATTGCCATAGTCCTTGTTCGTATAGACGCCATATTCAATCTGGTTGTAGGTGCTGACCACCATCATGCTGAGCAGATCGTAAATATCGCGGTAGAACAGGTTCACTTCAAGTCCCATGCCTGTGACGATCTCCTGCCACAGGCCGACTTCATACTGAACGGTCTTTTGCGCCTCGAGCTGGGGATTGCCCGTCTGCGTGGCGTAATCGGTCGGCGCCACGAGAAAAGAGTGGTTCTGATAGAACGCGTACATCGGCGGCGCCTGAAAAAAGTGTCCGTAGCTGAAATGCAACAAGGCGGCGCCGCTCAACTGATAGGATAAGCCAAAACGCGGGCTGAGTTGCACTTTTGCATCGGCCATAGGATAGCTCGACATCTTTTCCAGATTGCTCGGAAAGCTGAGCTGATTTGCCGGATTGCGCAGATTTGACGGATAGGTCGTGTTGGGATCGAAGAAATCGTAGCGCAATCCGAGGTTGATGACCATCTCATCAAATTCCATTTTATCCTGCAGGTAGCCGGCCAATTCAAGTGGATTGACATCATACACTTCGCCATACAACGTCGAGTCGCCGAGAATTTCCGGCTCATAGTTCGGAAATACCCAGGTGTTCAGTTCGGGATCAAAATAATTATCATATTCGTTTGGCTGCTGGCGATAGACATTCTGAATGCTGTGATATTCGTTATTCAATTGATGACCGATGTAGAGAGCGCCGGCCTTCAAGCTGTGATTCTTGCTCACCTGCCAGGTGATGTCGTATTTGGCGGTCAGATCTTGCTGCGTCCGCACCGTGTGGCCCTTTTCCTGGCCGCCGGTCATAAAGCCCGGGCCAAAGGAGTTGGCATAGCGATCGTGAATATAGCCGGCATCCAGAGGATTTTCGAATAAATAGTTGCCGTAATAGTCATCCACATAGGTCAATTTGAGCTCGTGAAACAGTGTCCTGCCGATGCTGTGATTCACCAGCAGCGAATACATCTGGTTATCCGAGTGATTCCGCGCGCGACCGTCGGGATTATATTTCCAGGTGTGGGAATAGCCGCTCCATTCATCAAGGCTCTGAGTGAATGTCGCAGAAATCTTGAGATCCGGCAGAGGTCGGTAGGTGAGCTTGCCGAAAAATGAATTGTACAGACCGTCATTCATCGGCACCCAGGCGCTGTCGCCGTTGGCCGTATCGATCCATTGCACCGGATTGTCCGATGCATAGTCACTGTAATCAGTCGGCAAAAATCGACGTACGCCATTAAGGTGATTTTTATTGTTTTGGTGGCGATAGTTGATGAAAAAGGAGAGATTTCGGCTCAAAAGCGGGCCTTCGAGCTGCAGGCGATAATCCTGATTTCGCATATCGATCGGTTTCAGGCCAATGAACAGATCGGTGTTGCCGGTGAGATAATTGCCCAGCTGCATGTTCACACGACCATGATAGCGGTCGCCCCCGTCTTTGGTGATGGCATTGACGATGCCGCTCATGGCGCGACCGTATTCGGCGTTGAACGTGCCGGTGATGACCTCGAGGTCCTGGACGACGTCGTTCTCGATCGTCACCGCCGAGTTGACGCCGCCGAACGAGTCATCGACCGGAACGCCGTCCACCATATAGGAGACCTCGCCCAGACGGCCGCCGCGAAAGTGGCCCTCGACCACGCCGGCCTGCATTTCGATGACATCGCTCAAATTCTCCAGGGGAAGCAGATCGATCTGGTCGGAGGAAATGTGGCGAACCGAGCTTGTCTGGTCTTTCTTGTACGAAATGAGGGAGGCTGTCACTGTGACTGTTTCGCCGGCAATCACTTCGGGTGACATCTCGAATGATAAATTGACGGTTGAGTTGATGCTCACCCTGACATCGGTCATCACCCTGGCGGCGTAGCCCATCATGGTTGCCTTGACGCTATACACTCCTGGTGGCACATTGAGGATGAAGAAATCGCCGTCCGCATCGGCTGCCGCTCCATAGCGGCTGTCGACAATGGTCACGTTGGCGCCGGGCAGGGGTTCGCCCGTCTCTTTGTCTGTGACCTTGCCGGCCACCTTGCCGGTCGTCGCCGCGTATAGTGGAGTCGAAATGAACGCGAGGCACCATAAAATGACTACGAGCGTAACTAATATTCGCTGTTTCACGTCTCGCTCTCCCAAATTTTATATTTATCAGTGATGAATTTATTTCGGATATGGATCAAAAAGTACAGAGTGTTGAGAAAAAAACGGTTTGATCGATTTTGAAATGATTTGACTTGAATATATGAAAATAAGCCTCATAGTCAAGTGAATTCTCGGGGTCGAAGTAAAACGTCAGTCTCTGGCAATGACGCACAAGATCAACTTGGCGCGGCCTTTGGCCGCAACCAAATGAGCACGATCGCCCGGGACATCCGTCCTGGGCGGACAATAGAGCGGGATATTTATCCCACTCGGACGAATGTCCGTGTACATCTCCCGTCCGGCACACCCCGCAAGGGGCACACCCCGCAAGGGGCACACCCCGCAAGGGGCACACCCCGCAAGGGGCACACCCCGCAAGGGGCACACCCCGTAAGGGGCACACCCCGTAAGGGGCACATCCCGTAAGGGGCACATCCCTTAAGGGGCACATCCCGTAAGGGGCATGGATATGCCGAACGATCGAGTTCTTTATCCTTCGAAAAACTTTGCTAAAAAAACACAATGTTGCAGATTTGTAGTGCGGAGAATCGCGGAGAAATAAATTGAAGCAAAGCACCTCGTTTTCCTCTGCGCTTTTCGGCGTGCTCGGCGGTTATATTTTAGGGGTGAAGAACTCGCGCGATTGGAATCGACGACGAGATCGATGCAGAAAAAGAGTTCTTCACCCCTAATGGTGATTGAGCACCCGTAACTGACGTTTTACGGGTCGAAAAGCATTTGAACGAAACAGAAATGTTTGCTTGACTCAAAACTTATTTTTCTTAAATTTACTTTTTATTAACCAAAATAGATCTGTCGGGCGGTGGCACCTGCATGTAGAAGATGTGGATTAAGGGTCAACGAAAGGAGAAGAGCATGTATTTTGGCGTCGTGGATATCATCATTTTCGTCGGCTTTATTGTGGCGGTCATTTGGGTCGGTATGAGCAAGGCGCCCAAGGGTCCTTCCGGAGAAGACTTTTTTCTCGCCGGTCGTGGTCTGAAGTGGTGGCTCATCGGTTTCTCTCTCATTGCTGCCAATATATCGACGGAGCAGTTTGTCGGCATGAGCGGCAACGCCGCGAGTCACGTGGGATTGGCAATTGCCAGCTACGAATGGATGGCGGCCATTACGCTGGTGGTGATTGCTTTCACCTTTTTACCCTATTTTCTCCGCGCTGGCATTTACACCATGCCGGAATTCCTCGAATACCGCTACAACAGTGCGGCGCGAACGATCATGGCCATCGCCACACTCTGCATTTACATGCTGCTGCTGGGTTCGGTCACCTATTCCGGCGCTCTGACGATTCGCACGATCGCCGGCAATATGGGATATAACGTTCCGCTCGTCGTCGGTGCGCTGGCCATCGGCATCATCGCCATGGTCTATGTCGCTGCGGGCGGACTGAAGGCGTGCGCCTGGGCAGATCTGATCCAGGGCAGCGCGCTCATCATCGGCGGCATCGTCATCATGATCTTTGCGTTCATCAAGCTTGGAGCTGTCGAGCAGGCCGCGCAGATTCTCGATGTCAATACCGGCGCCATTGCCATCAAGGAGATGTCTCCGGATCAGGGTGCGATCAGCCGTTTTTATGCGCTGAACCGGGTGCGAATGAACATGTTTTTACCCAAGACGGACAGTGTGCTGCCCTGGACCGCCTTGATGCTTGGGCTCTGGATCCCCAACTTTTACTATTGGGGGCTCAATCAATACATCACGCAACGGACGCTGGGCTCCAAATCGCTGTCGCAAGGTCAACGTGGGATCGTCTTCGCCGCTTTTTTAAAGCTCATCATTCCTTTTGCGATTGTCATCCCCGGCATCATCGCCTTCAATCTCTTCTCGTCCGATATGCAGTTTGAAGCGGTGCGCGATAACGCCAAAGTGATGGCGAAATATGCAAAAGCGAATCCGAATTCGATGGTCGTGCAGGTTCGGCAAGCGCCGGCCGATAGCATTGTGGCTAACTGGCAAGCGGAGTCATTCTTGTTGGCGATCTACGAAACCGATGCAATGATTAAAGCGTTGAAACTCCGCAATCCCCACGTGCTGCCGATTTCGCGAGCGGATTACAACTCATCCGAGGCTGCGCCCAACGCTGTTTTCATCAGCGAAGACAAAGCGTGGAAAAATGTCTATGCTGCATTGGCCATCGAGGTCGAATCGTACAATCAACGCATCCGCGCTGCTAACACCCTGACCGTCAATGAAAAGTTCATTGCCTACAAATACGATACCGCCATGGCGCAGCTGCTCGGCAAGGTGCTGCCGAACGGCATCGGGCTGCTCGGTTTTGTCGTCGCTGCCTTGCTCGGCGCCGTGGTCAGCTCGCTGGCCGCCATGCTCAACGCCGCGTCAACGATCTTTACCATGGATATTTTTAAAAAATTCATCTCGCCCAATGCGTCGCAAAATGCTGTTGTCCTGTTGGGTCGGATTTGCGTCGTTCTGTTTTCATTCGTCGCCATCTGGCTGGCGCCGCAGCTGGGCAATCCCAAAATCAGCAACAGCATCTTTACGATCATCCAGGAGGGGCAGGGATTCATCTCGCCCGGCATTCTGGCGGTTTTTGTGTTCGGACTCATCTTTCGTAAAGCGCCGCCATCCGCCGGCGTCGTCGGTTTGCTGACCAATATTGTGGCATATGGCGCCATGAAGCTTATCGCGCCGCAGGTGCAATTTTTAAATCGCATGGCGATCTGTTTCGTCCTTTGCCTGGCAGTGATGGCCGTGATCACCGTCATGATGCCGCTCAAAGAATCGGTGAAATTTGAGCAGCGCGGCACAATCGACCTCACGCCCTCAAAAGGCGCGCGCATCGCCGCTATTGCTGTCGTTCTATTGACCCTTATTCTTTATGCGCTATTTAGCCCGCTGTTGATCGCCGGCTAACCGGTTGTGACATTGAGTAGTCGTGAGGTATAATTGTGGACAGGAAGCAGGTCGTTAAAAAGTTTGAACATCATTTCGCCGGCCAGCCGCGGGTATTTTGCGCACCTGGCCGCGTCAATCTCATCGGCGAGCATACGGATTACAATGACGGCTATGTTTTTCCAATGGCGATCGGATTTTATACGACCATCGCGGTCTTTCCGACGCGCGATCGCAAGCTCTACATCCGATCCGAAAACATGGACGAGCTGATCGCCATCGATTTGGACGCAAATGAGAAGAAACGCCATCATTGGAGCGACTATGTTGCCGGCATGGCCCATGTCCTGGAAAAAGAAGGATTTAGACTTCCCGGGGCATCCATGCTGATCGAAAGCGAGGTGCCGGTCGGATCCGGATTGAGCTCCTCCGCCGCCCTCGAGATGTCATCGGCTCTGGCCCTGCTCAGCACGGTGGGCGGTGAACTGAACAGCGAGAAATTGGCGTTGCTCGGGCAAAAGGCGGAAAACCAGTTCGTCGGCATGAACTGCGGCATCATGGATCAGTTCATCTCCATGCACGGCCGAGAGAACCATGCGCTCTTTTTAGACTGCCGCACGCTCGATTATGAGCTGGTGCCGTTGAAATCCGATGCTCTCCGCATTGTGATCTGCAACACCATGGTCAAACATGAACTGGGCGCATCCGAATATAACAAGCGACGCGCCGAGTGTGAAAAGGGCGTCCTCATTCTCAGCGCCGACTATGCGGGGATCAAGGCGCTGCGGGATGTCTCTTTCGCCCAGTTCCAGAAAGTGCAGCACAAGTTGCCCCCGGTGGTGCGGAAGCGCTGTCGCCACGTCATCTCGGAAAATGAACGCACCCTGCAATCCATCGCCGCATTGAACGCGGACGACAGCGCGACATTCGGCCGGCTGATGAACGCCTCGCACGACAGTCTGCGGGATGACTATCAAGTCAGTTGTGCGGAGCTCGATCTGCTGGTCAAGCTGGCGCGCGCTTGCGATGGTTGCCTTGGCGCCCGCATGACCGGCGGCGGCTTTGGCGGCTGCACGGTCAATCTCCTCGTCGCTGATAAAGTCGAGGCATTTGTTGAGGAGGTATCCAAAGCGTACGAGCGGGAAACCGCTCTGCATCCGGATATTTATATCTCCGTGCCGGCACGCGGCGCGCATGAGGTGAAATGAGCTGGCGCTCATCGGCTTTATCGAGGTTTACATTTTGCCGGCTGCCGAATTTTGCGTCAATATGTCATCCAGCAGCGGCCGAAGTACGTTCGTCCACATCTCATAGCCCCTGTCGCTCAAATGCAGCAGATCATCGATGAACAGATCAGTGGCAGGCGGCGCGCCTGTCCGCAGCATGGGCGTCGCTGTATCGGCGTAATAGAGCTTGTCATTTTTTGCCGCGAGATCAAAAATCGCCTTGTTGACTCGACTCGCCTCTTCCCATCTGTTCCAACGGCTCGGGCAGGGCTTGATCGGCAGATAGATCAGCGGGGTGGAGGGAAAACTCTCCTGCACCAACGTCCACCATGCTTGAAAATTCTCGATGACCTGCTCGGCCGCCAGGCCGCTGGCCACATCATTGTCACCGCAGTAGAGGACAATGCATGCCGGCGCGCCGTGTTTGAGCAGAACATCGTCTACGAAAAACAGCAGATCCGAAAAATGTGCGCCGCCGAAGCCGCGATTGACGATCGGCAGACCCGGGAACATCTCGGCAGATTTCCACATGCGGATGGTGGAGCTGCCGACAAAGAGCACATGATGATCCGGCAGGGCATTTTTGGCATCCCAGACGCGAAACGTTGCGATTTCTCCATCAAATCGGTGCGGATCGGGAGTCGCCTGGGGATAAAGCTCGAGCGCACTGAACAAAACGACGAGAATAGAGATGCTTTTCCTCATATTGGTCATCCTCCAATGTCAGCTAAAGATAAGGATTCAAAGGCATTATAAAAATGCAAAAATGAGTTAACATATAGATGAAATAAAGCTTTCCCGCATGACGTTTCAAATTTGACAACCGAGTGTTATCTGGTGAAACATACCATTCTCCATCAAACACTTTTATCGTGAATTTGATGATAAAGTCCCTGATTTACAATAGTTTTCGTCTGTTTGATTGGCACTGTTTTTGTCACTTTTCTGGATATTTTGTGCGGAGGTTTGTATGAAAATGCCCTGTTTTGTCATGTTGTTGACGATGCTGGTTCCCGGATTGTCAGCTCAGGATGTCACGATTGATGCCACGCCGCAGACGTCCGATGTGCAGCTGTTCATGCTCAGCGATTTCAATTTTTCCGGCCGTGGAACCAGCGCCGCGGAGCTGTTTCTTGTCACTCTGACGAATGGCTCGAATGAGCAGCAACTGTGCGAACTCGCTATCGAGATCGTGGCTGAGAGTCAGGGTTTACTCGCGAGCGGCCATACAAGACCCTTCATTCTGGCGCCAAATGAGCAGATCAGGGTGAGCAATCGGGATCTGTTCACCAAAGCGCAGCAGTTTTCCCTGGAAGATTATCAAATTGCCGATGTCGGGAACGAACTGACTTCCATTCTGCTGGCGACCGGGCGTCTGCCGGCGGATACCTACTATTTTCGCTTTAACGCGCAGTCGGGCGGATTCTCGGACGAGACTGAAATTCGTTTCGTCATCACCAATCCCAACACGCTCGATCTGATTTCGCCGGGGGTGATCGCCACGTCGGCTGAGGAGGGATTGATCCATACGCCATTGCCGCTCTTTCGCTGGGAATCCGATATCAACACATTCAGGCTCACTATTGCCGAAGAGCTGCCCGACGCACAAGACGGTCTCAGCCCGGAAGAGATGATGCAGCAGCGCGTTATTTTTCAGCAGATACTGACGGTCGGCAGCGGTCTCGATGCCCCGTTGACCGGGCACATCATCCCGTCAACGCTTTTTCAATATCCGGTCGACGGTCGACCACTGGAAGAGGACAAAACATACTATTGGCAAATCGTTGGCCTGGTCAGATCGTCGAGCGAATTGGAAATTGGCGGCGAAATCTGGAAATTCCGCATCGTTGGAACAGGAGGCGCAGGGACATTAACGCCACTGCAGCAGCAAATCCTCAACCTGGTGCGCGAGCTCGACAGCTCTCTGCTCAAACCGGGCGGCGCCCTGAATGGATGCATCCCGACAGAAATAGTGACCAAAAATGGCGTCATTTTGTCGGAAGACGCCATCATTGATGCCTTGTCCAGGCTCGTGGATGGCGAATATGAATTGCTGGACAGTTCAGTGGAATAGCGCCTGTTGGGCCGATACGATGAGAGGATTCTGATCATGAAAAAGAATATGGCTATTTTTTTACTGCTCCTTTTTGGTCTGTGGCCGGCAACCTTTGGCCAGAGTGCACAGGAGATCGCTGTCGTCATCAAAGTCAAGGGCATCGCCCAGGTAAAGTCCGCTGATGGTGAATGGCAGCCGCTGGTCAATGGTCGTCGCCTCAATAGCGGTGATATGATAAAGACCGAAGAGGGGGCGCTGGTGGCGATCACATTCACTGATGATAAAAGTATGCTGAAAATTCGCTCCAAATCGCAGATCCAGTTGGCAGGAGAGCGCGATGACGTGGGTATTAAAAAGAGATTGCTCATGACCATCGGACAGGTGTGGGCGAAGATCAATCCCAAAGGCGCCGGCTTTCGCATGGTGACACCCTCCGGCGTGGCGGCGGTTCGCGGCACCGAATTCTATACGATTGTGGATAGCGATGGCAAAATGAGCGTCATTGGCATGACGGGCGCCGTTGCCGTCTATAACAAGGCGGACAGCGTTCTGGTGACACCTGGCAAAACAGCCACAATTGAACGCGGCCACGCTCCTCGGCTCACGGACACAGCGGACTTTGAACCATGGGCGGAAGACGATGACACCGCGGATTCTCTTGAGATTGAATTCAAAGATGCCAAAGGTGGGAAGAAAAGATTGCGACTCAAATATCAGGAGTAGAGGAGTAGACTGCGTTGACAGCATTAAAAGGTGTCTGGACTTTGCTGCTATTCACATCGTTGCGCCTCATCGCGCAGGAGCGGATCATTCATCATCCCCCGATCGCGGCTCAAAAAGGTCAGAATGTGACGATCGAATGTCGTATCGAAGGTTTGACATCGTCGGTTCGCTTTGCGCGCGTCTATTATCGTGAATCGGAGGAACAAAAGTACAAGTTTGTTTTTCTTCGGCAATCGGCAGAGTTGTGGCGCGGCGCCATTCCGGGGACAGAGGTGACCGGAGACCATCTGCAGTATTTTATCGCCTTTCGCCTGGAAAATGATCGACTGGTAAACTTTCCCGAGCAGGAAGGAGAGTTTCAACCGGAAGAAATTCCCGTTCGCGCTGCAGCTCCTGAGGCGAGTGGGGGATCCTTGGCGAGCTCGACGCTCGATTCGCCATTTTTGATATTGGCGCCGGCGCCGGATCAAATCCTGCCATCCGGTGAGGTTTTGATCGCCATATCGTTCGCGCGCGAAAATATCGATCCGGCATCCATCGCGCTCTTTCTGAATGAGAGAGAGGTGACATCTTTTGCCGTTCTGTCGGAGCATGTGCTGACGTTCGCACCGAAGAATTTGTCTCGCGGCGCGCAGCGGATTGTGGTGTCTGCCAAAGACCAGGACGGTCGCCAGCTGGCGCCTCTGCAGCAGATGTTTTTCATTCGCGATGCAGCGATGCCGGTGAAACCGCAGCTGCAATGGACGGGTCGAGTTTATGCCGACGGCCGTTATGAAAATATCGGGGGCCGGAATGAATCATTTGCGCTGACGGGCGCCGAATTCAATGGCCGATATGGCGAGCTGGCTGTGCGCGGCCGCGTCTTTCTGACCTCTCTGGAGGACGGGGCATTTCAGCCGCGCCACCGTTTTACTCTGGCCGTCGAAGGCGCAGCCTTTACCATCGAGGCCGGCGACATCTATCCGCGCTATAACGATTTGATCATTTGGGGTAAAAGAGTTCGTGGCATGGCGGGCGGTGTGAAGGTCGGTCCGTTCACCCTCGACGCGGTATTTGGCCAAAGCTATCGCCCCGTCGAAGGCGCCATTGATGCGACAAGCGGTCTGCACCGCAGCGGCACCTATGGTCAAAATTTAATCGGCATTCGACCCGGTTTGAGCTTTCGGCCGGTTCGATTTGGCATCAGTCTGGTTAAAATCAGGGACGATCAAAATTCCATTTCTCGCGGCACGAATCCGAAAGACAATGTCGTCATTGGACCCGATTTTTTGCTGTCGATCGACAGGGGACGGCTCGAATTGCGCGCGCAGGCCGCTTTCAGCCTGTTGACGCGCGATGCCGGCCTCGGCGTCTTTTCCAGCGAGGATGTAGATGGGATGTTCGCCGGTGCGGTCGATCTGCCGATCGATCCGAAAAAATATGAAAAGATCATCATCATCAATGATACAACAGTGCCGCTCCAGCCGCAAGAGCTGACCTCATGCGCGTTTGATATGAATCTCAAGCTGCATTATTATCGAAATCTCGTACGGCTCGGTTACAAGAGGGTCGGCTCTGACTATTTTTCGCTGGCCAACTCGTGGTTGCGCAAAGACATTCGGGGATTTTATCTGTCAGACCGCATGCGACTTTTTCAGAACAAACTCTACCTGACGCTCGGATTGGAGCGGTATGTGGACAACTTTTCCCAAGGGGGAACAAAACCGGCTGTGGATCTCAATTCTGTCAATGTCGCACTTGCCTATTATCCGGGAAAAGGACTGCCCAACGTCTCGATGAGCTTTCGTCGTTACGATCGCAGCAATGGTGTGACAGATGTGCAAATTGACAGCCTGTACGCCAGTGGCGTAGATACAACTGATCGCCGAGAGGATTCGCGTCAGCGCGATCTGAATATCCAGCTTGGCTATCAGATACAATTTTGGGATGCGGCCCACTATTTCTCTCTGGGATACATCGCAGCGATCAAAGACGATCGCTATGACGCCTCGCGCCTTTCCGGCTATTTTTCGCAAGAGATGACCTCGAATGTCAATGTGTTGTCGTGGTCATCGACCTATCATTTTCCGCTGCGCACCGCATTGAGCTTTTCCACGAACAACAATTTGATGGGCGGGCTGGCGAATTTCAGCTATTATTCATTGAGCGCATTTGGCGAGTATAAATTTTTGCACAACAGGCTGGCGAGTTTTGCTGAAATTCGCTTGACCACGACAAATGGCACGACGCTGACAAATGAGCCAATTGAAGTGCAAAGAAATCATCTTCGGGCGGGCGCGAGTCTGGATTTGCGCGCGCAACAGACCGTGACGCTCGAAACTCGCCTTGTCACCTATTCGTCGTCCCGGTCCGGCGCAGTCCCGTCGGCATACACGGACAAGATCGTGCGATTGCGCTATGAGAAACTCTTTTAAACGATGAAAAAAGATAAACACCTGCACAGCAAACCTGTTTTCGCCGTTTTGATCATCATCGGCTCTGTCTTTTTGGCTCGATTCTTCACGGTTTTCCCGGCCGTCGAGTCTCTGCAATTGAAGACCATCGATTCTTTTTTCAAACTTCGCGGTCCGGTTCAACCGCCCGACACCTCCATTGTGATTGTCGGAATTGACGACAATTCGCTCAACGGTTTGGCCGAAAAATGGCCGTTTCCGGGAAGTTACTACGGGCGTCTGGTTAAAAATCTCGTCAAAGCCGGGGCGCGGGCGATTGTTTTTGATATCGAGTTTTTCGAGACAAATGCGCGGGAGCCGCAGCAAGATTTCAATTTGAGCGATGCGATCAAAGAGGCGCATAATGTCATTTTGGCGGGAAAAATTATTTATGAGACCGGCAAATATGGCGTGGAGCATGAAAATGTCCTCAGACCGAATGCCTGGCTGCTCGAAAGCGGTGCGCCCTGGGGGACGGTCAATTCGATTGAGGATACGGACGGTTTTTTGCGCCGTTATTTTCTCTTTTTGGAATACAAGGGAGATGTTCATTATCCATTGGCGATCGAGGCTTATAAATACCTTGTGCAGCCGACGATCCCGACCGAGGCCAACCGCAGCGGCGCAGAGTTTATTCTGGGCGAGCAGCGCATCCCCAAAATCGATGCCAACACCATGATGATAAATTATCGCGGACCAGCGGAAACGACATTTGCCACCTACTCTTTCGCCGATATACTGGACGATGCGAATTTTGAGCTCGTTGATGACTCGGACACGGATGTGCTCGAACATCATCTCACCTGGGGGACGTTCAAAGACAAGATCGTCTTTGTCGGCGCCGTTGCCGAGGAATTGTATGATAAGAAATTTACACCATTTTATTCCTACAAGGGCAAGCATGTCAAGATGGCCGGCGTAGAGACGCATGCGAATGCACTCAGCACCATTATGCGAGGGGATTTCATCAAAAAGATCGATCCGTTTATCGATTATATCATCCTGATCGTTCTTGTTGTTTTGGCAGCTTTGAGCATCATCTATTTGAAGCCGCTGGTGGCATCGCTTTTAATTTTCCTCGAGATTGCCCTGCTGCGGATCATCGCCTATGGCATATTTCTGCATCATGGTCTCATCATGGACGTGACGATGCCGCTCATCGGCGTGTTGTTCAGTTATGTGAGCGGTCTCGTATTCACCATTGTCACAGAACGGCGGGAGAAAGTGCGGATTCGACGTATTTTTCAACATTACATGTCACCGACAATCGTCAATCAGATGCTGGATTCCGGACGGCTGCCGGAATTTGGCGGCGAGCGACGTGATCTCACCGTCCTGTTTTCTGACATTCGCAAATTTTCCAATTTTTCTGAAAAGTACGAGCCTGAATTTGTCGTCAAACGACTCTCAGACTATCTCACCCAGATGGTCGATATTATCTTTAAGAATAATGGTACGCTGGACAAGTTTGTCGGCGATGAGATCATGGCATTATTTGGCGCGCCCTATTATTTCGCCGATCATGCGGAAAGGGCGTGCTTCACGGCGGTCGAAATGCTGGAAAAGCTGCGTCTTTTACAGAAAAAAATGGCAGCAGAAAATTCGGATTATTTTGATATTGGCATCGGTATCAACTCGGGAAATGCCCTTGTGGGAAATCTGGGATCAAAACAGATATTTGACTATACGGTTATTGGCAATGAAATCAATCTGGGCGCCCGTCTGGAGAGCGCCAATAAAATCTACCAGACCCAGATTCTCATTAGTGAAAATACCTACCAGCAGGCAAAAGACAAGATTATTGCGCGTGAGATAGATTTTGTGCGCGTCGTCGGCATCAACAAACCTCTGCGAATCTACGAGCTGCGTTCTGTTGAGCCGTTGCCGCCAATGGAACAAGAGTTGATCATGCAGACTTTTGCTGAAGCTTTACAATTATATAAAAGTCATCGTTGGGGCGATGCGCTCAAGGCATTTCGACGAATCCTGCGTCATTTTCCCGCCGACGGTCCGTCGCGACTTTACACCGTGCGCTGTCTGGATTTTTTGGAACACCCGCCGGATGTGGACTGGGACGGCGTGCACGATCTGAAGCAAAAATAGCCGGACAAGGACGTCGCCACACTTGGCGCGGCCTTGGGCCGCAACCAAAAAGCCAAAACCGCCGAGGGCGCAAAGCCGCGCAGAGAAAAATAGCAAGATCTTTTTTCATATTCTTTTGATCGACAAATGTCAATGTACTGAATCCTGCAGGAAGACATAAAGTATCACATTAAAAAACAAAATGATTACTTCACTTGCTCAGAAAATGTGTCAGTAAATATCGTAAGTCAATAACGATCGATGTCAATCAATACAATCATTCAAATGACTCTGGAAAATGAAAACAAAACACGAATTCTCACGAATTTTTCACGAATTTACAATGATTGATGTTCTCATTCGTTCTCATTCGTGCTCATTCGTGTATCATTCGTGTGAATTCGTGTTCCTTTTATGGTTGCGGCTAGAGATCGGGCCAAACTTTTCCGTTTCATCTCTCATTAATTTTAGAATTTGACAATTTTTCTGAGTTGATGAAGGAGGCATTAAATACAAAATAACTCTTTTGTGCTTTCACGTTTTGATTTTCTCGGCGCTTCTTTGCGTTCTCTGCGGTTTTCTTTTTTATATAATCTAAAACTTTGTTAATAAAACACGATATTTTCACCTTGTAGTACAGAGCACTGCACATTTTCGTCCGCGCCGATTTCTCGCATCAACTGAAGCGTGCCAGAGTTTTGACGTGATCCGGTTGAGTCGAAGGGAATAAAAAAGCCGCCTGTTTCAGGCGGCTTTTTTTTACTTGATTCGTTCTATCCATTGCCTCGCTTTGGAGACGTATTCGCTGTCGGGGTACTTGGTGATGAGCTCTTCAAAATAGGCTAAAGCGCGGTCATTCTGGCCCAGCTTGTTATAGCAGCGACCGAGCATCAACGTTGCGTCATCGGTTTTATATGAGAAACTATAGCCAAATACGGCATTAAAGGCTTCAATGGCCGATACATAGTCTCGCTTTAAAAAGTAATTTTCACCAATCCAGTAGATGCAATTGCTCGCCAGTTTGTGTCGCGGATGATTAGCGCGCAAGGTGCTAAAGATGGCGATGGATCTGTCATGCTGCCGCAGGCTATAAAGGCGCAGCCCTTCTTTATAGGCTGAGCTAAAGTCGGTCGGTAATCCTTCCAGCTGATCGAGTTCGCGCTGCAGCTCTAATATTTTTGTGTCCTTTGCCGAGATATCTTTAGTCATTGTGGCTATTTCTTGCTCTTTGCTGCTGATCTGGCTTTTCAATTGCTCCACTCGCTTTTGCAGATCAGAGGCGGCCGCCGGCGTTTCTGTTGTCGTCGGCGTCTTTGTGCCCATGAGGAGAGCGAGGATGTCGGCTGTCTCATCATCCGCTTCCGTTGTTCCGGCCGCACTTTGCTCCGGCTGGGGCATCGTCGCCACATCAGCGAGCAGCTCCTGCTCTGATCGTTGTTTTTGCCCGGCGAAGAAGACAAGACCCAATCGTGCGGTCAGGTAGCCGTCTTTCGACGTCCCTTTGACAGCCCCATCCAGCCCATCTGTCGTCGTATGTCTATAGTCCACGGTTGCCGCCAATGCTACTTTCGACGACAGCATAATGTCCGTGCCGGCGCCGAGGATGAAGGCGACATCCCAGAGGGCTTTACCGGCCAGCAGAGGATCGCCGAGGGCCGTGGGCTTGTCAATATGATAGTTATAGTTGATGGTGCCAAATCCCACTGTGCCGAAAGGACGAAAAAAGCCCGACTTGACGAGGTAGAGATTGGCTTTCAAGTCAGCATTGAACACAGTGGTATGAAATGTCCGGTAACTAAAGCCATCACTCAACTCACCGTATCCTAATCCAAGGCGCACGTTGAAGCCGTCACTGATTAAGAATCTCATAAAACCTTCCCCGGCCAATGACAAGCCGGTATGCAAAACATCACAAAAAGGTTTTTGGACGCTGCCGTTAAATCCGATGCCCAGCGTCGGTCTGTATTCTTCCTGGGCAAAAGCCTCGGATGATGTGACAACAAATGCAGCAATCAGAATGACGAATACCGAGATTCTCTTGCTCATCTTTCTCTCCTGTGTTAACATAATATTATGCGAAAAAAGCCGGCGCTTTTTTTCTTCATTAGTTGCTGATCAGTTGACGGTAATGCTTGATTGCTTCGGGTGGCAAAATTGTGCGTATGTCAATCTCTTGTCCGCTATTCTGATTGTACGCGTGCAGTAATGCTTTGATTTCTTTTATCGTCCTTTCAAATTCGACGGATTCCGGAGCGGAATCCATGATGCGCCGTAGAAAAAGCAACTTGTCGCCGAGACGTTCAAAATAGTAATTGCTCAGCGATGATGAAATTAAATCCTGAACCTTTTGATCGATTGAATTTTTTCGGTCAATGATGGTTTTGATGGTATCCTTGACTTGATATGTCTTGAGCTCTTTTTTAAGTGATACGTCTACCCCCATGTAAAGCAGAAGCGACGGGTGCCTGGTATAGTATTCTGTTTTCGGTGCAATTTCATGTAAAATATAACGTTCCACTATTTTTTTTTCGTGAATTTTCACCGAACGGTGCGTCGCATATCGAATGGAATTCGCTTCACTGGCATAAACGACCTTGATCAACAGATCGAACGTTGGGAAGTAAAAAAGTTCATCCATTTTGGGCCCTTGAGTGCGAGTCGGTTTGTTTTTGTTTTTCCCCATGCGCTTACAATTTTTATGCCAGTCAGTTAGTTGTTCATCTATGATAAATAGAAACAAAATAACAGCAAGGCAAATTTCCGAACAGGATAATTTTTACAGAAATTTCATTTTTACAGATAGTTATGAGACGTCTTTTTTTGGATTTTCTTGTTTCGTCGCAGCTCCAAAACGCTCCCCGCCGGGCGGAGCGCAGAAATAGTGTCTTGTCGAAGAACATAGTTTCGTTTGGAAGCAACTTGTAAAAATAACAAGGAATTATGGCCATTGTCAAGAGATTTTATCTTTTTCAGATAAATAAAGCATTTATTGGTATGTACGGCGCAGCTGAACGGAGCATACAGGCCGCGATTGTCCGATAGAATTCTCCTTGCTTTTTTTGACATGTCGCCATATCTTTACGATATATGGAACCAATTGTATCCACAATTGAAAAAAAGTGCAAGCGGTGCTACTCGTGTGTTCGACAATGTCCTGCAAATGCGATCAAGGTTGTGAACGGGCAGGCAAAGGTCATCGAGGAGCGCTGCATCGCCTGCGGCAATTGCATCAAGGTGTGCCCGCAACATGCCAAGCATATCCGGGATGGCATCCGGCACTCTTTAGAGCTCCTCGCCGGGGAGCAATCCGTCATTGCTGTATTGGCGCCATCTTTTCCCGCCGCCTTTGCCAATGTTCAACCCGGGCAAGTGATAGCTGCCGTTAAAGAGCTCGGTTTTTCGCAAGTGCTGGATGTGGCTTTTGGCGCTGATTTGGTCGCTGCCGAATATAATAGAATTTTGGCGTCGGAGGTGATGCCCAGCATTGTCACATCGCCCTGCCCTGCCATCGTCAATTTCATTGAAAAATACTATCCTCATCTCTGCCTGGTATTAGCGCCCGTGGTCTCGCCCATGATCGCCATCGGTCGCGTCATCCGCGAAAAATATCAGCCTGATACCAAAATAGTCTTCATCGGGCCGTGCATCGCCAAAAAAAAGGAGATGTTTGACGAAAACGTGGCGGGTGTCATTGATGAAGTTCTGACATTCAACGAACTGGAGACCATGCTCGAGCAGAAAGCAATAGACATCTGTTCGCTCTCGCCGCAAGAATTCGATGGTCCGCTGTCGGATATGGGACGGGCATTTCCGATTTCCGGCGGATTGATCAAGTGTTCCAACAGCGATGATGATATCCTCAATAGTGACGTGCTGGTGAGTGAGGGTCGCGAACGCATCCTCGAAGTGTTAAAAAAAGTGGACGCCGGCGACATCGAAGCCAGATTTGTCGACATATTGTTCTGTCGTGGCTGCATAAAAGGGCCAATGCTGGCGAATGATGAATCGGTATTCGTTCGTCGTGATCGCGTTGTGAAATATATCAAATCGCAGAACGACGCCGAGCATCGCGAGCGGGCGCTCCTGGATCGGCAGAAATATCAGGACGTCAGTATGCGACGTCGCTTCACCATGGAACAATTGACCGTACGACAACCGACCGAGGAGGAGATTCGCGATATTCTTCGCCGAACCGACAAGATGACGCCCGAGGATGAATTGAACTGCGGCGCTTGCGGTTACCCGACCTGCCGCGAAAAAGCAATCGCCGTTTATCAGGGATTCGCGGAAGCGGAGATGTGCCTGCCATATATGCTGGAAAAGTTTGAAAAAATGCAGGATAAATTATCGAGTTCGAATAAAAAGCTGCGGAATTCCATCAAATCCTTGCGCCAGGCCCAGCAACAGCTCATTCAATCCGAAAAGTTGGCATCTGTCGGGCGTCTGGCCGCCGGTGTGGCGCATGAGCTGAACAATCCCCTCGGCGGCATTCTGTTATTCACCAGCATTCTGCTAAAAAAGCTGGAAAATTCTCCCAACAGTGAGGCGCTGCAAAAAGTGGCGAATGAGGCGGAGCGCTGCCGTAGCATTGTTCAGGGATTGCTGGATTTTTCCCGACAATCCACTGTCGAGCGCCGGGAGGCGGACATCAATCAGTTGTTGGAGAGTACGCTTACACTGGTTACACAGCAGGCACTTTTTCAAAACATCCACATCCATCGCCTGTTTTCCTCGGATACGCGGCATGTTTTTGTTGACAGAGTGCAGCTGCAGCAGGTGTTCCTCAATATACTGCTCAATGCAGCTGAGGCGATGAAAGGGCACGGCAAAATCGTGTTGAAATCGGGCAATTACAGCAAGAACGGACGCGTGTGGGTTTCAGTGCAGGATGATGGCCCGGGCATGAGCAAGATGACGCTGGGCCATATTTTTGATCCTTTTTTTACGACGAAACCGGTCGGGCAAGGCACAGGGCTCGGTCTGGCCATCGCCTACGGCATCATTGAAAAGCATCAGGGTGAAATCAAAGTGGAGAGTCAGGTTGGCCAGGGGACAACCTTCACCATCTATTTGCCAACTTGTGAGGCGATGAAAGAGCAAAAAGAATAGTGCAGTTGGTCGAAATGACTTGCTCTATTGCTGCAAATATGTTTAATTGCATCGATGCCCCCCGGCCACGACGATGTGCCTCACTCATGTGTGGTGCACTGTTTACGAATGACGACAGCATAACAGGGTGGTGATACTTTATGGCAAAAAGAATTCTGCTGATTGATGACGATCCCGATTTCATCGAGATCAACAAGACGATTTTACAATCTGGCGGGTATGAGACCGATACGGCAAGCTCGTCCGCTGAGGCGATGACGAAAATTGGCGCCAACGACTATGATCTGGTCATCATCGATCTGATGATGGAAGAGCTCGATTCCGGTTTCACGTTAGCCTATGGCATACGCGATTCTGCAAGGACGCGCGACTGGCCCATTCTGATGTTGACGTCCGTGCAGGAGAAAACCGGTTTTTCGTTCGATCTCGCCACGGATCAGTCATGGATGAAAGTGGACGATTTCGCGGCCAAACCCCTGCGCGCCGCCGAGCTCTTGCAGCGAGTTGAACGATTGTTGAATAGATCGAATTGATGGCGACAAAAAAAGCTGAAATACTTGTCATTGACGACGAAGAGGTCATCCGATCCGGCTGTCAACAGATACTGGAGATGAATGGATATTCGGTCGCTGTCGCGGAAAATGGCAGGATTGGCCTGGACAAGATCATTCAGCATGAGTATGACATCATATTGACCGATATCATGATGCCGGAAATGGATGGTATGGAACTGCTCGACGAGATCAGTCGCCTGCAAAAGGAGCTCGTCATCATTGTCATCACCGGCTATGCGACGCTCGAGAATGCGATCAATGCCGGTCGTAAAGGGGCATATGACTATCTGCCCAAGCCGTTCAATCCCGACGAATTATTGGCAAAGATAGAGCGCGGCCTGGACTATCGAGCCCATCTCCGTGAAGTGCAGTTGCTGCGCCAAGATCGCGATCGCAACATGCTCGAATGCAGCAATGAGCGCGCGCGAACACTGACGATCATAAATTCCATGAGCGAAGGCGTTCTGGCAATCAATCGCCAGGGCCAAATTGTCTTGATGAATCCGATGGCGTCGAAAATAATGCGTTTGAGCGAAGAGCGCGCTATCGGCCGCACCTTTGATGAGATACTGCGCAATCCGGATCTGAAAAAATCAATTGTTTCAAGCCTGCAACAAGTGCAAGCTGATCTGCGCAGCACCCGCCTCGAATTTGATACGATTTACGGTCGGGCTATCGAAGCCAGCATCACCCCGATCATCGATGAGAATAAGGAGTGCATCGGCACGGTGGCCGTCCTCATCGATGTCACCGAAGATAAAAAGATCGAAAAAATGAAATCCGATTTTGTCAGCTATGTGGCGCACGAACTCAAAGCGCCACTGGGCGCCATTGAAGGATATCTCAACCTCATTCTCGATGGCATCACCACCAATAATCCGCAGACCGAACGCGAAATGATCGAAAAATCGCGCGACCGCGCTCACGGCCTCATCGCTCTCATCAATGATCTGCTTGATCTGTCGCGCACCGATCGTAAAAAAATTCTCAAAGAAATGCGCGCGATCAACGTCGTGCACGTCGTAGGCGAGGCGATCGAATTCTATCGACAGCGAGCCGACGCCAAGTCTCTGCATTTGACCCTGAACAGTACAGGACAAGTGCCTTCCATTCGTGCGAACAAGGACGACCTGTATCGACTGTTTGCCAATCTTATCAGCAATGCGATAAAATATACCCCGGAAAATGGTGATGTCAAGGTGGACATCAAAAGGACCAATTCGCACGTGCGCGTGGATATCATCGACACCGGCATCGGCATCTCCGAAGAAGCACAAAAGCACATTTTCGATGAATTCTACCGCGCCCAAAATGCTGTGGACAAAAAGATCACCGGCACAGGACTGGGATTGTCAATCGCCAAAAAAATTGCCGAGGATCATCATGGCTATATCGAGGTGACGAGCGAAGAGGGCGCCGGCTCAACCTTTCGAGTGACGTTGCCCATAATCCAGAGCGAATGATCGTTTTCTTTTTCGATGGTCAGGAGTGAATCGATGCGAGTGAAAGAAATTGTCAATTCATTGAATCTCCAGGTATTCAGCGGCGAAGAGAACCTTGAAAAAGAGGTGACCGGCGGCATCATCTCGGATATTCTCAGCGACGTGATGGCGCAAGCGTCAAAAGGATTACTCTGGGTGACCAATCAGACGCATGAAAACGTCATCGCCATCGTCTTTTTCAAAGGTCTCGCCGGGGTTATTTTGCCTGGTGGTTTGCAGCTGGATGATGAGGCCGCGACAAAGGCCATGGAAAAAAAATTGCCCGTCCTGCTGACCAATCTCTCTGCCTTTGAAATTGTCGGCAAATTGTACGAAATCGGCATTCGAAAGAACAATTGAATCCCATTTTCGCTGTACATATCAAAGTGATCCGTCTCCGTTTTCATCCAAAAAGTTATATTACGAACATTAAAATAAAAAAATGTCTTGACAACAACATTTTAATTTGATAAAATAAACTAAAAAATTAGCATAATAATTTATAAAAATATAATTTAATGCTCCAAAAATGAGCGACAAGTGGACGGCCAGGATAGAATAAAGCGTCTGTTGAATTACAAGAACCTATTACGTCAATTGCAGAATCTTGGCTTTATCAAGGTGTTCAGTGATAACATCGCCGATGCGCTCGGCATTTCCGCCAGTCTGGTGCGCAAAGATTTCGCCATTTTCGGCATTGCCGGAAGTCAAAAAGGCGGCTATCATATCGCTTCGATTCTGCACACCATCCACGAAATCCTCGGTAAGAATGAAATTCAAAAGATCATTCTCATCGGCGCCGGACGATTGGGCACTGCGCTTCTCAATTATGGCAAGGGCTTCACAGATGAAGGCATTAAAATTGTCGCCGCTTTTGATATCGATCCTGCCAAATTTGATGAAAAAGCCGATGTACCGATCTTGCCGATGAACAGCCTGGTGGACTATGTCCGCGAAAACGACATCTCCTTTGCCATCATCACCGTGCCGGAATCGTCCGCGCGGCAGGTAATGGATATATTGAAAACCGAGAAAATTCAAGGCATTTTAAATTTCACATCACTCAAGGTTAAAAACAGTGATGAGACCATCATCAATAATGTGAATATCGAGCACGAACTGGCGCGACTCATCTATATGGTAAGACAGAAGAACAGGGAATCACACGACTAGGACATACTGATAACTCCGGCAGGAACGATTTCCGCTACAGTGCTGAACGCAAACGATGGGAGTGGGCAATGTTGATCACAGAAACAGATTTGCATGCGTTTCTCCAAAGAGTAGTTCAGGATAACATCGACGGCATCACTGACGTCATTTTCCCCACATCAGACAACGACGGATATTCATTTTTCACGACTCAGGACAGCAACGCCGAGATCATCCTCGACTCGTACCGCACCGTCGATCCTGCCAAGATTTTATTCTATTTGACGCGAGAGCGCATGACGCCCGACGAATTTGCGCCCAGGAAGCGACTCATCCTCGGCATCAAGGCGTGCGATCTGAAAGCGCTAGAGCTGATGGACCAGGCCTTGATCAACCAGGAGTTTGTCGATCCGGCTTATCAGCACTGGCGCGCCAACAGCACGATCGTCACGTCGGATTGCGGCACTGCGGGCGCCACCTGCCACTGCAACCTGCTGGATGGGCATCCCTATGCCGAATCCGGATTCGATCTCAACTTGTCGCGCCTCGATGACGCCTACCTCGTGACCGTCGGTTCGGATAAGGGAAAGATGCTGCTCGATCTGATGAAAAAGGAATTCCATCTGACAGAGGCGCCAGCCCGGGCGAAAGAACAGGTCGATGAAAATCGCCGCGCCGTACAAAAACAACTCGAGGTGCAAAATGCCGGTTTCGTCAGATCGAATGTCTTTGACCGTTGGCGCGCTGTGGAGCCACATGTGTGGGCGGATGAATCCAGACAATGTATCGGCTGCGGCGCATGCACCCATATCTGTCCCACCTGCTATTGCCTGATCCTCAATGATGAAACGGATGCGCAGTTTGTCAAGGAGCGGTCATACGACTCGTGCCAGTTGCATGGCTATGCGCGAGTGGCCGGCGGAGGCACGCCGCGGCCGGACATGAACAAGAGATTCCGCAATCGATATCTCTGCAAATTCGATTATATGGTGCATAACTTTGGCAAAATCGGCTGCACGGGCTGCGGACGTTGCACCGAGGCCTGCGCAGCGGAGATCGATTTTCGCCAGGTCGTATACAACGTGAGTCACCAGCGAACAGTCGCGTGATTCCGTCAGCCTTCCTCTTTTGCCAGGCTGAGGCACAGAACAGACAGATCATAAGCTTTTAAAATGTGGAGATGAGACTATGGCCGTCGCAGTGCAACCGTTAAGACCCGAGAATTTGACGACAAATCCCTATGAGGTCATTCCGGCATCCATTTACGATATCGTCGAGGAATCGCCGCTCATCCGCACACTTCGTCTTCGTCCGGCAAAGCCGATCAGATTTCACACCGGTCAATTCATCGAGCTGACCATCCCCGGCATCGGCGAGGGGCCTTTCACGCCCTCTTCATCGCATTTCATCTCTGATGTGATGGACGTGACGATCATGAAGACCGGTTTTGTCACCGAATATGTCCATCGAGCCCGCATCGATGATATCGTCGGCCTCCGCGGCCCGTTTGGCTCACGCTATCCCATCGAGAAATTCGCGGGTAAAGATCTCGTCATCCTCGGCGGCGGCTGCGGCCTGGCGCCTCTACGATCCCTGTTCACCACTCTTTTGCATGAGGTCGACAAGTATAAAAGCATCACATTTTTCGCCGGCGCCAAATCACCCAGGGATTGCATCTACAAGGATGAAGTGACGGAATGGCGCAAGTTTGCCAACGTTCGATTTTTGCGAGCGGTTGATGTGGTGCCGCCCGGCGAAGAATGGCATGAGGACGTCGGCGTCGTCACGGTGCTGCTGAAGAAACTCGATATCGATCCCGCCGATAATCCGGCCGTCGTCTGC
This sequence comes from Candidatus Zhuqueibacterota bacterium, assembly GCA_016929295.1. GTDB lineage: Bacteria > Zhuqueibacterota > Zhuqueibacteria > Residuimicrobiales > Krinioviventaceae > Kriniovivens. The sequence goes on along the minus strand of JAFGJB010000147.1, from coordinate 254 downwards.
GGTCCGCCCATCATGATGAAATATGGCACCCTTGATTTGTTGAAATATGGCTATAAAGAAGAAAATATCTATCTCTCCATGGAAAAGAAAATGTACTGCGGATTTGGGCAGTGTCGCCACTGCGTCATGGGCCAGTATTATGCCTGCAAAGATGGTCCCGTCTTCAACTACGCCCAGATCAAAGATGAGGAGGATATTTGGGAATGAAACGACTGTTCATCGATATTCCGGCGCTGCGGGCGGCAAATGGCGAT
>JAFGJB010000146.1 GCA_016929295.1 Candidatus Zhuqueibacterota bacterium | reverse complement strand
TTCTATTGCATGACTGTCTATTTTTGCCATGCAATAATATACAATATTTTGTTAAGATGTACAAGTTATTTTTGCGCGAGCCCTAAGAGCTTCTGGATCACCGTAACGTATAGCTGCAAGCATTTTTGCAGCTCGACTTTCTGCTTGACTAACATATCTTGCCTCATTTACTGAAAGATCGACCAAAGGCTCAAAGGCAACGACTTCAACATCGCCAAATGAAGTAATATCAAAAAGCAGAGATAGGGGATCTTCTTCTTTTCGCACATCACCCACGTACCAATAAACGACCTTAACACCAGCTAACTTTTGAGAATTGTTCGCGATTAAATAATTAAGCGCAGCAGCGTATCGCTCAGCCATTGGGCTAGCAATTGCTGCATTGGCAGATTGTTGAAGACCATAAGAACAAAATGCATCTAAATTAAATCCAATTAACGTCGTTTCGATATTCCCCCCTAAATCGCCACTCAATCCTTTTATTTTTGGATGGGTTCGAGCAGGGGATTCGAGTTTGCCTGATAGAAAACAACGCATGGGTTGGACTTTGTCAGTTTTCATCTTGAAAAGTGTGGGGAAAAAATCCCGCCACCATGCATGCCAGACGTTGGTCTCAACGATAATTCGCGTACCCTCGTGACTCGTTTCAGAAAACGTGACATTGTCTGATGCTTTTGGCGATGGTGACTGACGATCAAGATCCTGACAAATTTCTTGTAGAATGGATTCTTTTTTTAACTTATCAGCCACAATCCCTAAGAACGGCTCAACTTTGCTTGCTGATAGGAGAAGATCGAGAAAGAATTTGTGTTTTATTTGGACCTTTTGATCTTCGATATCCTGCCCGAAAAGAAGGGCATATTGCGCTGTGTCAACGAGGAATTGTCGCATTGGAGTGTCTCCTGAAAATCTCAAATGCGGTACTTGCTTAAACTCTCTGCCCTTGCTGGGACGATCTTCCTGCGATAGGTCAACAACTCCCAAATACTCGCCTTTTGGATTAAAGTTTATCAACCATCGGATTGCTTTTGACGTAAATCCTGCTTCTCCTCGGATACTTTCTGGAAGGCTCTGAGCATATTGCACAAGCTCATGTATCATACTTCTGCCCTCCATTCCAATGATTCTGGCTTTAAAACCGCATCGCTTTCATATGGGGGCACGTTAAGAATTCCGCCCTTAATTTCGGCTTTAAAAAGGCTGATAAAGGGTGACGCATGCCAATCATTGGTTTTTCGAAGATCAAACACATCGTATAACATAAATCCCAAATCCTGGTAATAGTCATTTGCATTGAAAAGATAATCTAAAGAGTTGATATGGCGGAAAAAAGCCACAAATTCTCGGCAGCCCATATACGGCTGATAAAAGCATTTTCCATGCGTGGCGCGACGGACAAATTGTGAATCAAATGCAGCTTGTTTGGTTTTGTATTTTGGGCGTGGAACAATATGAGCATGAAGCCGGTAGTGTGGCTTGCTTATCGCCATCGTCTGCCGCTGCTGCCGCTGACTTGAATCATCTGCCATTATCGGAGTTATTTTTTGAGGCTGATTCATCCACGTTCTTACATTTGAAACGCTTGCCACGGATCCCACCTCGTTTCTCCGTAAAGCAATATAAGAGGGTTCACGGAGTAACTCAATTTTTTCCACCTGCCAATAGAACTGGGAATCGCCGGTTTCGCTGTCCCAGCCTTTGCAGTAAATCGCGTCAAAGATGCCTCGTGCAGCGCCTGGCGTAGGGCACGGATAGCTCCAGCGCTCGACTTTCAGTTCCGGGCGACTGAAACAGGCCAGATCGCCCCATACTTCAATGATGTGAGTTTTCACAGACACGCTCCTTTCTTTTAATATATAAGAGAATCGGGAAAATCCAATCCAAGGAGATCGTCATATTTGGCGGAAGGTAAAAGATGAAACCAGTCCACTTCTTCCTCCGGATTTGTACGATATCGACTAAATGGTATTGGAGCAATAAATGCCCGCATTAAGTCGTTTCTTTTTGGTCGAAACAAACTGACTGTGTAAGGTCGCACTTCTGAAATCCATTGCCGAACAAAACCAAAATTGCGAGGCTGATCCGAAAAGATTTCTGCCACAAGACGATCGAATTCAGCCTTGTGATACGGAACGAGAATGTTGATATTGGTTTGGTCAATCAGACGATATAGATCGGCCACTTTATTAAAATCACCCTCGCGAATAGCATTCCACAGATGCAATTCATCATCTCGGCTTCCGCTTCCGCGGCTGGTCAGATCGTAAAACATTTTATAGTAACGTTGCAGTGCTGCCGGATTATTAAAAAGGTCGTATTGATCAAGATCACCTACCTCAGATTTTAAAGCATTAAGAAAAATCTCCGTAGCCTGGACTCCTTCCTTATAGCCGGGTGGGTATTCGGATTTTCCATCAGATTTAAAACGAAAAATAAAGACAGAACCCTTCTGCTTTCGGAGATTATGACGATTGCATCGCCCTGCGGCTTGGGCAAGAGAATCCAGCGGCGCCAACGCTCGATAAACAACCGGGAAATCGATATCAACTCCGGCCTCAACGCATTGCGTTGCGATCAATCGAATTGGAGTATCTTTTTGCAGATTCAAGCGCTCATGAATAGTCTCGAGAGTCTTTTTACGATGTGCCGGGCACATATTTGTCGAAAGATGCAACAGCCCATCGGTTCCTTTCAACTCTTTAATAAGAGCTATTGCGTGGCGTTTAAGGTTAACGATACAAAGCACCTGTGCATACGCCTTCATTCTGTCGGCCAATTCGCTCAATTCGATCGGTGAATCATGTTGCCAGTGAACTATCGCGCGTTTGGATGTTTTGATGAACATTTTTTCCGGATTTTTAACAATTTCCGTTGGCTGCCATCCATTTACATTCAACTCACAGACATGCTTGTGCAAATGCCCGAATGCAGGTTGCGTGGCTGTTGAGAAAACGACGGAACAGCCAAAAGGCCCGAGTGGATCTGCCAAACGCGAAATGGTCGCAAGTGTCGGCACAACAAGTTTTGGCGGCAGTGTCTGCACTTCATCAAAAAGAATAACGCTTTTTGCAAGCCGATGCAGTTTGCGGCACTGTTGTGGGCGATTGCTCATCAAAGATTCAAGCAGTTTGACATTTGTAGTCAAAATAATTGGTGCGTCCCAATTATCTGACAACAGCCGTTCAAACTTGCCGGTTTCCTCTATACTATCCTCATCCTGATTGCTGCATTTTTGACGAGCTAAACTATGGTCTTCAAGTATAAACTCTTTTGGGAAACCATTTTCGCTATCAAAGATAGTCGAATAAACTTTAGCTGTTTGCTCTATAATATTCAAATATGGCATAACTAGCACAATTCGCCGCAACCCATGCTTAGCTGCATGTTCAAGGGCAAATGTCAACATTGCTAGAGTCTTGCCTGATCCCGTGGGAGCAGTTAATGTGAATAAACCACGAGGCTCATCTGCTGCTTTCAAACATTGTTGCCTCAAAAGCGTGCGTACAAACTGCATTTCGGCGGCAGAGGAGCTGGATGTGGAGATGGAATTTTTGGAGATATTATTTTCGATATAATCTTTGAGTTGCCTTTGACATTCTTGGGGTATCAACTCCGGTCCGGCTGGACGAAAATGCCGCGGTAAATTGCCTTGGCTGTCGCAATAAGCTTCTGTATCGGTATAGTCGGCGTCAACAAGGGCGGATAAAAGCATTCGAACATCCAGCATTGCTGAAGCAGAAGCATAAATATCGTGTAATAGACGAGCGTCATTTGCATCAGCTCTAGGGGGCAAAATGAAACCATCAGACTGAAATCTTTTCATCAACACATTTAAATGAGCTTCGGTGTATCTTTTCTGGCGTTGTGGATCCTGCAGGTCATCGGCAATTTCTTGTAACCATTCACGCCATGCTGGCCTATTTCCAACTCCTTCTCTGATTTGCTTTAAACCGATATGATGCCCCTCAACTGCAAGTGCTGCTTTTTCGCCAAGATGTTTGTAGCATTGAAGAATAAGAGCTGCGCCGGCAGTCGAGTGATCTCTACCTTTGACATTCGAATCATGCAGACGAATTTGGAATTGATCGGCATATTTGCCCAAGTCGTGTACCAGACCGGCAATCTCGCCTAAATTTCCCTCGCCAAACGCTTCAGCATTCTTTTTAGCAAGATGCGCCACAGAACTCAAGTGTTCTTTTAGTGGTTGCCATTCAGCGTTTGGATTATCTTTAATAGTATGTGCAAAATAGGTACTGTCCAAATTTATACTCCATCAAGTCAACAATTATTAAAGAATGATTTCTCTATTTGTTCAGAAAAAACGATCTCGTCTTGGAGTGCGCCGTCTTCGTCGGCGCTGCGGGCGACTAGCTCGCAATTTAAGCGCTCACATGCACAAAATGAGCACCTAAATTGACGGCTTCGCCGTCAGCGCTCACGCAGAGAGCGCACTCCAAAATAGTACTCGAAATCAATCGATCGGCGCATATAATACTGTAAAATTTGAAATTATCTTTGATTCTACTGATTTAATGAAACAATCATTTTAAAGAAATTGAATCGATCTCATTTCCTAAGAAATATGAAAAGATATTAGCTCAATATGCAAACGAGTAGAATTCCTTTTCAATAAATCTACCCACAAAACATCAAAAATAGCGAACGACAAAGCATAGAAGGGATCGCATCATTACACCCCCTGTTTCTGTGATGCTCATACGGTTTTAGAATAGAAAAAAGATATCAGAAAGGCAAGAAGAATGTATCAATTTCCGGCAATTCAAGCACTATCCAGGCTACGCGGACTCGCTAAAGCTGAACCTGTCATCCCAAAAGTCCTCCACTCCCCCTCCCGGTTCTTCACCCCAACGTCGCATCTTTGCTCAGCACAAACAATCTCCTGGAGACGGGGTAAAAGAATTCCCTGCTTCTTTTTATCCTGATCTCTTTGACAATGGACAAGCCCAGCTCGGCAAAAAGGGCACGCCAGTCTCTGCTGCGCCGAGACTGCATCCTTTTTGATCGGTAGTTTATTCTGGCGGTCAGCCTGTGCAACAGCATGAACATCCTGGCTTGAATCACCCTTTTCATATCAGCGAGCAGCTCTTTCTGAAAAGGAGCATGATGGAGCATGAAGGAACCGAGGGCAGAATAGAATGCGGCTTCCTTGAACGGAATGTGCACGCCGTCGAAAATAAGGGGCTTGTTGCCGGATGTGTGATGGTCCTGCACATCAGAGCAGCCACGTCGCCAGACCGAAATAGATTAACAGCGTCGAGATATCGGTCACCGCCAGGGTCACCGGGCCGGCGGTGATGCGCAAATCGAGTTTCAGGGTGTGCCGCAACGTCTGGATGGTCACGACTCTTTTGATCATGACGTCGGAGAGCCGCTGCTCCAGCTCAGCGGTCAGCAGTCGCCGCGTCGGCAGGACGCCGCGCAAGATGCCGTCATCATCGACGACGTAAAAATAGACGATCTTTTCGCCGAGACCCTGCACCCTGATCGCGTCCAATGCCTGCCGGATGGTCAAATCTTGATGCACGATGCTAAAATCCCGACGCGCAATGGTCGTGACCGACGCCTGCAAATGATCCGTTTTCATCGCTTCATCGCTCTATCCGTGGTTACGAAAATGACTGTCCTGTTGTATATTATTATTCATCCAGCAGCAATGCAGAACAATGCACGTTTCATCGTTCAAAGAGGCCAAACAGTTAAAGATAGAGAATTTTTACCCATCTCCAAGCGAAAGTAAGGCAATAGAACGCAACCGGCGGATGAAGGACAGCGTCCCGATGCAGGCGACCGAAATAATTCTTGGAATTATCGTCAATATTTTTTAATTTTTAAATTACGATAGTAAAGGCCTGGCATGAAAAGACTCATTACGACAATACTGTGTTTCTTGTATCTGAGCGGCAGCAGTGGCATCGCCAGATCCGCTCACTATTGTCATATCGCCAGCGCAGCAGGGGATAATCCCTCCTGCTGCTGTGATGCCGCGAGCTCACCTGGCGCCTCTTCTTGCCATACACAGACGGAACAACGCAAAGTCGACAACTGCTGCGCTGCGGTAAACAGCGGCTTTCAGGTCGGTGCCGATGGCATTCACGTTCAACACGGCACGTGCTGCGAGACAATCATATACCTGCGGCAAGTCGAGCCATCGACGACAGCGCAAAGCGTGACTCTGCAGGATCACGTGCTTGCGCATACTTGGCAAAGGCCGACCTATGCCGAGCAGCCATTGCGCATAAAAGCATCCATTGCGGCGATTTCCGCCCCATCCTCCCGCATGAATCTCCCACTCATCATTTGATTCAATAGACTGTCCGGATTTACACCCATCTTTCACCACCGCGAGGCGTCCAGTTGCTGCGCGTCTGTGAAAGCTATGTCAATTCATCTCTATTGAACCTTTTTAAAAGGGAGTTGTTACGATGATCAAACGATATTTCATCATTGCCGGCCTGTTGATCGGATTCTTCCATCATCAGGCCTCAGCCAGCGACTCGGACCATCTCGTCACGGGCACGGTCTATGGCATCGAGCAGCACGCGGACCATCAGGATACGGTGGCGCTGGCGAATGCGAATATATTGTGGAAAAACACAACCATTGGCACCATCACCAACAGCCAGGGCACATTCCAGTTAGCGCCGCCCGATTCGGTCGCGCAGCTGATCGTCAGTTACATTGGATTTGAAAACGACACACTCGTCGTTCACCCCCATGATCACTCTCTCACCGTGTTCCTGGACGTCATTCGCAGCACCGAAGAAGTGGCGGTCGTCGCTGAAAAACCGCACACCATACAGCATACAGAGGAGGTCGTCAACCGGCACAGCATAACCGAGACCGGACTGCAGACGCTCGCCTGCTGCAACCTGGCGGAGAGTTTTGAGAATAGCGCCGCGGTGGATGTCGAACAGACGGACGCGATCAGCGGCGCCAAACGGATCAAGATGCTGGGCCTGGCCGGAACCTATACGCAGATGATGGTGGAGAAAGTGCCTTCCATGCGCGGCTTGATCGCGCCCTACGGCCTGGAATATATTCCCGGCTATTGGATCGAAGCCATCGATATTTCAAAGGGCACTGCATCCGTCGCCAACGGCTATGAGAGCATCACCGGACAGATCAACGTCGAGTTGAAAAAGCCGCAGAGCGAGCGTGGGCTCAACTTCAATGGCTATCAAAACAGCATGGGACGGTCGGAGATGACCGTGACGGCGAACGAGCAGCTCAGCCCG
>JAFGJB010000145.1 GCA_016929295.1 Candidatus Zhuqueibacterota bacterium | reverse complement strand
GTCGACCTCGTCGAGTGCGATGGTCCGCAAGATATCGGTCAGCAATATGCCATGTTCACCCCCGGCTACGGCACCGAGGCGGGCGATTATTGGGATCCGTTTTGGTCAGGCAATATTTCGCACCGATATATCAATGCCGAGCGCCCCGTCTCCCTCACACCAACCAGCATTCCCAACAGCAATGCTCATGGACGCGCAGTGACCCATATAGAGTTCACTCATTTCAGTGATAAAGATACGCTGATGACTTGTCGCATCGGCAATAGCTGGCACCAGCCCGGATTTCCACAATACACAGGAGAGAGTTTCAGCGAGGGCGCCCTGACGAAAATTGTGCTCCCGGACGGAGAAACCGGGATCATTGCCGTCGCTCGAAACGGCGATATTTTTGGCTGGAAGAATGATGGTTCCAAGATAATCGCAAATGATCATGCCGCTACTGTTGAAGATGAACTCGGCACTGTCACTGTCTATCCGCTGGGACTGATGGCCAGCGTGGGCGATTCGGTGCTGTTGGCGCCGAGCGTCTATGATTTTGACGGAGATGGCGACGAGGACATCGTCATCGTCGACCATGCGGGCATCATGACGGTCTGGTCAACGCGCGACAGCGATGCCGACGGCTCCGCTGACCTCCTGCATCGGTTGGATTTTGGCGAACGCATCACCACCAGCCCGAATGCAGGAAACATTGTCGGCACAGAACGCGGTCATTGCATCAGCTATGCCGTGCAGCCGGATGGTTCCGCACAAATCATCGAAAAAATCAGCGTGGCCGCAGAGCCATTGACCGCTTTTCACCGTCGGGCGAAAGCCTTTGCAACCGGTTCGGGAAGCATCTATTTGCTCCGCGTTCGACAGGATGGATCGGGACATGACGTGATCGGGCCAGTGCGCGCTTTCGGCTACGGTGATAAATATTATCTGGCGTCGAGCCAATCTCATTTGATAGCCCCTGACGTCGTCGAGAACGGCGTGCTCATCGTGCTTTCGAACGACGGCTATCTGACGCTCATGAATTTTCTTGGTTACATCATCAACAGCGAGACGCGCATCTCGACATCGCCCCTTGTGAGCGCCCCAACCCTCGGCGATATCGATCTCGACGGCAGTCCGGAGATCCTCGTCGCATGCGAAGGAGAGCTGGCCGCCTATGAACTGCTCGGCGGCGTTCCTGTTATCAATTTTCCGGTTGAAATCGACAACCACGCGCATGATGATCAGCTCGCAGCGCCGGTCTGTTTTCAGTCCCTGCAGAATTCTCAGAGATGGCCGCATGCCATCGTCGGGACGGGCTCGGGAAGGCTGTTGGGTATCGATAACCGGGGTCAGATGATCGACGGATTCCCCTTCAGCACCGGCGGTGCGATCGACAGCTCGCCTCTCTTGCTGACAACGGACGCATCAGAAGACGATGTCCTGCTGTTTGCCGCTTCGACGGATGGCTTTGTCTATGGCTGGAATCTGCACCGTCGACATGAGGGAGAGCTCGAGTGGCCGCGCTTTGGACGGGATGGCGAAAATTCTTTTGAGAATTGGGATTTTATTGCGCCCGTCAATCCATCTATGGAAATCATGCCGAAAAGCCGCGTCTTTTGCTATCCGAATCCCTCCGAGGACGGACGCACGATCATACGCTACACGCTGAATAGCCACGTCGATGCCATCAATATCCGCATCTACGATATTGCCGGTGAACTGGTGCGGCAGTTCGACCACGGCGGGATATTCCCGGGCGACCACGAGGTGACCTGGGATGTGTCGACTGTCCAGAGCGGGGCTTATATCGCGCGAGTCGAAGCGCAGGCAAGCAGCGGCAACGTCGTCCAATTCGTCAAAATCGCGGTGGTGAAATAGGTGATGCGATTATTCTTTTTCGTCCCCCTCATTGCTTTTTTCTTCCTGCTTCCGACTGTGCATGCCCAGTTAGAATATTCCCATCCCGAACTGGAATGGTACTCCATCAAGACCGAGCATTTTGAAATTCATTACCACGAAGGCGCAGAACGGACGGCGCGCGCCGTGGCTAAAGTTGCCGAGGATATCTATAAACCCGTGACCGATTTTTATGACTGGCGCCCCGATGGCGTCATCCATTTCATCATCAAAGACCATGACGACAACTCGAATGGCGCCGCTTACTATTACGACAACAAGGTGGAGATTTGGGCGCCGCAAATGACCTTCATTTTGCGCGGCACGCACAGTTGGTTGCGCAATGTGGTGACGCACGAGTTCGCCCACATGATCTCGCTCGGCGCGTCCCGCAAAGTGACGCGCAAAGTGCCTGCCCTGTATCTGCAGTGGATGCAGTACGAACCGGAACGCCGCTCCGATGTGCTCTACGGCTACCCCAACCAACTGGCGTCGTATGCTGTGCCGATGACCATCGCCCCTATGTGGCTGGCCGAAGGTATGGCGCAGTTCCAGGCGCCGGATCTGGATTATGATCGCTGGGACACCCACCGCGATATGCTCATTCGCACGGCTGTGATGGAGGATGAGCTGCTCTCGTTTGCTGAAATGGGCGTGTTCGGCAAAAACAGCATCGGCAATGAGCGAACGTATAACACCGGCTATGCGCTCACGCGCTATATTGCCCACAACTGGGGCGACGAGTCGCTCAGAGAATTAACCGAGGGCATGCGCAAAAAGAATCGCTTCACCATCGAGGGATCGATCAAGGAGGTCACCGGTCTGGGCAGCGACGAGCTTTACGAGCGCTGGAAAGTTCAATTGCACACCTATTATAAGACGCGACTGGCGACGATTGCACAAAACAGGGTGGAAGGGAAGCGGCTCATCGACAAAGGCATTGGCAATATCGCGCCCGCCACCTCGCCGGATGGCCGTTCTGTGGCCTTCTGCGGCAGTGAGAGTTCGGACTATCTCACCCTCACGAGCCTAAAGCTCTATGACCGCAAAACAGGCAAGACCAAGACGCTTAAAGGCGGCGTCAACAGCCAGCTCGCCTGGTCGCCGGATGGCGCTTCTCTCCTTTACTGCAAAACTGAACGCACGAAACATCAATCGCATTACAACGATCTGTTTCGCCTGGACGTCAAAAAGAAAAAAGAAAAACAGCTGACCGAGGGCTTGCGCGTCCTCGAGCCGAGCTGGTCGAGTGATGGCAACTCTATCGTCTGCGTGACGCAGTCCGACGGCACGGATAATCTGCTGCTGCTCGACAAAGATGGCGTCAAAATACGTCAGCTGACCACTTTCGCGAACGGCGAAGGCGTTTATACGCCACATTTTTCACCGGACGGCAAAAAAATCGTCTACGCGCAGGCGCAGCGCCACGGCCGCGACATCAAGCTGTTGGATGTCAAAGACGGCCGCATCACGGATTTGGTCAGCGGCGAGGCCGATGCCCGCGATCCGGTCTTTAGTCCTGACGGGACGCGTATCTATTACGCCTGTGATAAAAGCGGCATCTTTAACATCTACAGCATCGATCTCTCTGGTGGCGATGAAAAGCAGTGGACCAACGTCCTCGGCGGCGCGTTCATGCCGAACGTCGCCGTTGACGGGACGCTGTTTTTTTCCCTGTTCGATCACGACGGCTATAAAATTTCGGCGCTCTCTGCGCCAGAGGCGCTTGATCCCGCGCTGGCCGAGTATGTGGATGCCTTGGAGCTGGCGCCGGAGCTGCAGAACTCTTTTGATTCCAATCGTCTGGTCGCAGAACGTCATTACGATGATGCCAAATTGCCGGATGTGCAGGTAAAGCCTTATAGCGTGCGCTATGGCCAGTTCTCGTTTCTGCCGCGCGTCATGGTCGATTCTCTGCGCCTCAAGCTCGGCACCTATTTTTATGCCAGCGACATCCTGAACAAGATTTCAGTCCTCGGCGGCGTGGCGGCGAATCGGTTGCTCGACGTCGATATTTTCACCATGATGGAATACCGTCACTTGCCGCCGACCCTGTTCGTCGAATTTTACTATTTCACCCGCAATGTCGAACGCAACATTGCAATTATCGAGGATTATCCCCAGGAAGTGCCGGTGGATGTCCATTTTCGCGTTGTCGAAGGAGATGTCGGCGGCTATTATGATCTCAAAGATGACCTGCGCCTGCGCACCTCTTTTGTGCACTCGCGTTATACGAGCAAAATCGGCGATTTTTATTTCGCGCCACAGGGCGTGCAGTTCCGCTCGCCCGCCAATACCTATTTCATCGGCAATCATATTCGGCTGCAGTGGGATTGGGACAAAGTGGCGCCGGGAATGAACAGCAGCATCAATCCTTCGGCGGGGCGAAAAATTATGCTGCGCTATTCCTACGAGTTCAATAAATTCTTCGTCGGCTATTCCACCGAAGACGAAAACATTTTAGCGCAAAAGGAATATGCCCATTTCAATATCAATAAAATAGAGCTGGAATGGTCGGAACAGATCGGCATGCCGTGGTCGCGAAAACATGCCCTGACGGCGCTGTTCAAGGGTGGCTATATCGATCGCCCTCTTGACAGCTTTTTTAATTTCTTTGCCGGCGGCATGCCCGGCTTGCGCGGCTATCCCTTCTATGCCATCGAAGGCCGCAAGATGCTGCTCGGACGGTTCACCTACCGTTTTCCAATATTCAGCCATTTTCAGAAGCAGGTGCTGCATTTGACGACCGATAAACTGTTTCTATCGGCTTTTTTTGAATGCGGTAATGCTTTTGATGAAGACAAGGTGGCTTGGGAAAAGTTCAAACGCGTCGTTGGCGGCGGTCTGCGAATGCAGCTGTTTTCCTTCTATGGCTTTCCGACCGCTCTGGCGTTTGATGCGGCCTATGGTCTCGATGATCATCAAAACGAGGGATATACCTTTGGTAATGAGTGGCGATACTATTTCACGCTCCTGTTTGATTTCATTGACTAGTGTGAAGAGGAGATGCTGGTGAAAAAAATGACCATTTTTCTGCTGACCTGCCTGAGCGGCCTCGTCGCCGGCGACATGCAGACATTTGTGGCGCAAAACGCCCTGCCCACCTTTGCGGCCGATGAATTGACGCCGGCAGCGACATCCGCAACTAATGCCAGGAATCCCAAGCTGGCGTTGGCCATGTCAGCCGTCATCCCGGGCAGCGGGCAAGCCTATGCAAAATCCTACGTAAAGGCGGCGGCCTTTCTGGGCGTTGAAATCGCTTCGTGGGCCATCTACGTCAAGCAGACAAATGAAGGCAAACGCATTGAGGATGAGTTTCACGACTATGCGAACTCGCATTGGAGCGAAGCGGATTATTGGCGATGGATCGCCCACCAGGCCGGCATCGAGTACAATCCGAGTAATCTTGAACCATTGCGCGACTGGGAGCACGCCAATTTCAGTCACGGCCTGCATCGCGAAAAGGATCAGCAGTATTATGAAATGATCGGCAAGTATCATCAGTTCAGCTGGGGATGGGATGATTTTCGCACGGATCCAGACAACGACATCGCCATGACCGATCATGAGATAACCGCGCGCTATAATAAAACCGGCAAGATCAATCACAACCGCTACTATTATGAGACGCGCCGGGATGCCAGCAATGATACCTTCAAAAAGGCGACGACGGCCACGACCGTGGTGATCATCAACCACCTGCTCAGCGCCGTGGATGCCGCCTGGACGACGACGCGTTATAACAGGCGCGTCGCTATCGGTCTGCGCCTGGAACCCCTGCAGAATGCATACGAAACCGAAACAGCACTTACTTTACGAGTATACTGGTGATGTCATGAAAATTCTTTTCCTTCTCTTGGCCGTCACTTTCACGTCGAGCCTGGCGGGCACGCCGTTGCGAAAGACAGATCAGCCATTCATCGATGCTGCGCCCTATACTTTCGTGCTTGGTCAACAGCAGTCGTCCAGCGTTCAGTCGGATGAACTGCAAAAACCGCTCGCGCCGAAAAACAGGGGCAAGGCCATGTTCATGTCTCTGCTCGTCCCCGGGCTCGGCCAGCGATATGCTGAGGCGAATGGCAAAGCAGCTGCTTTCTTTGGCGTTGAAATCGGACTGTGGTTGACTTTTAGCGGTTTGACCGCCTACGGCAACTGGCGGGAAAATGACTATGAGACTTTAGCGGCGGCGCATGCCGATGTCAATCTCGATGGCAAGAACCACACCTATTTTATTAATGTCGGTAATTTTGATAGCATCTATGACTACAACGAGTACCGATTGCGGCAGCGTGACTGGGCTAACTATTACCAGGACGTTGACTTTTGGTATTGGAACTGGTCGAGCCGGGCG
>JAFGJB010000144.1 GCA_016929295.1 Candidatus Zhuqueibacterota bacterium | reverse complement strand
TTCATAATACTACGAAACGGTAAGTCAAACGTGAAACGTGAAATGTGAGACGTAGCGTCTTTCGTCTCACATCTGCCGTTTCACGTTTCACTCTTTTAATCCCTTGAATTTCTCCGTAACTTTTCTTACCATTGACCTGTTATATCGGATCAACAGATAAAGCACAATTCCGTTACTGGAGCATGGATAACGAGCCGGAGATCTGGAATGGCACCCACGACGATGTGATGCCGCAACAGCCCAATGCCGAGTCCTTCATGCAGATCTATTTCGAAGTGGCGAAAAAGGCGCGCGCCTACTTTCCGGATATCAAATTGGGCGGGCCGGTGCCGGCGAATGAGTGGCAGTGGTATAACTGGAAAAATGATGCCATTTCTTACAAAGGCAAGCGCTATGTCTGGCTGGAGTATTTCATCCTGCGCATCGCTGAAGAACAGGCTGCCAGCGGCGTGCGACTGCTGGATGTGGTCGACCTGCATTTTTATCCCGGTGAAAGCAGCGTCTCGGATGTCCTCAATTTGCATCGCGTCTGGTTTGATGAGGACTATGTCTATCCGGGTGCCAACGGCGTCAAGCGCATCGGCGGGGGCTGGAATGACGCACTGCGCAAAGAGTATATATTCCGCAGATGTCTTGGATGGCTGGAAAAATATATCGGCGCAGACCATGGCGTCGGTCTCGGCGTCACCGAGATGGACATCCGGAGCGAAAATCCGAACGTCACAGCCGTCTGGTATGCCTCGACCCTGGGCGTTTTCGCGGATGAGGGCGTCGAACTGTTCACGCCGTGGAGCTGGAAAGTCGGCATGTGGGAGGTGCTGCATCTCTGCAGCCATTATATGCGCGATATGCGCATATTTTCTTCCACGCGCGCGGCGGATATCGTGAACGCCTACGCGTCGGTCAATGCCGCCGGCGATTCGCTGACCGCGATCCTGGTGAACCGCGATACCGATCCTCAGACGGCCACGCTCAATCTGGCGAATTTTGAAATCGCGGATGGTGCATACAAGGTTCTGCAATTGAGTGACTTGCCATCGAGTGAAACGTTCAAATCGCATTCGGACAATGCGTTGAAGGATGATGCGGTCGCAGTGACCAGCAGCGCCTGCTCGTTGACCTTGCCAAAGCTGTCGGTGACAGCCATTCTTTTCACTGGAAAGACAGTCGACACTCAGGTGACCGGACATCAGGCGCCAAAAACTTTTCGCCTGACAGCTCATCCCAATCCCTTCAACTCTGCCACCATGATCTCATACTCGCTGCCGAACGAAGAGGTTGTGAGGCTGAATGTTTTTGATTCGCTGGGCCGCCTCGTTCGATCGCTGTCGACAGAGAGGCAAGCGGCAGGAAGCCATTCCCTGCAATTGAACGGCGCTGATCTGGCCAGCGGAGTCTATCTCGTGCAAGTGTCCACACCTTTTTCCGTTGCCAGCATAAAAATCTTGCTGATGAAATAGATAGCCCTGACCGCTCTTCGCAACGCATTCGCTAAAAACGCAATGATGACGGACGGAATGGAACCGATCACTCAACTTACAGCGGGCGATTATGAAAACGCCATCGATTTTTTAAATCTCGTCTTTTCCGAGCATTATCCGATCGATTTTCCCCGGGTCCTGCCAAAACTCTACAAGCCGACCGACGAAAGTATGTCGATGAATTACGCCATCAAGCGGCACGGGAAAATCCGCGCCATCGTCGGATTGTATCCCGTAGAGCTGCATGTGGGAGCGACGCCGCTCAAACTGGCGGCGATCGGCGCTGTCTCATCTCATCCGAATGATCGCGGTCAGGGGCACATGCGGCGTCTGCTGCAGTTTTGTCTGCAGGTCATGCGGGCGGAAGGCTATCATCTCTCCTGGCTGGGCGGCCAGCGACAACGCTACGGCTATTTCGGTTACGAGGTCTGCGGCAGCACCGCTGTCTTTACCGTGAACAAGAAGAATATCAGCCATGGCTATGCAGAGATGCCCGCCATTCATTTTGAAAAAATTTGCGCACCTGATGAGCGCTTCACGCAGATGAAATTGTGGCATGATACACATCCCATCCATTGTACGCGTCCTGTTGCGAGCTTTGCCGAAATTTCGCGCAGCTGGCAGAATGACCTGTTCGCCGCCATGAGCGCACGCGACGAACTGGCGGGATATGTCATCGCCAATGCGGCGGGTGCAGTCTTGGAATTGGCGACGCCAGATGAGAAAGCCGTCATACCAGCCTGGGTGGCGCAACAGGACCAGGCTCAGGTTGCCTTTGAAACCGCCATGCTGCCGCATCCAATTGTGAAGGAATTGACGCGCATCTGCGAGCAGCAAAGCACGCGTTCGTCAGGAAATTGGCAAATATTTGACTGGCAGCGGGTGGTCAATGCCATACTGAAAGTGAAGCACCAATCGATGACTTTGATGAACGACATATTCCGTTTGGGCATTGAGGGCTACGGCGTGATCGAATTGTGCGTCGACGGTCCTTCTGCTGCTTGTATTCGGACGCGGAAAAGGGCGCACTTTTGCTGCGATCCTCTCTCAGCTATGCGACTCCTCTTTGGTCCTCTCCCTCCGGCGATGAGTGGCCTGATCAATCATTCTGCTTTGAATGGCTGGTGTCCGTTGCCACTCTCGCTGCCGCGACAGGATCAAGTCTGATGGGTGGGATGATCACGCTGATGTTGCGCCTCTCCTGGCGATCGGTATGAGCGCTGCACCGGCAAGAACCATGGCAACGCACAATGTCTGTCCCATGCTCAAAGGTCCGAGAACGGCGCCAAGATGGCTATGCTAAACCAGTTTTGCGTCGCTTTTTTATTGATCACAATACCTTCAACCCGATAGCGATACATCACCAGAAAGTAAACAACGGCGAACGCGACGACGTACATCAAGCCATACCAGCGCACTTGCAGGGCGCCATAGCTGAATATCGTCGGACTCATTTTCCCAGGTAGTTGCTGCCACCAGCTCATCTCTGTTCTACAATAAAAAGCCATGATTCTATATTAAAGCTGAGAATTTTTACACAATATCCGTATCTCTTTAATCGAACCTGGCGCCTCGTGATTTCGAGTCGTGCTGATGCGCTCGATTTTTTGCCATCAGTTGTGAGATCGAATTTTGTAACGATCGCAAGATTGTTGATATTTCAATTTAATTTATAATGGAGGGTCGAAATGAAAATTCGCTCTTTGTTTGTTGCATTATTCTGTATCG
Source organism: Candidatus Zhuqueibacterota bacterium (assembly GCA_016929295.1). Taxonomy (GTDB): domain Bacteria; phylum Zhuqueibacterota; class Zhuqueibacteria; order Residuimicrobiales; family Krinioviventaceae; genus Kriniovivens. Next base: position 30,405 of record JAFGJB010000144.1, on the reverse strand, counting down.
CCACCCGTGTGACGGGTGAACCAACTGATCTGTTCATCTCCGAATATGTCGAAGGGAGCGGCTTTAACAAAGCTATCGAGTTGTACAATGGTACGGGATCGCCCATCGATCTGTCCGCCTACACCCTGGAGCGCTATACCAACGGCGCTGCCGAAGTTTCTTCATCCGTTGGTCTCACCGGCATTCTCGACCATGCAGATGTCTATGTCATCGCCCATTCATCCGCGGATTCACTCCTCATCGCTGTCGCTGATATGACAAACGGCTCGGTCCTTGGCTATAATGGTGATGACGCCATCGCCCTCCGACATGGCGAGGTGCTCATTGACATCATTGGCGTCATCGGCCAAGATCCCGGGACAGAATGGGGCAGCGACCTGCTCAGTACGGCTGATAATACCCTGCGTCGATTGCCCGCTGTCTGCTCCGGCAATGCGGTGTTCCAGCTTGAGACCGAATGGTCTGGCTATGCAGTGGACACGTTCGACGGGATCGGCGCTCACAGCGCCGATTGCGGCGCGAGCGCCACACCTATTTATGATATTCAATACACCGCTGCTCCTGACGGTGATTCGCCTCTCAAAGATCAAGCGGATATTGTGACCGAAGGCGTTGTGACAGCTCTCTTCAGTGGCGGTTATTTCATCGCCGAAGCGGTCGGCGGTCCGTGGCGCGGCCTGTGGATCGCCGATGACGTTAACAATCCGGCGACGGCGGATCGCGTCAAATTGACCGGCACCGTTCGTGAAAAGGACAGCCGGACAGAACTGGACGATGTAACTCAATTTCAGATATCATCAAGTGCGAATAAACTGCCGGATCCGGCAGTAGCTACGACCGGCGAGGTCGCTGCCGAACAGTGGGAAAGTGTGCTGGTCTGCCTCGAGAATGTGACGGTGTCCGGCATTGATCTCGGCGACGGCGAATGGTCGGTCAATGATGGCTCCGGCGAGGTTCGGATCGGAAAGAAAGGCTCCTTTTCCTACGTCCCTGTCGTTGATGATCAACTCACCAGACTCATTGGCCTCGTTGACTGGAATGAGGACCATGTTGTCATTGAACCTCGTGGCGATGCTGATATTCGCCAGCATGTGGATGCAGCGCTGGTCATCAATGAAATTCTCGCCGATCCGGATGCCCAGCAGGGAGATGCCAATGGCGACGGAGTGGTGGACACGGCTGATGATGAATTTGTTGAAATTGTCAATAGCTCGAATGGGGATGTCGATTTGTCGGGCTGGTCTTTGGCGGATGCGAGCAGCGTGCGCCATGTTTTCGCTGATGGGACGATTCTTCATAAGGGTGGGGCGCTGGTGCTGTTTGGCGGCGGATCTCCGAGCGGCGATTTCGGCGGCGCTCTGGTGCAAACCGCGAGCAGTGGATCCCTCGGTTTGAATAACTCCGGCGACACAGTGACCATGAATGATGGCTCATCCGATATCGTTTCAGTGACTTTTGATGGAGCCGCCGGGGATAATCAATCGATCACACGATCACCTGATGTGATCGGCGAAACATTTATCAAGCATTCTCTGGCGCCGGATGCCGACGGCGCGCTCTACTCTCCCGGCCGATTCACAGGCGGTTACAGTTTGTCGGCGACATTGATACACGCGATTCAGGGAAACACCGCCGCCAGTCCATATGACGGCCGCTCCGGCGTCATGATCGAAGGCGTTGTCACCGGCGACTTCCAGGCGGGGGAGGAGCTGAACGGTTTCTTCATGCAGGAAGAGAGCGCGCAATTCGACGCGCATGCATCGACATCCGAAGGGATTTTTGTCTATGATAGCGGTTTTGGCGTCGATTTCACTGTGGGAGATGTGGTTCGGCTGACCGGGAAGGTGCGCGACTATTATGATCGCACCGAAATAACCGAACTCACTCAAGCGGTCATCGTCCGCCATATCGCCGTACCTGAACCGCAACCCCTTCTCCTGCCGGTTGCATCCCTCGACGAGCTTGAAGCTTGCGAGGGCATGCTGATCCGAATCGGCTCGGAGCTGACCGTGACCAGCACACAAGGCCTGGCGAAATACGGTGAGCTCGAACTTGCTGTCAACGGACGTCTGTTCGCACCCACAAATAGTGTTGCGCCAGGGGCGGACGCCATCAATTTGCAGCTCGCAAATGACCATCGACGCATTCAACTGGATGACGGTAGTCGTGCTGAAAATCCCGAACCCATTCCCTACTTTTTCGCAAACACGCTGCGCCTGGGTGCAAAGCTGTCATCTCTCACGGGTGTGCTGGATTATAGTTTTGCGCGATACGAGATTCATCCAACCGAGGATATCAGCCTTGTGGATGAGAATCCCCGAAGAGCGCCGGCATCGGTCAATAGTGTCGTCAAGGCCGCATCTTTCAATCTCGGCAACTTTTTTAATGGTGACGGACAAGGAGGTGGCTTCCCAACGAGTCGCGGTGCAGCTACTTTCGACGACTATGTGCGACAACGCGAAAAGCTGATCAGCGCCCTGACAGCAATCGATGCCGCCCTGTTAGGCGTTGCTGAATTGGAGAATGATGGATTTACTGCGAAGAGTGCCATGCAAGATCTGGTGAGCGGATTGAACGAGGCAACGCCCGGTGCATATAGTTTCATTGATCCCGGTCTTGATCATATCGGTGATGACGAGATCACCTGCGGCATCATCTACAAGCCGGAATTTTTAACACCTGTTGGCGATTTGGCGATTCTTGATCATACTGTTGATCCCATGTTTGATGCCTCCAATCGACCGTCACTGGCGCAGATGTTTCAGGATAAAAATGAGCAGCTGGTCATTTTTGTCATCAACCATTTCCGTTCCAAGAGCACTCCGTGTCCCGGCGATGAAGATGCCGGAGACGGACAGGGACACTGCAACCAGACGCGCGTCAATGCGGCTATTGCCTTGAAAGAGTGGTTGGCGGCAAATCCAACCGGCGCCAATGATGATGATATTCTCATCATGGGTGATTTCAATGCTTATTGCCATGAAGATCCGCTTACGGTATTGAAAGAAGCGGGATACGTCAATCTCGTTGAAACGGCCGAGGCGAATGTTTACAGTTACGTCTACGAGGGACAAGCAGGGGCGCTGGATCATGCTTTCGTATCCCCGTCTTTATACTCGCAAATAGCCGGCACGGCTCTCTGGCACATCAATGCGGATGAGCCGGCAGCATTGGACTATCACAGCAGCAATGCTGCAGCCCTTTATGATCCCGGACCCTATCGATCCTCCGATCACGATCCGGTGATCGTCGGCCTGCAACTGGCGCCCATTGTCATCAAGTTGTCCTTTTTGCAGGCCCGTTTTGAAAGGAACAGTGTCACGCTCTTGTGGCGTACCGACAGCGAGATTAACGTCGCGGGCTATAATATCCTGAGGGGCGATGGCCGCGATGGACCGTTCAGCAGAATCAATGACCAACTCATTGCCAGTCAGGGCGATTCTGGTCGCGGCGCGGACTATAGTTATATCGATGTCGCCGGATTAGCAAGTCATTTTTATAAATTGGAATCCGTGACGCTTGACGGCCAAATCAGATCCTATGGGCCGGTGCCGGTGACAGTCTTTGGACAAGTGTCTGCAGATTTACGGCCGGATTTTGCCCTGCATGTCAACTATCCGAATCCGTTCAATCCATTCACCATCATACGCTACGACGTGGCAAAGACGGAACGTGTGATGATTCGACTTTACGATGTTCGGGGACGACTGGTGAGGATGTTGTTGGATGAGAATCGCGACGCCGGTTCATTTGAGATCTGCTGGGACGGACGAAATGATGCGGATCAACTCGTCGCCGCCGGTTTATATTTCTGCAAAATGGACGCCGGAGACTTTGGGGCGGTGCAACGACTGCTGCTGGTGAAATAGGGGAGATCGCGCGCGGTCGCCCGATTCACCGGGCGACCTGCGCGTTGCGATGTGCTGTGCAGAGATTTGCAGAGCTTAGCCGCCGACGAGACGCCTGTTGCTTGAACTGTTCAGGCAGAGTGCGCGGTATAATATCAGGGTCTGTCGCATTCAAAAAATGCCGGCATGATGACCCGCAATCCATTATGAGTTTAAGCTGTCGGACTTGACTTGCCCGACTGGCAAGAGGCGCAGCTGTGCGTGAGCATTACAATGTGCAAGAAGCGACGGAGCGGTCATGGAAATACAAGTTCAGAAATGGGGTGACAGTTTAGCTATTCGTATCCCCGCATCGTTTGCCTTGACAACACAGATCGACGATGGTTCATTCGTCGATCTGTCCATTTCAGAAGGAAGCCTGATCGCAATACCAGTTGAAAAGAAAAAATATTCGCGCACGACGCCTGCTCACTCTTCTTCCGGTGCTGAACCTCTCGAATAATCGTGCCCTTCCCGCCTCTCCGCTCGTCCGATAAAAATCATTTTTTTTCCTCACTGCAAAAGGTTACATTTAACAGTCATTCGTTGTGAAGAGAAAACATCGTCAGAATTTCAACATGGCGAATCTCATGAATTCCGCATAATGCCGAAGAGTTTGCAGGGTATAGCACATCCGAGTAGAGGGATATGGAACAGGGCAAAGTCTATCAATTGCGAGGGGTGGTGAAACATTATGCGTGGGGTGGATATGACTTTATTCCGGATTTGCTGGGATTGAGAAATGATCACAAACTGCCCTTTGCCGAGCTGTGGCTGGGCGCGCATGCTCAGGCGCCGGCAAAATTAATGTCCGGAAACAGCGAAACTTTTCTGGACAGGTTCATCAAAAATGACGCGAAATCCGCCCTGGGGCAACATGTCATTGGCCGATTTGGCAAAAATCTTCCCTACCTCTTCAAAGTGCTGGATGCCCGCGAGATGCTCTCCATTCAGGTGCATCCATCAAAGAGTCAAGCGGAGGAAGGATTTGCGAGAGAGAACGCTTCGGCTGTGGCGCTCGACGCCCCCAATCGCTGCTATAAGGATGACAATCATAAGCCGGAGGTTCATGTGGCGTTGACCGATTTTTGGATGCTGCATGGTTTTCAACCCCGGAAAGAAATAGAACGACGTCTCAAAGCAACGCCAGAGTTTCGGCCATTGCTATCGCCATTCTATGCGAGTGGAGTCGCCGGACTCTACCGACACATCATGCTTTTGCCGCAAAATCAGGTGGATGCGATGCTGAATTCTCTCATCATGAGGTTGAATTCTGAAAAACCCAAAGATATGGATCAAGCCGATTACTGGGCACAAAGAGCCGCCGAGACATTCCCCTCACCAGATGGGCATCGTGATCGCGGTCTTTTTTCTATCTATCTGCTGAATTTGCTGCACCTTAAACCAGGTGAAAGCACATTTCAGGGCGCCGGCGTGCTGCACGCTTATTTGTTCGGAACAACGATGGAATTGATGGCCAGCTCGGACAATGTGCTGCGCGGCGGATTGACAGAGAAATATATTGATGTCAATGAATTGATGAGAACCGTAGATTACAGCGATGAACGAGCGGAGATTTTTACCGGACAGGCTGTTTCCTATGCTGAACGCATTTATCGCACACCCGCGGAAGATTTTGAATTGAGCAAATTAACCTTGTATGCCGATGAATCCTTTGCAAATGATCGCTGCGAAACGCCCGAAATTGTCTTGCTGCTGCATGGCAAGATAGCCGTCAAATACAAACAACAGCAAGATATATTCAACCGCGGAGAGGCTTTTTTTTCGCCGGCGACAACACGCTACCAAATAACCGCGCTGAATAATGCAACGCTTTTCCGGGCCAGGGTTCCCTTTTAACCGGAGTGGAAACGGACATTTGCACATCATGCCGATTCTCTAAAGATGGACATGGATGGAAAAAAGCCCGGCGCCATCATGCGGCCGCCGGGCTTTTTTGGAAAAAGAAGCGTCATTCACAATATCTCGGGCACAATCGTGCTATAGCGACCATCCCTTGCGATACGCCATCTTTAGCATCGCCGTCGCGGCGTCATTTCCTTTGATCACCATATTGACTGGATCATATTCGATCACCTCATAGGGGAATTTCAAGGCGATATTGCCCAGCAGCACCGACTCTGCCAGCGGACCCGCATAGCTGAAATCCGCACTGGCCGGCTTGTTCTCTTTAATTGCCTGGATCCAGTTCTGCTCGTGTGAGATTTCAATCCTGGGAATCCTCTTCTCCGGGATGGTATAAGCTTTCATGGCCGATTCCGGAATCAAACGCACCATATCATCACCCTGCAGCAACTTGCCTTTGGAACCAATATAGAGAGCACCATTGGTGGGCATTCGCCGACGGGGTTCCAGTTCATCCGGCCGTGGTGGTTGCAGACCGCCATCGTACCAGATGAGCTTGAGGGCCGGCATGTTGTCGCGGGCGCCAAAGTTGTACGTGACAATGGATGCCTTGGGAAACGTTTCGTCAAGCGGCAGTTTTTGCCAGATGTCTTCATCTGTAAAATCCATGCAAAAACTGGCGTTCACGCTTGTGGGATAGGTGAGCTTGAGGGCCGTCCACGGATGGTCAATGAAGTGGCATCCCATATCGCCGAGCGCACCGGTGCCAAAATCCCACCAGCCGCGCCAACGAAACGGATGATAGATCTCGTTATACGCTCTGAAGCGCATCGGGCCGAGCCACAAATCCCAATCCAGGCCTTTTTTGAGCTCCATTTGCTCGGGGCGCTTATAAATTCCCTGCGGCCACACGGGTCTGTCCGTCCAGATGTGTACTTCGGTCACATCGCCGATCGCGCCATCCTGCAGCCATTCGGTTTCCAGACGAATGTCCTCGCCGGAATGGCCCTGGTTGCCCATCTGCGTGATCAGTTTTTTCTCTTTTGCCATATCCGCCAGAACACGCGCTTCGTACACAGTATGGGTGAGCGGTTTTTGGGTATACACATGCTTGCCCAACTGCATGGCCGCGACGCTGGCAACCGCATGTGTGTGATCCGGCGTGGCAATCAAAACGGCGTCAATGACATCCTTCTGTTCCTCCAGCATGAGACGAAAATCTTTGTAGCGACGTGCGTCGGGATATGTCTCAAATGCTTCCCTGGCGTATTCCCAATCCACATCAGCAAGAGCCACAATGTTTTCCGTAGCCATGTTTTTGAGATTCTCTTTGCCCATGCCGCCGACGCCGATGCCGGCGATATTGAGTTTATCGCTTGGCGCTGGCCCGGCTGCGCCGCCGAGGACGTGGCGTGGGACAATGGTGAATGCCGAAGCCGCGGCCAGGCCGCCGAGGAACTGCCGGCGATTGATGCTGCTGTTCTCTTTCTTTTCTTGCACTGCGCTCTCTCCTTATCCTAATGATGTTCAATGAATTGATATTCTCTTGGCGTCGAAAACAGGTCGCTGACGCCGGTTAGCCAAAATGTAATATGCCATTTTCACTGTGCATTTTTTGTCACACCGGCCCAGTCGTCCGTGCGAAATGGGGATGCCGGCAATCCTTCGGCATTATAGAGATTGCAGATCGGATTATCCGCCCAGGCATAGCGCACCGCAAGGGGATTGGCAACATTCGGACTCGAAACAATGATTGTCTCACCATCAATGACCGCATCTGCCCAGACAAAGTTGCTATCTTGGCCGGCAATGGCGAATCCGGTGAGGTCTCCGCCTCTGGCAAGCAGACCACCATCGACATGATCAAAATTCAGTCGAATTTTGTCGCCTTCCAAACGCATGGATTTGTACAGTGGGCCGGAATAGACGATGTCTTGACCATACACTCTGGCGAGCGCGTTCAGGGCAAGCCGTCGGCCGACTTGCTGCTTATTGCCGGGATGGATGTTGTCCGCTTCGCCGATGTCAATGATCACGGCCATGCCGGTGTTCGGCAGGGACAGCGTTTTGGTTTGTGCCTCGCGCAGTTCAGCCCAATCGCTTTCCGCGGGATGGTCGAGCACCTGCCGAAAGTTCGCCAACTGGACGAACAGGAAGGGAAAATCACCCTGGCCCCAGTTTGTCCGCCACGAGGTGATCATCGTCGGGAAAAGCTCTCTATACTGATAGGCGCGACCTGCATTGCCCTCGCCCTGGTACCAAATGGCGCCGCGGATGGCGAAAGGCATCAACGGTTCCAGCATGGCATTGTAGAGGACGGTCGGATAGTTGGGATTATCCGGTGTCGGCGGGCGCGGCGGCACGTCTCGCAAGCTCACGCCGATGTTGTATTTCCACTCCCCGGACAATTGCACAACGGCCCCGGATTCGCTCTTCAACCACATTTGTGAGGCATCACCCCAGATGCCGCCGCCACCGCCGGTATCGAGCACCTGTATGGCGATGACATTGGCGCCGGCTTTTAGAGTGCCCGCCGGAATGGTGTACTCGCGCGGCGCATTATACAAGTCGGTTGTGCCGATCTGCTGCCCGTTGATGTAGGTTATATCCTGATCATCAATTGGACCCAGGCTCAGGGTAAAGCCTTCATTTGCAGCATCATCGGCTATTTCGATTGTCTTGCGGAACCAGACAATGCCGTCAAATCCCGGCAGTCCGGCGCCCTCCCACAACACGGGCAGGCTCATTTTTTCCCAGGCAGAATCGTCGCAATCGACGTTTTGCCAGGAAATGCCGCCTGATTGCGCTTTCACTTTGGCGTCCACATTTTCTTTCCATTCTCGCATTTTGCGATCATAATCTGCGCGCAATTCCTCTTCGCTCGCAGCGGAGGTTTTCAATGCTTCAATGATCGGTGCAAAATCCTCCATTTGCGCGAGAAAATCCGCTGCTGTCCAGGCCTCGGCGACTGTTCCCCCCCACGAGGTGTGGATGAGACCGATGGGCAGCTGCAGCTCTTGATGTAAATGGCGGCCAAAGAAATAGGCCACTGCCGAAAATGACGGAACGGACGCCGGCGAGCAGACTTTCCATCCTGCCGCATCGACATCCTCTTTTTTATTCAGGCTGGTGGTATGATTGACATGAAACAGTCTCATGCTCGGAAAATCGGCCGCCATTATTTCTTCCCTGGCATTGTTGGAATTATTAACTCCCCATTCCATATTGGATTGGCCGGAGCAAATCCATACTTCGCCGACCATGACGTTTGATAAAAAGATTGTATCCTTGCCGCTAATTTTCAATGTGAACGGTCCGCCCGCGGTCAACGGCTCGAATCGAATCATCCAGTCGCCGTTTTCATCCGCAACAGTCGCTTTTTTCTGCTCCTGAAATTCGACTGTCACTTTTCCTGCAGGCGTCGCTTTGCCCCAAACAGGCGCCTTGATCTTTTGCTGCAAAACCATGTCGTCAGTGAAAAGCGACGGCAATGTGATCTCTTCGGCCGGCGTGGCAAAATAGTCGCAATGCATCATGAACAGAAATAAAAAGCCAAGTGCGAATCGTTTCATGGTCTTCTCCATACAATATGCAACGGTAAATTCCAGTTGGGAAAGTATAAAAATTGCCGGATTATAAAAAGGATTTTTTTAAGCTGTCTATTTGGAAAAGTATTTGTTAAATTTACCTGTTTGTTGTTCATGCAGGACTGAATGGAAAAAGGAATACTACAGGGTCTGGCCGCCTATGTCTTGTGGGGTTTTCTGCCGATATACTGGAAACTGCTGGGACATATTTTGCCTCTTGAAATTCTGTTGCATCGAACGATGTGGTCGCTCGTATTTGTGCTCATCATTTTAGCCATGCGAAGACAGTGGGCCTGGCTGCGCCTCATCCGGCAACGTCCGCACGACAGCCTTATTTTCATGGTTACAGCGCTGCTCATCTCTTTCAATTGGTTTACCTATATCTGGGCGGTCAACAATGAGTTTATTGTCGAAGCGAGTCTGGGATATTTTATTAATCCGCTCATCAATGTGCTGTTGGGCGTGGTCTTTTTAAAAGAACGGTTGCGCGCGGGTCAAACGGCTGCCATTATTTTGGCCGGCAGCGGCGTCATCTATTTGACGATAAATTATGGCGCATTTCCCTGGATTGCTCTCGTACTGGCGTTCTCCTTCGGCTTTTACGGCCTGGCGCGAAAAATCGCGCCATTGGGCGCCATTGAGGGCCTGACGTTGGAGATGTTGTTTCTCCTTTTGCCCGCTCTGGCCGCCACATTCTATTTCGAAAAATCCGGCCAGGCTGCTTTCATGCACGGCTCTATATCCACCTCATTGCTGCTCATTTTCTCCGGCGCCATCACCGCTGTTCCGCTCTTGTTATTCTCCGCATCGGCGCGATGTGTGACGCTGGTGGTGCTGGGTATTCTGCAATACATCGCACCAACACTGCAGTTCCTCATTGGCGTCTTCCTCTACGGCGAACCGTTCAACCGTACGCGCTTTCTTGGCTTTTGTATTATTTGGACTGCCCTGCTCATCTTCACCGCCGAAAGCATCATACGCAATCGTCGCTCGTTAAAATCTGCTCCCAAATAAAAGAAGTGAAATTGCCGGGCTCTCTGTATCTTTATTTTTGATAAATCATCAAAATATGAACGATAATCATTTCAAATTAAAGGACTATTTTTGTCTAAAAATTGTTTGATCATAATAAAAAATGATAGACATAAAATAGACAGATGAGGTGTTGCATGAGGCCCTTTGCGGACAAGACGATGCAGGCTGCTTTCGAGTATGCCAGATCGCAGACAGAATACTACTCAAAAAGTTTTTATTTGTCATCACAAATTCTGCCAAAGAGCAAAAAATGGGACACCTTTGCGCTGTACAGTTTTTGTCGATATGTCGACAACATTGTCGATAATCCGCGCGGTCGTTCGCAGGCGGAGTTGTTCGATGAAGTGGCGTCCGTCGCCAGTGAACTGCAGATCGCCTTTCGGCGCGGTGAGTCCGAGCATCCGGTAATCAAACCTTTTGTAGAAGTCGCCATCCGACGACACATACCGATACAGTATCCTCTTGATCTGCTTGATGGCGTCAAAGCAGATCTGGTGAAAAATCGCTATGAGACTTTTGCCGATTTATACCAATTTGCCTACCGGGTCGCCGGTGTCGTCGGTCTGATGATGACGCATGTGCTCGGTTTTTCAGATGACGATGCGCTGATCTATGCGGAGAAACTCGGCGTCGCCATGCAGTTGACAAACATCATCAGAGACATTCGAGAAGATGTGAAAATGAACAGAATTTATCTGCCACAGCGGGAGATGCGGGAATTTGGCGTCACTGAAGAGGATATAAAGGGGGAACGATTCAGCGATCATCTGCGCCTGTTGATGACATTTCAGGTGAATCGGGCGCATCAATATTTTAATGAAGCAGAGCCGGGGATAGCTATGCTCGATCAAGATTCCCGTTTTGCCATCACCTCCGCATCCAAGATCTATCGGGGAATCCTGCAGCAGATTGAGAAAAATGATTACAATCCGTTTCTCGGGCGAGTCTATGTCAGTCAAGGAAAAAAGTTTGCTATACTTTTCTCTGAAGTCATGAAAACGCGCGTTTTCCAGCCAGTTATCGCGATGATCGCCACTTTAGTGGGTTAATTTTTGCCGCGATGAATAGGATAGTGTGCCCCGCTCGATTCGTTATCGAACCCTAAATTTTTCTCAACACTTTACATTTTTTTACTTGATAAATCAGATTGTTTTGCGTTTTTTATCTCTTCACTGTCCAAGAGGGCAGTCGAAAACGTGCTTCGAAGGATTGCTCGATCTGCAAAACTCTACAACCAAACCGGGAGTTAAATGTCTTTATGAAAACCATCGCTATCATGCTGTTCATGACAGTCTTTTCGTCCATTCTTACTGCAGGCGATTGGACATCCTACAACACCGCTAATAGCGGTCTGGCGAGCGATTTGGTCAAAGCCATTGTCATCGATGGCAATGGCAACAAGTGGTTCGGCACAGATCAAGGTCTTTCCGCGTTTGACGGCGCCAAATGGGTCACCTATGTGAAGGATGACAACAAGCAGACGCTGGCCGATAACAATATAAATGACATGGTGTTCGAGGTCACTTCATATGGGCCGGAAATCTGGATCGCCACTGCCAATGGCGCATCCGTCATTGCCATACCCTCCATCGATGCCGTGACCAAAGCGACGCCGTATCGCACCGACAACACGGGCATCATTGACAATTTCGTGACATCGGTGGCAGTTGATCCGCTCAGGCACGAACAGTGGTTTGGCACGCCCAAAGGTGCTTCCCGGTTCAGCTCCACGGGCTGGCGATCATTTGATCTGACGACGAATCCCATTCTGGCATGGACGGATGTCACCTGTATCGGCGTGGATGCCGATAGCGGTTGGAAATATTTTGGCACCAAGAACGGCCTCACGCAAGGCAGCGGTGAAAACAACGGTGTGGCGCGCTTGCGCACCAGTCTGACGGATGTCGATGCCATCACCGCGCCATCCCCTTATAGTTCCGAATGGAGTGGCTTGTGGTCCCATAATGTCTATGCCGTTTTCATGGACGATGATGGATCTCAGTGGTTTGGTACGGATGCCGGCTTTGGCTATCACGATACGACCGAGACAAAAGCCGGTTGGGAGTTTTTCACTGTTGAGGAGGGACTCGTTAGCAATCTGGTTCAGGCCATCGTGCGAGGGGATGAGATGGTGATGTGGATTGGAACGAGCAATGGTTTGTCAAAATTCAAATACAAACCGGGCGAATGGGGTATTGAAGTGGATGCCTTTACAAACTATACGGTTGCGGATGGTTTGGCCGGCAACAATATTTTTGATCTCGCTGTGGATGTGGATGGCTCTCTGTGGATTGCTACGAATAACGGCGTATCGCATTTCACCGGCACGACGGCGGTCGATGACCGGGCGCAGTTGCACAAGCCGCAAACATACGGGTTGATGAAAAATTATCCAAATCCATTCAATCCGAGCACCACAATTTCGTACGAGCTGCCTTGTCGCGCCCACGTCGAATTATCAATTGTGAATATGCAGGGTGAACGAATTTACGGGCTGGTGAACACCGTACAGTCAGCCGGCTCGCATAAAGTTGTCTGGAGTGGTCGGATGTCAGATGGACGACCGGCGCCGACGGGCATCTACGTGGCATCCCTGACCGTTTCTTCAGGGGATAACAGCTACCAAAGCTCGCTCAAGATGCTGCTGGTGAAATGACAAAGCCTCTCATGAACAGAGAGGCTACAGCCTATTCTTCCTCAAACATGGAAATGATATTTCCGCCGTAGCCCTTGCTTTCACTCTCTTCTGCCACGCGCGTTTTAGAATCGCGAAAATGTTCGACTTCGGGCGCCTCCACTTTTTTGATCTGCATGGGGACGCTGTTCATGGTGAACGGCTGGCCGCGCATCTGCTCATCATCGAGAATCCAGGTCATGGATTTCAAGGGCACGGAGAGAATTAAAAAAGACATCTGCCACCAGTTCTTTTTCTGATCGGGCTCAATCTTTTCAATGCGCGCAAAAAAACCAGGTTCGTTATCGATGTAGACAAGAACAACCTGGCCCACCTGGAACATTTTCCCATACGGAATCATCAGTCTCCTTTTTACTTTTTTGTCGACAAATAATTCTAAGAATTCTGGCGCTAAAAATCAAGATGTTTCACCTGGTAAAAAGTTCTTGCTTCTCATTCGCAATTTATTTAAAATTTGCCGGTGGGGGACGATGGGACCTTCTGGAGTCGATGGAAGGCTTTTTTTTGCAAAACCAAAAGGATTTTTGCATGGATTTGAAGATCAAGGCTATCGTCATTGATAAAAACGGTCTGCAAAGAACGATCACACGGTTGGCGGACGAAATAATTGAACGCAATTCCGGCGCGACGAATTTGGCCATCATTGGCATTCGAACTCGAGGTGCGACGATCGCCGAACGCCTGGTGAAAAAAATTGAAGCAATTGAAAAAAAACAGGTGCCTTTTGGCATACTCGATATCACGCTCTATCGCGACGATTTCCGCATGCGACTCAAACAGCCGACCGTGCGCGCCACCGAGATCTCTTTTAATATTGACGACAAGAATCTCATCCTTGTCGATGATGTGTTGTATACGGGACGCACCTCACGCGCCGCCCTCGATGCGCTGATGGATATCGGTCGGCCGGCAACGATTCAAATGGCTGTCCTTGTCGATCGCGGCCATCGGGAATTACCCATACAACCTGATTATGTGGGAAAAGCCATCCCGACATCCATCGGCGAAGAAGTTCGGGTTCTGTTGCGTGAGGTTGATGATGATGATTGTGTACTGTTAGTTGAAGCGCCAAAGGAGGTTTAGCCGATGGCATTATCGAGCTCGCATTTGCTCGGTTTGGAGGGCGTGCCAGCTGATGATATCAGGACGATTTTGGATACCGCGGAAAATATAAAGACAATATTCGATCGTCCGATTCCCAAGGTCCCCACACTGAGGGGAATAACTGTTGTGAATCTGTTTTTCGAAGCATCCACGCGAACTCGAATTTCATTCGAACTCGCCGAAAAAAGACTGTCCGCTGATACGGTAAATTTTTCCTCTTCCACCAGTTCAGTCAAAAAAGGCGAGACGCTCAAGGATACGGTGCGCAATATCGCCGCCATGAAGATCAATATGATTGTCATTCGTCATTCGGCTGCCGGCGCGGCCTATTTTTTAACCCAATGCACGGATGCTACCATCATCAATGCCGGTGATGGCCAACATGAGCATCCAACCCAGGCGCTTTTGGATATGATGACATTACGAGAAAAATGGGGGCAGCTGGCCGGGAAAAAGGTCGCTATCATTGGCGATGTGATGCACAGCAGGGTGGCCGGATCGAATATCCGAGGTCTTTTGACCATGGGAGCTGAGGTCATGGTCTGTGGCCCGAAAACGCTAATCCCGCCGGGCCTGCATGAATTCGGCGTCAACGTCAGCTATGATATTGATGAAGCAATCGGCTGGGCTGATGCCCTGAACGTCCTGCGAATTCAGCTTGAACGACAGGAAAAGGGATTGTTCCCAACGCTCCGTGAGTATCACGCCGAATTTGGTATCACCCGCGAACGAATCGAGCGCGCGAAAAAAGAGTTGATCATCATGCATCCCGGCCCCATCAATCGCGGAGTCGAGTTGGATAGCGACGTCGCCGACTCGGACGCCTCCATCATTCTCGACCAGGTGACAAATGGCGTCGCCGTGCGCATGGCCGTCCTGGTGCTGTTGAGCGGCATGGATTCTAACGAGTCATCTGGTTGACCTGTTCATTCGAGGAAAAGCTGAGTTGGATATGCTCAAAGAAAAAGCCGACAATATCTTGCTCGCCGGCGGTGACATTTTGAATCTCTCATCCGGCAAGCGCGAAAAGGCCGACATTGTTCTGATGAAAGGCAAGATCGATCGAATTGGCGAGATCGATAGAGGCAGCTTTCGGGGTGTTGTTCATGACATCTCCGGCAATATCGTCGTGCCGGGCTTGATGGACATGCATGTGCATTTGCGTGAGCCGGGTCGAGAGGACAAGGAAACGATTGCGACCGGCTGCGCCGCAGCGATGGCGGGTGGCTTCACCGCTGTTGCGTGCATGCCCAACACAACGCCGGCCATTGACACGCAGGAGGTCGTGCGCTTTGTCAAGAAAAAAGCCGAGGATGAGCTTGTCGCTGTCTATCCGGTCGCCGCTATTACCAAGGGCCGGCAAGGAAAAGAAATCACCGAAATGGCCGAGCTCGTACGATCCGGCGCCGTAGCCTTTTCCGACGACGGCAATCCGGTCGTCGACACGTCGATCATGCGCCATGCCCTGGAATATGCAAGCATGTATGATGCGCTCACAATCGATCATTGTGAAGACTGTTCCCTTTCGCATGGCGGGCACATGAACGAAGGAACGATGTCGACAAAACTCGGCATTCCCGGAATTCCAAATGCCGCCGAGTCCATCCACATCAGCCGCGATATAGAGTTGGCCCGGCTGACCGGCGGACGCATTCATATCGCCCACCTGTCCGTGAAGGAAGGGGTCGAGCTTGTTCGCCGGGCCAAGCAAGAGGGACTTGGCGTCAGCTGCGAAGTGACGCCACACCATCTTCTCTTCACTGATGCTGATTTGATTTCTTTTGATACCAATCTTAAAATGAATCCACCGCTTCGCACTGAAGAGGATATTGCTGCTTTGGAGCGAGGCATCAAGGAAGGCGTCATCGATGTGTTCGCCTCGGATCACGCGCCTCATACCATTGAAGACAAAGAGGTTGAATTCGACGCCGCTCCATTCGGCATACTCGGACTCGAGACCCTGCTCGGCATCATCCTGCAGCAGATTGTCAAGCGCGGTTTGCTGACGCTCGCAGCCGCCTTGGCAAAAATGATCGTGGCGCCCCGCGAGCTGCTCAACCTGCCGATACCGCTGATTGCGCAAGGCGAGATCGCCAATCTCACTATCTTTCATCCCGACAAGACTTTCATCTACGATCTATGCAAGTCGAAATCAAAATCGAGGAATGCCCCCTATGATGGCATGGAATTGCCGGGGCAGGTGTACGGGGTGGTGAACCGAGGATTCATCTGCAGAACAGCACTCGGCGCGGCAGTGAACGATTAGGGGAAAAAACCTGTCCAGTTTGCTTTTTCGAGCCTTTTTTGATATCATGATCATGGATTTTTAGAAAAATCTTGCTTTTTTGATGCAAATTGTATAAATTCTTTGTCTTTATGTAAATATTTTGATAAAGGAGATAAAGTTGAAGACATTTTCGCCCAAACCACAAGATGTGGAGCGCAAATGGTATGTGATAGACGCGGATGGTGAGGCGTTGGGGCGTTTGGCGGTCAAGGTCGCACATGTTGTTCGTGGCAAACACAAGCCAATTTGGGCGCCGCACGCTGACGTTGGCGATTTTGTTGTCATCATCAATGCGGACAAAGTGCGATTGAGCGGACGCAAAGAAGAGGACAAGGTCTATTATCATCACTCCGGCTATCCCGGCGGTTTGAAGGCGGTTCCGTTCCGCCGCCGACAGTCCAAGCATCCGGAATATATCATTCGCGAGGCTGTGCGCGGCATGCTGCCGCACAATCGTCTGGGTCGCAAGATTTTAAAGCATGTCAAAATTTATGCTTCGTCGACACATCCGCATGAAGCTCAACAACCGGAAAAAATACGAGTCTAATGTGAAAAGGACTTTTAACTGATGAAGGAAACATATCTCTACGCAACTGGCCGACGAAAAAACGCCGTTGCGCGCGTTTATCTGAAACCCGGAAACGGCAAAATTACGGTGAACAACCGCGAATTGCTCGATTATGTCAAGCGCGACACCCTCAAGATGATTATCGAGCAACCTCTCGTTGCGACCGGAATGATTGACAAAGTGGATATCAAGGCATTTGCTGAAGGCGGCGGTTTGACCGGTCAGTCCGGCGCACTCCTGCTGGGCATTGCGCGCGCGTTGGTGAAAAGCGATCAAGAATTCAAATCCGTCTTGCGGCGAGGCGGTTTTCTGACGCGCGATCCACGAATGGTTGAGCGTAAAAAATATGGCCGCGCCGGCGCGCGGAAACGCTTCCAGTTTTCCAAGCGGTAATTCTATTTTCAACGAATTTCACACATTCTTCCCTGAGCATGGGGTGTGCCCTTTGCAGGACATTTATTTTTTGGAAGAATGGCGGATTAACCCCAAAGTGAGGACTATATGGCAGAGATCAAAATTCAGGATTTATTGTTGGCTGGATGTCATTTCGGGCATCTCACACGGCGATGGAACCCAAAGATGAAACCGTTCATCTTTATGGAACGTAATGGCATCCATATCATTGACCTTAAAAAGACGCTTGTCAGCCTGAACAAGGCATGCGAAGCGGCAGCCGAACTTGTCCGCAAGGGCGGAGAAATTTTGCTTGTCGGCACCAAGAAACAGGCAAAAGACATCATTAAAGTCGAAGCGGAACGGTGCGGCATGCCCTATGTGACGGATCGCTGGTTGGGGGGGACGCTCACGAACTTTATTACGATCAAAAAGAGCGTGAAACGGCTCAAGAATCTGGAGAAAAAGGCGACCGACGGCACCTATGATAAACTCTCCAAAAAAGAAATACTGCAGATTGAACGTGAAAAAGAAAAACTCAGCAAAGTCCTCGGCGGCATTCGGGAGATGAATCACCTGCCGGCGGCAATTTTTGTGGTTGACGCCAAAAAGGAAGCGATCGCCGTTCGCGAAGCCATGCGATTGAATGTGCCTGTTTTTGCTATTCTCGATACAAATTCTGATCCGGACCCCATAGATTATGTCATTCCATGCAACGACGATGCGTTCAAGGCGATCAACCTGGTCGTACACGCGCTGACAAATGCTATTCTTGATGGTCGGGCGGGACTACAGCAAAGCGAAGCAGCTGAAGAGGCCGTCGCTGTGGAAGCCACTGCAGGCACAGAGGAATAAGATGAAGCCAATTACCATGTGAAGGAGACATTGAATGGTTTCGGCAGCTGATGTGAAAAAATTACGTGATATGACCGGCGTCGGCATGATGGAATGCAAAAAAGCGCTCACTGAAACTGAAGGCAATTTCGAAAAAGCGATTGACTATTTGCGAACAAAGGGAATGCAAAAGGTCGATAAAAAGACGGGGCGCTCGACTGAACAGGGCCTCATCCAGTCATACATTCATCCCGGCAGCCGCCTGGGTGTTCTGGTTGAAATCAACTGCGAGACTGATTTTGTGGCGCGAACGGAGGCTTTTCAAAATTTTGCCAAAGATGTGGCGATGCAAATTGCTGCCGCCAAACCGATTGCGGTGTCAAGAGAACAGGTTGATGCGCGACTAGTTGAACACGAACTGGAGATCTATCGCGCACAAGCTCACGAGCAGGGAAAGCCGGAACAGGTCATAGAACGGGTGATCACCGGCAAGTTGGAAAAGTTTTACCAGGATGCCTGTTTGTTGGAACAGGCGTTTGTCAAGGATTCCGATCGAACGATTGGTGACTATTTGAAAGAGACAATCGCCAAGCTCGGCGAGAACATGGTCATCAAACGATTTGTCCGTTTCGAACTTGGCGAATAAGACAGCATCATTGTGACTGAAAGAACCGAATGTCCGATGATAGACCTGCATATGATCGTGTTCTGCTCAAGTTGAGCGGCGAAGCGCTGATGGGGGAAAACCGTCGTTTGGCAATTGATCCCGATACGGTCAATCAAATCTGCAAAGAAGTGAGCGAAATCGCGCACATGGGCGTGCAAGTCGCGCTTGTCGTCGGCGGCGGCAATATTTTTCGTGGACTCTCGGCAAGCGCTCGCGGCTTGAATCGAGTGACAGGCGATTATATGGGCATGCTGGCGACCGTGATCAATTCACTCGCCTTGCAGGACTATCTTGAGCGTTACAATCTGCAGACGCGCGTGATGACAGCCATTAAAATGGAAGAGGTTGCAGAACCCTTCATTCGACGACGCGCTGTTCATCATCTTGAGCACGGTTGCGTCGTCATCTTTGGCGCCGGCACCGGAAATCCCTATTTCACAACGGATACAGCCGCAACCCTGAGAGCTGTCGAAATCGAAGCCGACGTTATATTCAAGGCAACCAAGGTAGATGGCGTCTACGATAAGGATCCGCTGCAATTTCCCGATGCTGTCAAATTCGACCGCTTAACCTATATGCAAGTCCTGCAAAAACAGCTCAAAGTTATGGATACAACAGCTGTCACTTTGTGCATGGAAAACAATTTGCCCATTGTCGTATTCAAACTGAATGAACCCGGCAACCTGAAAAAGGCCATTCTGGGTGAAAAGCTGGGAACCAACGTAAGTGGTGACTGATATGATAGAAAAAGTAAAAAAAGATACCAAGGAACGTATGGAGAAGGCTGTTGATGTTGTCCGCGGTGAATTCGCCAAACTACGCACCGGAAAGGCGTCACCGGCCTTGCTGGATAATGTCAATGTCGACTATTATGGCAATCCGACGGTGATCAAGCAGGTGGCAAATATCAGTGCGCCGGAGCCGCGACTCATTGTCATCCAGCCCTGGGAGAGACGCTTGCTGAATGACATCGAAAAGGCGATCCAAAAAGCGGACCTTGGATTTAATCCGTCAAACGATGGCATCGTCATCAGAATCCCGATTCCGCAACTGACCGAGGAGCGGCGCAAAGATTTGGTGAAAATCGCGAAAAAGCACGCCGAAGATGGCAAGATTTCCTTGCGCAACATCCGGCGGGACGCCAATGATAAACTCAGACAAGCCGAGAAAGCGAGTGAGGTGTCAGAGGATCAGATGCATGACGGCCAAAATGAAGTGCAAAAACTGACCGATGATTATGTCAAAAAGATCGATGACTTGTTGGCCATCAAAGAGAAAGAAATTATGGGTGGCTGATCCCAGCCTTGTTCGTTCGTGAAAAGCCGCTGTATTCCAGCGGCTTTTTTTTTAAAGGCACAAAAAATGGCAGAATATGATTTGTTCTCCCCTTATTATGACCTTGAATACGGACACAAGGACAATGATCTGGATTTTCTCCTCGGCATAGTCGAGCTGACACCCTATAACGAGCTGTCATGAAATATCGCTACATTTTTCGATATGAGATGGAAATTTTATTGCGATTCGCTGGTTATAAGGTGATGAATGTGCATGGCAGCTTTGTAAGACATCCTTATGACTTTAAGAGCGGCATCATGGTTTTTGTCGTACGAAATGTCTAGATCGATAATGATCTAGCGGATCATGACAGACTGCAGAAAAAGTTTGATGAAAGAGGTGCAGTGGAACTCGCTAAAGTAAGATTTATTCGCAATCCAAAATCCGGAATTATTCGAACACAGAGCGTCATTCGAAAAGCAATAGAATGGAATTTCGCGAATTCTGATTTTTATTACGAGATTATTGAAACAGAATACCCCGGCCACGCACACATTCTGGCGAAAGAAGCTGCTGACCAGGGATACGATGCCGTCGTCGCTATCGGCGGCGATGGCACAACCAACGAGATTGGCTCGGCGTTGGTGCACACCCAAACGGCACTGGGCATCATACCGCTCGGCTCCGGAAATGGCCTGGCACGCGGCATGGGTATTCCCATGCAACCACTCAAGGCCGCGAATATCATAAAAACAGGCAAAATTCGCACGATCGATGCGGCGCAAGTTCAAGGTGAAATATTTTTCATTGTGACTGGTCTGGGTTTCGACGCTTTGATCAGCAAAATTTTCAATGAACAGGAGATTAGGGGACTGTTGCCTTATTTCACCATTGGTTTTCGCGAGTACAAATCCTACAAGTATGAAGTTTTTGTGCTCAAATTCAACGATAAACAAATTGCCGTATCAGCTCTTTTCGTCACTATTGCCAATATGAAGGGATGGGGTGGCGGTGCAATCATTTCCCCCGAAGCGGAGTGCGATGATGGTCTGCTCGATATCTGCATCATTCATCGTGCACCCTGGTATTATATCGTCGCAAACCTCTACAAGCTCTTCACCGGCGGGGTGGTGAAGCTGCGCAAATATAGCCGTTACCAGGCACAAAGCGTCGAGATCATTCGCGAAAATCCCGGTCCATATCATTTTGATGGCGAATCTCGCGATGGAGGTACAACGCTGCATGTGTCGGTTTTGCCTATGGCATTGAAAGTGATTGTTCCTGAAAATTCCTGAAAAAAAGATGAAACCGCAAGAGCAATTTATCAGTCTATAAGTCGGATAAAGGATTTTATTGGAGTACAAGATTGAATTTGATAAAAAATCTCGTGATCATTATTTTTGTCCTTGCTCTCTCGTCCGGCATCTTTTTTCTGCTCATACAGGATCAGGATGTCAAAAATAACATACTGCGCTCCACGCTGGAGATGTTTGGCGATGAATTGCTGGCGATGGTGCCCGAGGGACAGGAACGCGATGCACTGTCGAAACGGATCGAAGATTTTATCCTGAAAGCCGAAAAGAATGAAATATCGCAAGATCAGGTGCAAGTGACCCTTGCCCGCGCTCTGAATATGCAAATGGCGCCCGAGAAACCTTCGCCGCAGGAGCTGCGTTCATTGCTGGATGCATCGCTCGACACCAGTCAGGAGCGTCGAGTTCGACAATTGCGCGAAAAGAGTCACCCGGAAAGAAAAATTCAATATGATATTCAAGCTGACCGGCTCGCGCGTAATTATCACGAGATGGTTGACTTGCGGAACGAGATACAAAAGATATGTCAAGAGGACTCGTCCTGCCGAGCTTTTTACCAGCGCGCCATGTTTGTGGCGGATGACGGCTTGCGCCTGCTGGTTGATTCCAGCCTCGCCAAACAGTACATCTTTACAAATCATCCCGATTTACGTCGCCGACTGGAGGAGATGTCGGATGATGACCTGGTAAAATTTGAGAATTTTTCCCTCGCGCCGCAAGTTGTGCAACAGGGATTGATATATTTTGCGCCGATGATCCCGGACTCCATTCGAGCGGAAATCGTCGAGAATCTTCATGTCGATATTGATAGCTTGGCGCTGCGTATATCACAAATCGCTTTTAAACCCGACTCTTTGGCCGGGTTCATCAACAAGATCATTGAAGCGGCCGAAAAAATTGACTAGACCGGTTTAAAGTCGCCCGGCCAATACAACGGTCTTTTTTGCGCATTCTATGCGCATCTGCGATTCGTTGAGCGCCTGCAAGAGAATGATGTAAATCCCCATGCGACATCGCACCCCGCTTTCATCGAGACCATCCCAATAGACTGTTCGCTCTGCGCCACTTGGACTGTTGTTCAGCAAAAAACGAACAAGACGACCATTCATATCAAAGATCTTGAGATTGACCCGCGCCAGGATCGCCGGTAGGGAATAGAATATGCCGGCAAAGTCTTCTACGCCGTCACCGTCAGGAGAAAATGGATTGGGTGAAACGAACAGGGACGTCATTTTCGGCATAACGGTGATGGCAATACTGTTCGAATGTCCCGCCGTATGGCCCTCGCTGTGCACACAAGTCGTCCAGTTTGTCCGTTCCTCTGAGTCGGTATGAGGATTGATGCGTTCCAGCGAACGACCACGTTCACCGCCAAATGCCGACGTGTAGGAGACGCCATCGATGATTCGACCGCAACCGTCATAAAGGATCACATCGTCCTCTTCATTCCCCAGTGACGGAAATTTTGCGCAGACAATGGCGGAATGACTCTTTTCCAGAATCGATGAATCTTGACCGATGACAATGTAATGCTGCGGCGGTATGAGGAAAGGTGCGTCGATGAATGGAATACGTTTCAGTGAATCGCTGTCAGAAATCGACCAATTCATCAATTCGACGCATAGATCACAGCGATTGTAAAGCTCAACCCATTCGCATTCTCCGACAATGGGACTGTACATGATCTCATTTATCACCATGCTGCCGGTCAAATAACTCACTGTAATGGTATCTGATCGTATGTTGTTATCACTCAACATGTCCTGATGCATCTTGATTTCACCGGTGACGATATGAATCCCCGCTGGTATATGAGACCAGACGAGCTCGGCTGAATAGACATTGATGTCATCCGTATCTGCGATTATAAAGTCGCCGATTGGCGTGCGAACTCGATCGCCAATCGATTCGAAGGACAACGTCAGCACTGCAGGTTCAAGTGCATATCGTCCCGCATTGACTATATCGACCGTGACGCGGACATCATCCCCGTCATGCGGTTGAGCCGGTTGAAAGCGAATCTCGCCAATGGCCGCGTCATAGTCTTTTGGACTGGCACTGTTCACTTGACCCGGCGTACTGCCGCTTTCAGCCCTGCAGCTACTCCAGTTATCCGGATCACATGATTCCTTCTCACTACGAATTCGTTCGAGCGAGATGAAGCGTCCGCCGCCATAACTCCGATCGTAAGACATGCTGTCAATTCTGACGCCGACAGCATCCAGCAGCACGATCGAGTCACCGGTGTTATTGAGCTCAGGCAGATTGACGACAATGACACGTTCGCACTCGACGCTGTCGAGTTCATTATTGGTCAGGATACAGTAACTGCCGGCCTCGAGCATACAGCTCTCGCGTGTCAAGATGACGGATTTGCGCGTATCTCGCAAACGCCAGTTGGCGATGTCAATATCGAGGTGTGAGTGATTGAGGATTTCAATCCATTCTTGCGACTTTTCATCTGTGTCGTACATGATCTCGTTGATCACAATACACGCCGGAGGATAGATTTCGCAGACCTGAAAATGAATGCGAGCACTGTTGTTGGAGATTTTTTCATCCAGAGCAAAATCGATGCGGACATTAATGGAATGAAATCCGGCTGTCAAAGGAGCGAGCGTCAGGGCGAGCGCCAGTGAATCGCCGGCAGCGAGGGAATTGAGCGCGATCATCTTTTCTGTCATCAATGTGATGCGATCCTGGGTGCTATCGTGCAAAACCAAGGTGCAACAGTCCGCAGCAAGCTTGCCGACATTCTTGATGCCGAGAAAAAGACGAACAGAATCAGCGGACGAGATGTTTTCGCATGCGATCTGCGTGGTCGTGAGGGCAAGATCGTAGGATCGTCGCTTGATCGAGTTCGCATAACCGGGCGTGCCACCGAGTCGCGCCGAGTTGCTCCAGTTCATATCCGAATCGCCGCCCTCAAGGTCGATTTTTTCTTCGGAAAAGCCATCTTTGTTGTCGGGTGTGTATTGATACGCACCGACCAGCGTGGTGTCCGGCGTGTAAATTGAAACGATTTCACCGGAATTTTTCAAACCATTCGCGCCAAACTGCGATTCGGCAATCGTCAGGATCAATGCCCCTTGCGGGATCACTGCATCATAGCTGGCGCTCGCCTGAAAATAGAGCGGCACCAGTATGATGGCATACTGTTTCGGCAGAAGGACGGAAGTTGCGGAGAATGGGATAAGAGTGTTGAATTTTGTTCCGTCGCTGAGCAGCCAGCCGATGAGATCGACGGCATCCGTCTCGCTCACATTACACAGCTCTATGAATTCATCATGACGCTCATTGCCCTGCGGATTGAACATGATTTCGGACAAGACAATTTGCGAAAATGAATTGAACGCCAGGAAGAATGACAGCACGACAACCCTGCTGCAGCTCATATCCCCATCCCCATGTTTTTGATCTGTCTGCTAAAGAGATGTGGCCGCCTTCGACGCCTGCAGCACCTCTTTTATCGACCTGCGCGCAAAGGCATCGTCCACGATCTCGTTGTACTCTTGTGAGAGCTTCAATACAATAGAGTGGATATGATCCCCATTTTTCTCAAACTCTGCCGAGACGCCGTGTCTTCGCAAACCGTATAGTATGTCGCGCACTGTCAAATTTTCAGCGCTGCGAGCTGGAGTGTATCGCGATTCTTCTTCATCCGTCTCGATGGCATAGACAAACTGCAATTCAATTAAATTCGCAATGATCTCATCGATCAACCGTTCCGGCAGCAGAGAATAGTCCTTGATCTCGGCATAACTGGGGGCAGTTTGGCCCGCCGTAAATCTTTCATAGATGAACAGAATGATGTGCAGCGCCACATTTTCTTTGAAATCAAAGCTGTATTTTGTGCGATGGAGGTCCCATAATAATTGCGATTGATTTTGATGGGCGTAGGAGATTTCAGCCCCGAGTAAAACAACCGTCCAGGCCAAATAAAGCCAGATGAGGATCATGGGCAGACTGGCAAAACTGGAGTAGAGAGCCCCTTTGAATCCTGATTGAAATGACAATACGAAATATTTTGTGAAATAGAAATTGGCGACCTGCCAGGCGATTCCTGCCATGAGCGCGCCCATGAGGGCTGAGCTCAACCGCACTTTGGTATTGGGTATAACCATATAGAGGAAAAAGAAGACAAAGATGGATAGCACCAGCGGCGTGGAATTTTTCATCACCCACATGGCGCCGGGGTTTTGCGTCATGGCTTGCACGATCGGAATGCTCTGCAGATAGGTGTTGATGACCGGCACGCCGATGATGAGCAGCGGAATGAAAAAGAATACGCCCGCCAGATTGGCAAATCGGTGCGGTATGCTGCGCTGTTTCTGCACCCTCCATATATCGTTGAAGGAGCGTTCGATGGTGTTGACGATCGAAAATATTGATACAATCAACACAGAGACGCCCAGAATGGGAAAGAGTCTCAGATCAAGACTGCTTATCCCTCGTATAATTTGTGGCACGAGCTGACTCACCTGCTCGCCGAGAGGTTCCGCCCATTCCAGCAGCTGTGGTTCTATCTTGAGGTGGTAATCAAAACCGCGCAGGACGGCAAAGGTGATGGCCAGAAGCGGGAACACTGCCAGCAGGGTGGAGTAGACCAAAGCGGCCGCCCGAATCGGCAGTTTGTCTTCGACATAGGAGCGCACGACAAGGTAGACGATGACAGCTTGTTGATAGAGTATTTTGCGCAGCGTGGAGAGCTTGCTATAGTCCTGCCGGCCAATATCATGGGCAATAAATTGATGTAGTGATGAAATAATGTTTTTGATTTTTTCGATGAAATTTTTCATAGAATGCCCAACTTTCAAATCAAAGATATTTTTTCAGCATTGATGCTTTCAATTTAACAAAATTCGCCTCATCGGCAATAAATATACAAGACAAAGCAAATGATCGCGTATGAGAACAGAAAGTGGGCCAATGCAAAAGTGAACAGTGCAGTGCGTGGTATACGCTGGCTAATGTAATGTACGTACTTTTGAAATTCAAGTGATATGCTGGAAAAGTGTTGAAAAATGTGACATAATTGAGCACTGATTTCAATTTTGAAACAATTTGGGGCTCTGTTTCCGGCGAATGGAGCATCGAATCCGCCAATATAACTGGTACGATTTTCGCAACTCCTCTACCTGTCACAACTATGTGATATTCAGGGGAAATTAGTTGCAGGGAATGAACATTGAGGGAGAACGAGATGCACATGTGCAAATCTGCTGAATTTGAGCGACTTGCTCGAGACAATATGGATGCGCTCTACACAAGAGCCATTCGCATCGCGCGAACGACAGCGCAAGCCGAAGCTCTGGTTCAATCCACTTTTTCGCACGCCTATTCGAGATTTGATACGTACGACTATAGCATCGGCTTCCGAGACTGGCTATTCAAGATTTTGGAAATGAAATCTGGCAAAAGGAACAGTCGCTAGTTCGTATCGCGCAAGCAGTTTACTACTGTCAAGCCCGGCAAAGCCGGCTTGTGGCTTGACAAACCTTCGAGGTCTTTATAAATCTTGCTGGCCAAGGTATAAGGCAGGTTCAACAGTTAGAATTTGCAGGATCGCCATTTGGTATTTATCATTCCGATAACAACTTGTTCACCTGCTCCATGACTTGAAAGGCATCCGCCACATACAAAACATCGGCTTTGCCGCGCGCCCAGCCGCAGTTCGCATCGAGGTTGATGGCGCGACGTTCGTTGATGAATCGCCAACCAACGACATGCGGCTCTTCGCCGTGACAACAGGCGGCAAGACCTTTTTGGTGACGCGGCGTTGCTCCGGTTTGCCCCACCTGGTTCAAATGGGTCATGAATGGCAACACCTCCTGGCCTTCGCCCTGGAGATCAACAAGCGATTTTGTCGAGCCAAGAGAAGCACCTGACTTTTTCAAAAAGCCTAGTATGAGATCGGCCGCTTCGGCTACATGCGATCGGCCATCCGCCTGTTTTTTTGTCCAGCCGGCGCCGGCGACAAAGAGCGCCGTAGCATCCGGTTTGATGGTCTGTTCACCGACAGCCGGCGCCTGGATTCCTGTGACACTGGTTCGCATCATCGATGCATCGACAGCCGGCGAAATCTGCTCGACAATCACATTGCCAGGGCCCTTGAATTGTTCGAATACACCTGCGTCTATGCTGATGAACCATGGACGCGAGGCGCGCGTCATCTCGGCTTGCAGGCGTTGTCGATAATACCAGCGAGTGACGACGAGGGCCTCGTCTTTGACCTGCAAACCGGCGACATGCGAATCGACGCAAGCCCCGCAGCGCGCCGCAATGCCGGAGAAGACGCGACTCATGCGCGAGGTGGCGGGTGCAATGACAAGTGTCGCCCCGGCGGCTTTGCAGAGCTGTTCACCGGCAGCGGCATCCGTTGCATAGCGCGATGCGGCAAAAGCTTCGCCGGAGACGCTGAAAACCGTGCCGCTCACCTGAGATGTCTCGACACGTCCTCCAAAAAGACCGATGACCAGTTCACCGCCCGTTCGCTCACGCAGATGAACGGCAGCGCCGAGCGCTTCAAGAGCGTGCGCCGACAGCCGGCCGGTGGCTTCCGTATGGGATAAAAAGAGTATTTTCTCCATGATCAAACCTCTGCTTTTTCAGTTTTGCTTGAGCCACTCGACTATTTCTTGAGCAATGTCCGCTGTGGACAGATCTTTGACGATCCTGGTGTCGCGGCGCTGCGCCGGCGCCTGCACGTTATGAAAGGCGAGAGCTTTGTCTTTGATATCCGCCGAGCCAGCCTGCTGAATCGCCGGCATGGCCGTGCGCATATTCATCATGCCGAGCTGCGGATTGTTGGGCGGTTCGGGCAGATTGCCGGTGGCCCAGCCGAGAACGGCCGGCGGGCCGGCGCATACCGATATCTGATGCTTGCCACCGTCGACGCGTTCGAGCACCTGGAATGAGCCGTCGCCATTCATTTTTATTTCATCCACGGCCTGGAACTGATCGATGATGCCGAGCTTTTCGCCAAGGATTTGCAGGGTCGTGCCGGCTGCGCGGGAGGCGGACTCCCATCCGCCGAATATGAGCAGGTTGGCTCTATCGAGTCCCGCTATGCGTTCGATCGCCGTTGCCAGCACTGCCGCTGTTTGGGCGGAATCGGTGAAACCGCTGTGAGAGGCGTCGATCGCAATGAGGTCAAAGCGCGCTTTTTGCGCGATGGTCATCATGGTTTGCTGCAGCTTGGCTTTCAATCCCAGACTGACCAGATAGACCTTGCAGCCGTCGATCTGTTTGGCCAGGTTGGCCGCCTCATACAGGGCATGCCCGGCCCAGGGATCGAGCACGTGCGGCAACATCATTTCATTCTTGAGGCCGAATCCATCCGCTGTTTGCAGCGGAATGAGCGATTGCAACGGATCCGGCACCACGCTGGCGCAGACGACGATGGTCAAAGGCATGTATTTCTCCTCTATCGTTGTGTTGAATACTTTTGCGCGATACCCGATGTGCGAGACAAGCGCCCGCTGATCGAGTATTTCCTGTTGAGCCCGGCGCTAATTTTCGGAAGAATGCAGGCCGCCCGAGCCGGCTTGAAAAGAGATGTTCGTCTTCGTCGGATTATCAGGGATCGTTTTGACGCAACTCCACATGCAGGCGCCGCAGTGAATGCATTTTTCGCGCTCAAATTCAGGAATACCTTTTTCGCCGGCAGTGATGGCTTGCCCGGAACAGATTTCGATGCAGAGCTTGTCATCGCATGTTTCGCACAGGTGCGGATAGAGAAAGACGACATGGTCTTCATAGCCCGGCGCCGCCTGCACCTTGCCGCCGGTATAGAGCGCATCCTGATGGGTCATGAGCAGCTGACCGTCATAGGGGATCTCCGGCCAGCCCGCGCGCGTCATCAGCGCGTCGCTGGCAGCTATGCCTTTTGCATAGGACTGCTCCTGAATCTTCTTCACTTCTTCTGCGGGAATGCGTCCTTTATAGAAATCCTTGAGCTGGCCGGCTCGCTCGTGCGTCGCCCGAACCGGCGTTCCGATTTTCAGTTTGCCGCGCGATATCATGGTCATCCCCATGCCCAAAAGGCCAGTGAAAAATCCTTTTTGAAATCCATTACGGGCGCCCTCGGCTATCCATGACTCTTTTTCCAGCCAGCTGTCCCGGCGTTTTCTGACATAGGTTGCCTCAAGATTCTCCCTGCTGAAGCCTTTTTTTCCTGCAGCTAATTCGATGACCGCTTCGCCCAGCAGAATGCCGGTCATCCAGGCCTCATCAACTCCTGAATTGAGAAAGACATTTGACGAGCCCGATCCTTCGCCGATGCGCGCGAAACCATTGCCGGCAAGCAATGGCTCGCCAGGCTTGCCGGATTCCTGCAATGATTTGGCCCCCCATGATTTCAACGTCCCGCCTGCGAGATCCTTCCACAAATAGGGGTGCATCATCCAGTGCTGCAGATATCGATAACTGGTGCGCGCCGGATGGTCAAACCAGGACGGGACGAAAATTCCCAGCGATGCAAGACGATCCGGATGAACATAGAGAAAGCCAAAAATTTCCGGTTCGGGAAAACCAAGCGTGTGCACGACCGTGCCCGCTTGCAGCGTCGAATGCGCCGGCAGCTCGACAACCATCTTCATGCCGACCGCCCAGTCTTTGCGCTCATTGCCCTCGGGCACGCCAAAATGGTCAAGCTGTTGCCCGACAGAGCCGACCGGACCATCACCGACCACGGTCAAGTCCGCATGAACATCCATGCCAGGCATGAAGCCAGCATCGGGATCGCCCTTTTTGTCGACACCCTGATTGGCGAGCCGTATGCCAATGACGCTGTCGCCATCGAATAGCGGTACGCTCACTGGCACCCCTGGCCAGAGCTGCACCAGGCCGCTGCCCATGATTTTGGCGCCGATCCACTGGCTGAATTGGCC
>JAFGJB010000143.1 GCA_016929295.1 Candidatus Zhuqueibacterota bacterium | reverse complement strand
CGTCGCTTCGTTCGGCCTTGCCGTGCAAAAATGAGTGAATGAATCCAAAATAAATATTGTTATTCCTTCCCTGACGCTTAGACGTCCAGTAATAGCGGAATTATGACGAACTGTGATTCTGCTGTCGATGTTCATAAAAATAGGATCGATACGTCAGCAAAAAACTCAGAGGAGAGGTCGAAAATGAGCCCTGTAAAAATATTCTTCGTTCGGCATCGATGCGCAGAATGAGCTGTACTTGTGCGCTTTTGACGGCAATATCTATAGCTTCCGTTCAGCCGAGACAAATGCATCTGAAAGATCAACAATGTCCCCACAGACCGTTTATCTGGGATACAATTATCCAAATCCATTTAACCCATCGACTCGAATCCCTTTTTCGATTTCACAGACTGAACATGTCACCCTGCAAATATATAATATCCAGGGCAGATTGATCTGCACATTAGTGGATGGCATTTTACAGCCGGGAGAGCACGTGGTCACCTTTGACGCGATAAATGAAGATGGTTTCTTTTTACCGTCGGGCGTCTATATTTATCAGTTACAAGCTGGTGACTTTGTGGCGAAAAAACGGTTGCTGTTGATGCGATAGAATCAGGATCAAGCCTCTAATTCACCGCACTTGACTTTGAGTTTTCGCCACCTTATCTTTGCTTTATTCTTGCATTCATTACAGGAGAAAAAAGATGGCAAAAAATAAAAAGTGGCGATTTGCATTGTTGATACTTGCTTTCATATTTAGCAAAACATCCGCGCAACCCAAACCTTTCGACACCTACGCCCCGGACGGCTCCATGTACATTGGCGTCGATTACTATCCGGAGCACTGGCCGGAGGAGCGCTGGGCGACGGACATCAAGCTGATGAAAGAGGCCGGATTCAATGTCGTACGCCTGGCCGAATTCTCCTGGGCCAAGCTGGAACCGCGCGAAGGCGTCTTTGATTTCGCCTGGCTGGACCGCATTATGCAGATGCTGGCCGAGAACGATATCTATGTCATTCTCGGCACGCCGACAGCGGTGATGCCGGCGTGGTGCGCGAAATACCCCGAGACGCTGGCGATGAAAGCGGACGGCACGCGCATCGTCTGGGGCGGCCGCAAAAACAACTGCTTTTCCAGCAGCATCTATAGACAATTATCGCGACGCATCACGCGCGCCATGGCAGAACATTATAAGGGCGCTGCCAATCTCGTCGGCTGGCAGACCGATAATGAGTTCGGTAGCACCGACTGCCGCTGCAATCTCTGCCGCGCGGAGTTCCAGCAATGGCTGCAAAACAAATACAAGACGCTCACTGAATTGAACCGCGCCTGGGGCACCCACTTTTGGGGACTGACCTTCGCCTCCTGGGATGAAATCCCGATTCCGGATGACCGGGAAGGACCCTGGGCGATCAGCAATCCCGGCGCCAGCCTCGACTGGATGCGCTTCACCTCCTGGCTCAATGTGCGCTTCCAGGATGATCAGATCAAAATCCTGCGCGAATATCATCCCGACAAATTCATCACCCACAATTTCATGGGCCTCTATCAGAACATGGATTACTACGACCTGGCGAAGAATCTCGATGTCGTCTCCTGGGATAATTATCCGACTTTTGGCGACGATGAGGAGATTCATATCCCTTACAGCTCATCATTGGCCGCCGATGTCATGCGCGGCCTCAAGGGAGGGAATTTCTGGATCATGGAACAGACCGCCGGGCCGCACGGCTGGGCGTCGTTTGGCCGCAATGTGCGGCCGGGCGAATTGGCCAAGATCTGCTTGCAGCAGCTGGCGCACGGGGCCGACGCGCAAATCTGGTTCCGCTGGCGCACCTGTACGGCCGGCCGTGAACAATACTGGCACGGTCTGCTGGGTCACGATGGTCTGCCGTTGCGCCGTTATGAGGAAGCCAAAGGGACGGCGTCCGCTTATCGCAAACTGGAAAAAGAGCTGCGCGGCACCAGCCCGAAAAATGACATCGCCTTCATCTACGACTATGATTCCATGTGGGCGCTGCGCATCCAGCCGGGCTATCCGGGCAATTCCTATCAGGCGGCCATCAGCCGCTACTACAACGCCCTGTTCCGCGCCGGCGCCACTGCCGACATGATCCCGCCAAGCGCTGATTTTTCCAAATACAAGATAGTCTTTGCGCCGGATCTCCATATCCTGCCGGACGACGTGGCAACGCGTCTGGATGCGTTCGTGAAAAACGGCGGCATTCTGGTCACCGATTGCCGCACCGGCGTCAAGGACGCCACCGGTCTGGCGCATGCGCGTACGCTGCCGGGACTGCTGTCGCCTGCGCTCGGCATTCGCATTGAAGAGTACGAGGCCATCCCGACTGAACTGCGCTACCCTGTCAAGGGTGAGCTGGGCGATTTTCAGGCGCGCAGCCATGCGGACTGGGTCATTGCGGAGGACGCGAGCGTCGTGGCGCACTTTGAGACGCCCTGGCACATGACCGGCTTTAGCGCCGTCAGCCAAAAACATTACGGTGCGGGTCAGGGATGGTATATCGGAACGGTATTTGAGGGGGACGAATTTTACGACACTCTTGTCAAGAGAGTGTTGGCTGAAGCGAACATTTCACCCATCATTACACCGCCGGCCGGAGTGGAAACAGCCGTGCGGGAGGACGCCGGCAAAAAGCTGCTCTTCATCATCAACCACACCGATGAGGCACAAGTTGTCGACGTCCCGGCCGGTAAAGTGGACCTGCTGACCGGCAGGAAAAGCGCTGCGAGGATCGATCTCGATCGCTTTGGCGTCGCTGTGCTCAAGCTGTGACGCTCTCCGGCCTGTCATGCAATTGGTTTGCTACCTGGCCGTTGAGAAAGCTACTCTTGCATCATTCGCTGCCCCCGGCAGAGAACTTTATCCGGGGGCAGTCGTCTTTACCAGGAAATAGCTATCGAATAGTGCAGATCGATTGCCCGGAAACATGAAAACGCCCCTTTGTCACATCCTCTGCGTGAGCGACATCATCCTCTCGGGTGCGATCGAGCCCGCCGCTGACGAGTCACGTTTTCGCCTGGAGGATCTCGCCTTTCGGCCACACATGTTTTGGGCCTATCGGAAGGATGAGACGGTCGGGATTTATCTGGAAGTCTATAACCTCTCCCCATTGCCATCAGGCAAAACCAGCTTTGATCTGATCTGCACGCTCAAAGAAAAAGAGAAAAGGCAGAACCTCATGCAGCGCCTTTTTCGCCGGAAGCAAGAGGTGAGCGTTCTCAACCATTACGACGGCAGCGCGCGAGATGAACGCATCCACATCAATAAAGTTCGAAAGATAAAAGAGCGGCCTTTACGATTTGATCATTCGAGTCGTCGATACGGTCGCGAAGGAGGAGACTGTCAAGTCAGTGGAGATCGAGCTGCTGTGAGCGTCTTTTAGGCGAGAGTCCCGCCGGGAGGGTTTAGAGTTGCCGCCGCATACACCAGGAATATCTTTACCATTTTCGCACGAAAATTATTTCCTTTGCTTTTCCCGCGGCATCATTTAAATTATTGGCTATTTGAACGAAAACGACGGACAGAGTGTGAGATCAGAATCGAATACATTTGCCAGTGCGATACAGCTTTGGCTGCAAAAAGCCAGGGACACACGTTTGCCCCGGCCGTTCATCATCAGCAATATCTATTTCTTCTACTACCTGGCTCTCTCCATCTGGCTGCCCTTTTTCAATATCTATCTCCTTGATCAGGGCTTCAGCGGCAGCCAGGTCGGCGTCATGACCGGACTCTATCAGGCGATGCTGTTCGTTGTCGTGCCGATCTGGGGCATGCTGGCGGATCGGTTCGGCAATCGCATGGCGCTGCACATCGCCCTGTTCGGCGCCATGATCCTGGTCTGGCACCTGCGCTTCATCCCCACGTTTTATTTGTTCGTTTTCTATATGACAGCACTCGCCTTCCTGCACCATCCCATTGGCATGCTGACCGACAGCCTGGCCATCACCTATGTCCGCCACAGCCGGCGGGTCAGTTTTGGTCAGCTGCGCGTCTGGGGATCGGTCAGCTGGGCGATCGGTACGGTCATCATGGGCCGTTTTCTTCTCACGCACGAGACGGCGACGGTCTTCCGCATGGCGCCCGCCATCTATGGGTTAACGTGGATCATCTTATGGCTCTATCAAAAGCCGGCGGACGCATCGCGCGTGCGGGTCTCTTTCAGCATGACAGAATTGAAAGAGATCTTTGCCAACAAGAGGATCGTCACATTCCTGTTGCTGCTCGCCCTCATCGGCATCGGCATATCGCCGATCTATGTTTTCATCAATTTCTATTATCGCGATATCGGCGCCAGCAATCAGCTCATCGGTTTCGGCTTTGCCCTGATGGCGCTCAGCGAGGTGCCGTTCTTTTTCATCGCCGGCGGTTGGGTGCGGCGATTCGGCGCGCCGCAGGTGCTGCTCACGGCCATCGGCATTGCCGTTATACGCTTGGGATTATACGGTTTCATATCCAGCCCCATCATCGCCGTGTTGCTCGGACTGGTGCAGGGATTAACCTTTTCGTTGTTTTGGGTTTCAGTGGTTGAGATCATGCACGATCTGGTGCCGGAAAAATATCGCGCCACGGCGCAGTCGCTCATCTGGGCTTTCCACAGCGGTGCCGGCGTCACCATCGGCAACATGTGCATCGGTCGGCTGTCCGATTTTCTGGCTATGCAAAAGGTCATGCTGATGGCCTCCGCTTTCACGGCGCTGGCGTTCATCTGCCTTTTGCTCTATTTTCGCAGCCTTGGCAAAAAAGTGTCTGCAGGCCAGTGACCATCTATTTTGGCATCGGCGTCATTGGCAGCTGTCAGTCCACGCGGCATAATGGCCTGATCCTGAGATGAATCTTGCTGAATGGTCATGAGCGGCATGCAAGGACATGTCTCGGCGCTGCTCTGTCATGCGCTTCATTTTTAAGAAATGATCCCCTATTCAATTTTTCAGACAACCGTCCTCAGAGAGGTTCGGTCTCTCTGAGGACGTTATGCATTGTCTTTTCACATCACCGCAGTCGGCGGTGCGGGCTCATCAGCCCGGCCGGCATTGCGGACCGGGATATAGACCAGCACCCAGCCGATGAAGACCAGCAGCAGCAGGCTGGCGAAGAACGGCAACGGCAGGAATTTTACCAGCGATGGCATAAAGTCGCCGTATTTGATGTCAAGGACAGCGAGCAAGGCGAACAGCAGTCCGATCAGCGCCTCGCCGGCGATCAATCCCGCCGCCAGCAGGACGCCATTGTTTTCGACGCGCGCCTTTTGCGCCTCATTGTGCTTTCTGGCGGCGCTGACTTTTTCGACAATGCCCTTGATGATGCCGCCGATGAAAATGGCGAATGTGGTCTCCAGCGGCAAATACATTCCGACGCTGACGAGCATGGGGCTGCGAACCTGCATCAGGATGAAACCGAGGCCCATCAACAT
>JAFGJB010000142.1 GCA_016929295.1 Candidatus Zhuqueibacterota bacterium | reverse complement strand
TTCATAATCGAACGAGGCGTATCCTCTGGTGATCGATTTGAGACGATCGTAGAAATCGAAAATCACCTCGGCAAGCGGAAACTCATAGTGCAGGTTGGCGCGCGTTTTGTCGATGTATTCGGTGTTCAGATAGACGCCGCGGCGCTCGCGCGCCAGGCTCATGACGGCGCCGACATACTCGGCCGGGGTCAGAATGCTGGAGGTGATGAACGGCTCTTCCACATAGTCGATGTCGCCGGGATCGGGCAGGTGGGCGGGATTGTCGACCTTGAGCAGTTCGCCCTTCCTGGTGTGGCAATGAAATTCGACATTGGGGACCGTGCTCACCAGATCTAGTTTATATTCGCGTTCCAGGCGCTGCTGAATGATCTCCATATGCAACAGGCCGAGAAAGCCGCAGCGGAAGCCAAATCCGAGCGCCAGAGACGATTCGGGTTCGTAAAAAAGCGCCGAATCATTGAGCACCAGCTTTTCCAGGGCGCTGCGCAGATCTTCGTAATTCTCGGCATCGGCGGGAAACAGGCCGCTGTAGACCATGGGTTTCACCTCCCGATAGCCGGCCAGGGGTATGGTCGCGGGATTAACGGCTGAGGTGATGGTGTCGCCGACTTTGGTGTCCTTGACTTCCTTGACGCCGGCAATGACATAGCCGACATCCCCCGCTTGCAGGGCGTCTTTTTTGACCTGCTGCAGCCTGAGGTGTCCGACCTCCTGCACCTCAAACTTTTTCCCGCTCGCCATGAACTTGATCTCGTCGCCCGGGCGGATTTCGCCCTCGACGACGCGCACATAGGCGACTGCCCCGCGGTAAGAGTTAAAGACCGAGTCAAAGATCAACGCGCGCGGCGGCGCCTTCTCATCGCCCGTCGGCGCCGGCACTCGCTGCACCACGGCCTCCAGAACCTCCTCGATGCCGATGCCGACCTTGGCGCTGGCGAGAAGGATTTCCTCTTCGCGGCAGCCGAGGATGTCGACGATCTGATGTTTCACGACCTCGATCTGGGCGCTCGGCAGATCAATTTTATTGATGACCGGCAAGATTTCGAGGTCGTTTTCCAGGGCCAGATAGAGATTGCTCACGGTTTGCGCTTCGATGCCTTGCGCGGCGTCGACGATCAGTAGTGCACCCTCGCAGGCCGCCAGACTACGCGACACCTCGTAGGTGAAATCCACATGTCCCGGCGTGTCGATGAGGTTGAGCGTATAGTCGTGGCCATCTCGAGCTTTATACTTCATGGTGATCGCGTGCATCTTGATCGTGATGCCGCGTTCGCGCTCCAGATCCATGCTATCCAGCACCTGATCTTTCATCTCGAGTTTGCTGAGGGTGCCGGTCTGTTCGAGCAGACGATCGGCGAGCGTCGATTTGCCATGATCAATATGAGCGATGATGCAAAAATTTCGAATATAGTCTTGTCGCATAATGTTCATTTGTATAACAACAGAGCGGTTATGAAATAAAAGAACAACTAAAATAGCAAAAAAAAAAATACAAATCAACCTGTTTAGATGGATCAAATCATTGATCGTGAGTTTCTTTTTGATTAAATTGACATCGAACTGTTTTTGATAATTATAGCGGGAACTTTTATGGGGCCGGACATATTAAACACCCGAATCCATCTGTCTTTAAATAAGAAAGGGAGAAGCCATGAAGTTTGCTGCCATCTTCCTGATACTCATCGCGCTGACGATGTCATCGGTATGTATGCGAGATCTTGCGACCGAGCCGGATGAGATCAAAGTGCGAGCACTCACGCAAAACGAAAAGCAGGTCAATCAGGCGAGTGAGGTTTTCGGACTCGAGCTCTTCAGACAGGTTGTCGAGGACGAAAAAGATAAAAACATCTTCATCTCCCCGTTGAGCGTCTCCATGGCGCTTGGCATGACGCTGAACGGCGCCGCCGGGGAGACGAGAGCAGCGATGCAACGCACTCTGGACTTTGGCGATATGAGCGCCGTGGAGATCAATGACGCCTATTCATCGCTGATCAAACTGCTCACCAGTATTGACCCTCTGGTACAGTTTGAAATTGCCAATTCGATGTGGGCGCATAATGATTTTCCGGTGCGCCAGGATTTCATCAACACCAACAGGACTTTTTTTGATGCCATGATCAGCACACTGGATTTCCGCTCGCCGTCAGCTTTAAAGACGATAAATGGCTGGGTGGATCAAAAAACTCACAGCAAAATCAACAAGGTTCTTGATGATATTCCACCCGATGCGGTCCTGTATCTCATCAACGCCATCTATTTCAAAGGGACATGGACATTCGAGTTCAAGAAAAAAGAGACGAATGATGAGACGTTTTTTGTGACCGAGAACGAGCGCGTGCAGGCGCCGTTCATGCGCCAGACCCATGACAGCCTGCCCTATTTTGAAAATGATCTGTTCCAGATAATCGATTTGCCATATGGCAACAAGCAATTCAGCATGACTATCGTCTTGCCCGCAAACGACAAATCTGTCAACGATGTTGTGTCACAGCTCAGAGGCGAGAACTGGAGTACATGGCTGGGTTCACTACGGCGGCAAAAAGGCACCATCCAGATGCCCAAATTCAAACTGGAATATAAAAAATCGCTGCCCGGCGTTTTGTCGGCTATGGGAATGGGCATCGCCTTTTCCGATGCGGCCGACTTTAGCGGCATCAACGCGGAGAAAAGGACGGCGATTAGCGATGTCATCCACAAGACCTTTGTCGATGTCTATGAAGAGGGCACCGAGGCGGCCGCGGTGACCGCCGTCGAAATTTCTTTGACGTCGGTCGGGCCGGCGCCAGGCTTTTTCATGCGCGTTGATCGGCCCTTCATTTTTGCTATTCGAGAGAAAAGCAGCGGCACCATACTGTTCATCGGCAAGATCGTCAATCCGGCGTGAGAGTCTTCGTCACAGGCGCCACCGGCTATGTCGGTGGCTTTATTTTGCAGGAATTACACCGCCAGCACATCAAGGCGCGTTGTCTCGTCCGCACCTACGATCAGGCCGAACGGATCAATGCCGATGGTACTGAAGCTGTCATCGGCGACATCGCCAATCCCAGGACCCTCGAGGGCATCTTGACGGGCTGTGATGCAGTCATTCATCTGGTGGCGATCATCAAAGAGATTAAAAAGAAGAATATGACCTTTGCGCGCCTCAATTACGAGTCCACAAAAAACATGGTTGACCTCGCCGCAGCGCAGGGTGTGTCGCGCTTTCTCCATATGAGCGCCCTGGGGGCGGATATTCATGGCGCCACCGGTTACTTGCGCAGCAAAGGCAAGGCCGAAGCGTATGTGCGCGACAGCGGCCTGAACTATACCATCTTTCGCCCCTCTTTTATCTTCGGGCCCGGCGATGCCGTCTATACGATGTTGGCGAAAACCATCAAAAAATTGCCGTTGGGGGTGATGCCGCACTTTGGCATCCGCAAATATCGCCATCAGCCCGTCTCCATATATGACGTGACGCGGGGATTTGTCAATGCGCTGGAGAACGAAAAGACGTTCTATAAAACATATGATGTCGGCGGACCGTACTCTCTCTCTTATAAAGAGCAGGTGAAAGCGATCGCCGGCGCGATCGGCGCCAAGGTGCACCTCGTGCCGCTGCCGCTTTGCATCAGCAGGAT
This sequence comes from Candidatus Zhuqueibacterota bacterium, assembly GCA_016929295.1. GTDB lineage: Bacteria > Zhuqueibacterota > Zhuqueibacteria > Residuimicrobiales > Krinioviventaceae > Kriniovivens. The sequence goes on along the minus strand of JAFGJB010000142.1, from coordinate 4,650 downwards.
CGTTGTCGCTGCGATGGCCATCTTGCCCTCCGCGCCAATCGATCAGGACAAACTCACGATGTTGACGCGCGACAATATCTGTGATCCGCGCCCTTTTGCAGATGATCTTCGCATCGACCTCACCCCGTTTCGCCAGGGGATCACCTACCTGAAAAAGTGATGTGCGATACCTAGGGAATTTTGGTTCTCTATTCTTTTGAATGGGTAATAGCGAACCGCCAAGATGCTATGTTAAGAATAATATGAAAAAAATACTACGTTCACTTAATGTTTTTTAAAAACTTGCGACTCTTTGCGTGAGTTTGGCCCCGTCACACAAAATGAGCTCGGATTATGTTTTTTGCCAAAAATACTATGACCAACTCTGAACTCTCCTTTCATCCGTTCACTCTTTTTCCTTCCGATCCTGTGGCCTCTTTTTTATCTCCGGCTTGAAATAGAACCATGAATTCGGTTTATGCGGCAGTTTATCCAGGTCATTTTTCTGCAAGAGAATTTTCTGTCGGCTGGCCAGCGGGTAGATCATTTCCAAATCAACGGTTGGATCGACAGCGTGAATGCCGCCCGGATTCAATTCGACGTGATACGGATCAGGAGCGTGCAGGATGCCCGTTTCATACTGAAAATAGGGCTTCTCTTTCGGCAAGATATAGTATCCCACGCTATCTCGGTTTAGAGAATCCGGCAGCAAAGGAATGAACGAAGGGGCTGTACTATCCGGAATGATGACTCTATCCTCGCCGCCGAGAGGGCAGCACAGCAGCGAAAGCACGCACATCGCGTTTAAAATTTTCATGTAGCCTCCACGACATTGATTACAAATCACTCCCCGTTCAAAGATATGTCAAGCTTTTTTCACTGCGGACGATAATCCAGCGGCAGCTCATCGGCAAAACGCCGCTCGCCCCAGTGACCGGAACGAATGATCTGAATATCCGACAGGGCATTTCCATGCCAGTCCACTTCCACGGTATCGAATGGCAGTTTGAGAAACGACGTCTGCGCCCAGTTCTCCTTGTAACGTATGCGCAGATAGTACGGAAAATGCAGCCGCTTGATCAGGCCGTAATCTGTGCTCGAGTACACCTCGCCATCCGCCGAACGCGAGTCATATTGCGCCGTTGATGTCCGGAACCGCTTGGCGTCTTCAACCTCCTCCAGCGAGAATCCCGCCTCACGAAACTGGCGATGAAACAAGGCATCAAAAAAATGCCGAAAAGAGCCATGAAAGGCGCTGCGCCGATTGTCCGCCCACTCTCTGGCCTGTTCGTCCGATGCCGGCGCCATCTCTTCAAAAATCGGCAACACCATATAGGTGGTATTTTCATCGGTGACGCGAAAAGAGCGGACGATGATCCTCACCCGATAGCCAAAATTGGCATGCGTCATCACGAGCGGCAGAAAGGATTGGCCAAAGAGCTCTTCCGATCCCTCCTCCCTGAAAAGACGGAGCACCTCCGGATTGATGAATTCGCACGCACTCGCGTTTTCCGAATAGCCGAGAAACTCTTTTTCAAAAACCTTGAAATTGCGCCGCCATTCACGATCTCGAGCCACATCGATGCGCACCGTATCCATTTCAATGACCGTCGGGTGCAGCACAAAATTCACTATCGACTTGCTCGTCGGTGTGATCAGGGTGCGTTGCGTCGCCACTTCGTAGCCGATGTGCGAGATGACTAACGTATAGCTGCCGGCAGGAATGTTCTTTATGTAATAGTGTCCGTTGGCGTTGCTCGTCGTCCCAAAAGTCGTATTGGCCAAAAAGACATTCACATAATAGATCGGTGCGTTCGTCATCGCGTCTATGATCTGACCGGAGAGGCTGTTGCTCAACGGCTCTGCGCCGGCCGCCGTTGCCAAAAGCGCCATGGCGATGAATTTCACAAATCGACTATTCATAAAGTTTTACGCTGCCTGTATAGACCAGCCGTTCGGCCAATGGTTCCACATTTTTTTGCCTGATGATGGCGCTGCAGGACGGATTTTGCGCGCACAGATCGGCTATCTCGGCCAGCGACAGGAGCATGAACGTCGTTGATAGACCATCGGCGGTCGCGGCCGTCGGCGCCAACGCCCAGGCGGCCCTTTCATTTTCCAGCGGCTGCGCCGTGCGCGGATCGATGATGTGACGTCCCTTGACAAGACCGGAGCCGCCGATGGCGATGTTCGCCACGTAAAGCTCGCGTAGGAGGCGATAATCATCAAATGGATCACTGATAGTAATCGGCCAGCCGATGTCCCCGGGTGCATCGCCGATCAGCATCGAGCTCTGTCCGCCATTCAGGACAAAGGTGGTGATCTCCCAGTCCGCTAACAGCTCGGCCATTTTATCGAGTGCATAGCCCTTGCCAAAGCCGCCGAGATCGAGACGGACCGGTCCACCCGCCATCCGCACCCGATAGCGCTCTTCATCAAGAGAGAGATGTGACCAACCAACTCGGCGCTTCGCCGCCGCCACCTGTTGCGGCGTCGGCGATTTAAGGGTTTTGTCCGGATTCAGCCAGCAGTCGTACAACTCGCCGATGGTCACATCGAATACGCCGCGGGACAGACGGTGCATCTCGGCGCAGAGCCGCAGGCAGGTGTAGGTCTCATAGCTCACCTGGGTGGACTCGCCGACGTGTAAATTGCTGATGCGCGAGATATCGCTGTTGGCGATGAAGCGACTGAGATCGTGCTCCAGCTGATCGAGCAGCCGGAAGGCCTCGACAGAGGCTGAGCCGGCATAGCGGCCATCCGCATGACAAATTCTGATCTCGAAAATCGACCCCATGGCCGCATGGCTGAAGCGGTGAATATTTTCAGTTCTTCTATCGTGCATTCGTCTATCTCCGTGACAGGAATATAGTTGAATTGCGATAGAGATTCAATGTCGAATTTTCCGGTCGTTTAATGTTTTGAATGGAAAAAAGCGAACCGCCGAGCTCGCCGGGAGCGCAGAGAAAGTCAGCGGACGTTTGCAGAGTGGATGCTTAAACAAGCGATAGGAGTATTCTATTTTTGTCTCTCTGTGACCTCGGCGTTCTTTGCGGTTTAGTAAATGATGACCCACTCGATTCATTATAGATCCAATTGTTCAACCATTTTTCAAAATATTTTCTGTTGTATTTTGCCAGATTTTTACTATATTTTTATAGCAAGCCTTGACCAGCAAAGAAAGCCATTCAGGATGAAAAGACCTTGCGACAATAACTTTATCCGGAGCAGCGGGACTGGCGTGTCTTTCTTTCCTGTTTTTTTGATACTTCGACCAACCGTTTTTTCTACTCTCATACTAAAAAGAATTGGCCTGCTCATCATCAGCTAAACAGCACTCCTTGACCTCACAATTTCGAATTTCATCATCAGATTGAGGGGGAGGATTTGAGGGCTGTCACTTAAGGTTTGAAAAATTGAAATATGTCCACAGTTGCAGCCAGGAAAGGGAATGAAAATGAGATCAGATATCGTCAAAAAAGGCGTCGAACGCGCACCGCATCGCAGCTTGTTGCGGGCGACGGGATTAAAAGACGCGGACTTTGGCAAGCCGTTCATCGGCATTGCCAATTCCTACACTGATTTGATTCCCGGGCATGTGCATCTGCAGGAATTCGGCCGCAAGGTCAAAGAGTCGGTGCGCGCGGCTGGCGGCGTTGCGTTCGAGTTCAACACCATTGGCGTTGATGACGGCATCGCCATGGGCCACATCGGCATGCGCTACAGCCTGCCGTCGCGCGAACTGATCGCCGACTCGGTGGAGACCGTGGCCATGGCGCACCAGCTCGATGGCCTGGTCTGCATTCCCAACTGCGATAAAATCATCCCGGGTATGCTGATGGCCGCCCTTCGCCTCAATATCCCGACGATTTTCATCTCCGGCGGCCCCATGGCGGCGGGCAAGACGGAGAAAGGTGAAAAGGCGGATCTCATCACCGTATTCGAAGCTCTCGGACAACTCAAGACCGGCGCCATCAGCGAGCAAGAGGTCATCGCTCTCGAAAAGGTCGCTTGCCCGACCTGTGGCAGCTGCTCCGGCATGTTCACCGCCAACAGCATGAATTGTCTCTGCGAAGCCCTCGGCATGGCGCTGCCCGGCAACGGTACGATCCTCGCCATCAATCCCGAACGCGATCGATTGATCGCGAAAATAGGTGAACGCATCATGGATTTGGTGCGCCGGGACATAAAACCTTCCGACATCCTCAACATCGATTCGTTCCGCAACGCCTTTGTCCTCGATCTCGCCATGGGCGGCTCGAGCAACACGATTTTGCACACCTTTGCCATCGCGCATGAAGCGGGCATCCATCTGCAACTGGCGGATTTGAATGAGCTGGCGGACAAGGTGCCTTACATCTGCCAAGTTTCACCGGCGAGCAAGGAGATCCACATCGAAGACGTCGATCGCGCCGGCGGCATCTCCGCCATCCTGAAAGAGCTGGCAAAAAAAGAGGGATTGTTGAACCTGCAGCGGCCGACGGTCACCGGAAAATCGCTGGGTGAAAACATACAAAACGCCGACATCCGCGACAGCTCGGTCATTCGTTCCATCGACGAACCTTATTCAGCAAAAGGTGGATTATCCATCTTGTTCGGCAATCTGGCGCCGGACGGCGCGGTCATCAAGACCGGCGCCGTGCATCCGGACATGTGGGATTACGCCGGACC
>JAFGJB010000141.1 GCA_016929295.1 Candidatus Zhuqueibacterota bacterium | reverse complement strand
CGACAAGGACGAGCCGGACTGGCTGACACTGAAAGGCAGCGCCGGCTACCTGGCAGTGGCGGATTCGGCGAATATTGAGGTCAGAATTGATACGCGACTTCTTGAGCCGGGACAATACCAACAGCATATTGAAATATTGACGAATGACAGTGGTGCGCCTCCCATGAGGATACTCGTCACCTTGACTGTGGTCAGACCGCAATACGACACCAGGCTGTCGAGCATCACTGCACCACAAAATGGCCTGGCTCTACTGCTGTGGGCAAAGTTTGGCTGCGATATCGAAAACATCGGGCGTGAAGACATGATAGATTTTGCCGTGCTCTGTCAATTGCTGCAAAATAACCGCACAATTCAGCAGGATACTATACACATTGACCTTCTCGCCGCCGGCAGGACAAAATCTCTGCTCTTTGATCCCGTCAAACCTCTCGCGACCGGCGACATCCACTGCAAAATGCAAATTTTGAATGCACCGTATGACTATAATGACTTTAATAATGAATTGTCAATTATAGAGCCTGTCACACACATGGTTGAAAATTTTGAACTGGCGCCCGATCGATGGCTCGTCGAGGGTGGATGGGGATTCACCAGCCGATTGAATGGACATTCGGGCAGCAGCTCAGCGCATGTTAATGATGGCATTTTTCCATATTCGAATGACACAAATGCAATTATGACATTTACTCCAGGATTTGAGCTGGATGGCGTCGACACCCTTTTTGTCACTTTTTGGACGCGCTACGTGATGGCTGATTCGAATGACATCTGCTCGGTCGAGATCAGCGCCGATAGCCTGGTATGGGACGTCGTCGAGGCGTTCACCGGCGCGCATCCGGCGTGGCAGAGGAGAGTGATCAACCTGACCCGATACGCCCAGGAAGGCGCAGAAAAAATATGGATTCGTTTTCGCTTCGTAGCGGATGGCGACGGCGTCAGCATCGGAGCGCTCATCGATGATCTCGAGATTTATACCGAGACGGTCGTAGCAGAAGAAGAAAATCCGCAGACACGGATCGAGTCAGCGAACCATCACCCGCCAGCCGCCTGGCAGCTAGCGCAGAACTATCCCAATCCCTTCAATCCGACGACATCATTACGCTACACCGTCGCGCAGCCATCGCACATTGAAGTGAGCATATTCAACCTGAATGGTCAACTGGTCGAAAAACTTGTCGACTGCAGTCAGGACGTCGGCGACTATATCGTCAATTGGCGCGCCGGCGATCTGGCATCCGGCATATACTTTTGCACCATCACCGCGCGGTCGGAAGGCACAGTGCACTTTCAGGCCGCCAAAAAAATGATGCTTTTCAAGTGAACCGGGAGCACCGCATGGTGAGGAGACAATGCCGCTATTTTGTCAATTTGATTGTGATGCTCATTTCAATATCCGCCTTTGCGAACATTGACAAAATGGATGCTCGGCTCGGCCGTTTGGCCATGAATCCTGAACGAGTAAGAACAGAATCGCCAGTTTTGCGCAAAAGCGGCACGACCTACCTGGTGCGCACCATTGTGACGTTGCGCGGCTCGGCCGCAGAATTGGACAATGTCCGTGTGATCTATCACTATGACGATATGGCCATCGTCGATATTGCGCTGCCGATGTTGCATCACATTTCCGATCTCGATTGCGTTGTCTATATGGAAATGCCAACGCCCACAAAGGCTACCCTGGATCAGAGCACACAAATCATCGGCGCCGTGCAGGCGCGCGAAGGACGCGGCGCCGGCGGACGCAACGTCGTCGTCGGCATCATCGATTCCGGCATTGACTGGAGACATGATGATTTCCTCAAACCGGATGGCACAACGCGAATAAAATATCTTCTCGATCTCAGTGAAGCGGGCGCTGTCTATGGCGGCATCGTCTACGGCGAAGATCAGATCAACGCGGCATTGGCGGGGCATGGCAACATCAACGCAGTCGATATCAGCGGTCACGGGACGCATGTGGCAGGAATAGCCGCCGGCGACGGCGTTGAGGGATACGGCTATGGCGACTATGCGGGCGTTGCGCCGGAAGCGGACATTGTCGCCGTCAAGGCAACCCGCGACAGGCAGGGCAGTGAGTTTTATACCACCGACCAAATCCTTGCCCTGGCCTTCATCGACAGCGTGGCGCAGGTTCTCGGCAAGCCGTGGGTGGCAAATTTGAGTCTGGGAGGACACAGCGGCGCTCATGATGGCACTTCGCCGGTGGAGCGATATATCGATAAAATCACCGGTCCGGGCATCCCCGGCAAGGCGGTGGTGACCGTTGCCGGCAATGATGGCGACAGGGATATACACGCAAAAACATCCATATCCTCCGCAAACGACAGCCCGTTGATCTCCTTCGCAATCGATGCGTTCACGCCGAATGCCGGGCCGAGCAACGACGTGATCGAATTGACCGGCTGGTATGACGGCTCGCGGAAAATTGGCGTGACTTTGATTTCACCGTCAGGCAATCGCTACGGGCCGGTTTTGCCAAGCCAGGTTTTCCCGGACGGCGACCGTTCCCATCCTTCGAGCGATGGATCTATATACATTTGGAACGGCTTTTATTTCACTGACAGCGGTGAGGAAGGCCAGTCGGGCGCCAATCCGCACAATGGAGATCGCGAATTTTACATCTCGATCTCCGACGACGATCAAGCCGTTCTCCCAGCGACGGGAGAATGGCACATCGAATTCTCCGGCGCCGGCGGCGCCATTGACATGTGGCTGGTCAACAGTTCAATGGAGGCATACTTTATACAAGGCAAAGTGAATGACGGCAAGCTGACGATACCGGGAACGGCGAAAAATTCGATCACCGTCGCATCCTTCATCTCAAAAAAAACCTGGCAGGATCTGGATGGAAATCGACTGACATTTGATTCGCAGGGCAATTTTGCCGTCGGGCAGATATCACCGTTCTCCAGTCCCGGCCCGGTGCGCAAGGCAGATTATCAGAAACCGGACATCGCTGCTCCTGGACAAATTATTTGCAGCACATTTTCGGTGGATTCACCGCCGACGAATCCATACAGTATTTTTCAATCGGATCCCAATCTCCCCAATGCATTGATTAACCAGGACGGCTATCATGCGTTGAGCAGTGGGACGAGCTTTGCTGCGCCGCACGTCACCGGCGCCGTGGCGTTAATTTTAGAGCAGAATGCGCAGCTGAGCGTCAATCAGATCAGGGACATTCTGCAAAAAGCCGCCGACAGCGACGGATGGGTAGGCGATGTGCCGAACACGCTGTGGGGCTGGGGCAAAGTGAACGTATTCCAGGCATTACTGCTTGATCCTGAAGAAGAGCCGCCGACGATGTTGAGCCTTTATCCGGCAGCCCCTAATCCCTTTGTCGGCAGAACCGGAATTACGTTTGATGTACCGCTGCTGGAGAATATTCCAACGACCCGGATTGTTATTTATAACGCTCTTGGTCGTGAGGTGCGCACCCTCGTCAATGAAATGAAAAACAGCGGTTCCCACACCGTCTATTGGGACGGCCACGACGATGGCGGCGCCCCGGTTGGCAAGGGCGTCTATTTCATTCAAATGACATTTGGCGTTAGCAAAATAGCAAAAAAAGCTCTATTTTTGGGAATAGAAAAATAACATAACTGGATCATGCAAAAAAGGGAGGTCGATTATGGCATCACTGTTGGACAGCATCCGGGACGGCCTGGAATTGGTCGTCGATAAAACCGAAGAGTACAGCAAAATTGGCAAGCTCAAGGTTGACATTTTCACAATAAAGCGCAACATCGAAAAACAGTTCACCGAACTGGGCGGTCGCGCATTTGAGCTCTTGACTGGCGATGATCCCAAATCGCTGCAGAAGGATGAACAGGTGACAAAGTTGATCGGCGAAATTCAAGCGCTTGAGCAAGATCTCAAAGAGAAAGAAGCGGATATTGATCAAGTGAAACAAGACAAAGAAAAGGAACGTCGCGAACGCCAGGAAGCGCGCCAACAGCAATCCGGCGACAGTGCAACAGCAGAAAAGGGAGACGTGGAGGACGCAAAAATCATCAATGAAACTGAAAAAAAATAGTCGAATTCGACGCGCGCGCCTTTTTCTTGCCGGGATAGCGTGGGCTCTTCCGGCAATTTTTATTTTAAAGCTGAACGCGCAACAGGACCTTGGCGACACCACTCCCTGGCATCCAGTGCGGCGAATGATCACGGAAGAAAAACCGGTTTGGCTGACACCGACGGCTGAACCCATCATCACCATCGCCGCCGTTGGAGATCTGATGATGAGCTCCTGGATTATCGATGTCGTGCAGGAGAAGGGCGTTGATTTTCCGTTTGACAGCACGAGACATTTCATACAATCGGCAGAGGTCGCAATAGCCAATCTTGAAGCACCTTTGACAACAAAAGGTGAGAGATTTGCGGATAAAAAGTACACTTTTAAAGTGCCACCGCACTTTGTCGCCGGCATTGCGAGGGCCGGATTTGATATAGTGACCATGGCAAATAACCATATAGCTGACTTTGGTTGCGAGGGCATCTTGAACACCGTTGCTGCTCTGCAAGAGGCGGGCATCCATCATTGTGGTGCGGGACGCAACATCGACGAAGCCTGCGCCCCGACGATCCTTGATGTCAATGGCGTCAAGGTCGCTTTCCTCGGATTTTCGATGACCTATCCGGATGACTTCTGGGCGACCAGAACGCGCTGCGGCACGTGCTACCCGACAGAACAGCTGCTGTATGAACGAGTGACGCAAGCCGAACGTTTGGCCGACCTGACGATCGTCAGCTTTCACTGGGGCGCTGAAAAACACAATGAGCCGCGCGCCTACCAGATGTCTTACGGGCGTCACGCGATTGATTGTGGCGCAGATCTGGTGCTGGGCCATCACCCGCACGTTTTGCAGGGAGTGGAGCTTTATAGAGGAAAATTAATTGCTTACAGCTTGGGAAACTATGTTTTCGCCTCCTATAGCGGCTCTTCCAGGACCAGCATGGTGCTGCGCGCAAAAATTGCCCCCAATGGTTTGCTGCTGGCCAAAATCATTCCCATCAATGTGCACAATGCGTCAATCAATTTTCAGCCGGTGGCCTTTAGTGGAGAAATGAAAAAGCGGGTGCTCGAAGAACTCAACGACTATTCCAGACCATTGAACAGCGGCAAACGGATCATCGATGATGATGGCTATATCCTGCCATCAAAATTCATCATGTGACCGGGAGATGAGCCGGATCTTGGCAAGTCGGCGCCTGCAAGCCGTCATCTAGTGGACAACCAAGCATACGGGGGTGTCAATGGATAAAATTGAAGAACCGGCGCGGGAGGGCTTTCTCTATCACCTCTGGCTGGACCGTCAATTTGAGTCCCAAACTCTGCGCACAATTGACGGACATGCGGTGGAAATTCTCGAAAAGGGTGTGCGGAATTACGATTCCGGACCGGATTTCCTCAATGCGCTCATCCGCATCGACGCCGAGCTCGAGCGCGGTGATATTGAAATCCATCCGATTGCCGGCGACTGGTATGCCCATGGCCATCATCGCGATCCGCGCTATAACCATGTCATCCTCCATCTCGTCACCATGGATTGTCCGCCGTCCTTCCGCACCATCCGCCAGGACGCGGCGCTCATCCCGACGCTCAATCTGGACAATTATCTCGAAAAAACAGCCGAAGAGCTGCAAGTGGAAACGGACGTCCGCGCCCAGCGGTTCCAATGCGCTCTTGCGCTCGAGGACAAAAGCCTCATTCGCCAACTCGTTGAACGCGCCGGCGACGCCCGTTTTAACGTCAAGAAAGGACGATTCAGCGAGCGGCGCCAGAACGACCCGTGGAATCAGCTGATATACCAATCCATATTGGAAGCGCTCGGCTATTCGAAAAACCAGATCCCGTTCCGACGACTCGCCGAAACAGTGCCCATCGAGACACTGTGGTCTTGCATCTGGAACGATCCCCCGGATCGCGCCCGACTGAAATGCGAAGCCTATCTCTTCGGCGCGGCCGGATTGCTGCCATCGCAAAAACCGGCGACAGCCACACCGCCCATGGTGAAAAAATACGTTGAAGAATTGGATATTCTATGGCGGCATTTTCCTTTCAGGGCCAAAATTGACACCTTGCGGCCGGAGGCATGGCAATTTTTCCGCCTGCGACCGTCAAACTTTCCCACCCGGCGCATCGCCGCCGCAGCGACGATCGCTGTGCGATTCGCGACGGATGGATTCATCGGCACATTTGTAAAGGCCATTGCGGATGTACTGCAAAAACCCCTCAAAGTGTGCAGAGAATTGGAAAGATTGTTCGTCATGCCATACCATGACTTTTGGTCCCATCACTTTTCTTTTGAGGAATCAAAATCGATCACCGCCGCTTCTAAAGACAGCTGCCTGTTGGGAGAGGAGCGATCCCGCGATATCATCGTCAACGTCGTTCTGCCAGCCCTTGTCGTCTACGCCGAAGAGGCGCATGACTATAAACTGAAGAATGTCATCCTCGAGACCTACACAAGCTATCCCCTGTTGACGGAGAACGATCTGACTCGTCAGATGTGCGAGCAGATTTTTGCGACGCCAAGACAACCGGATATCATCACCGGAGCACGCATGCAGCAGGGGCTCATTCATCTGAAAAAAGAAATGTGTCGACCGGAGCAGTGTGATGTCTGCATACACACCTTGACAGAATGAGGCGCGCTATTTTTTGCAGCAGTGACCCGTTGATCAACCGAGCTCCTGGCAACATTCCTCGTTTTCAGATCTATCGCTTTTCATTGACTTTGAAGCCTTTTTTTTGTAACGTTTTCGAGCATAGACAGATGCCTTTTGAATTGAAAGGCAGCAACGCAGAACTCTTAGCAGCGGCTTTGCAGATGACCAGTGAAACATATGATGTGAAACCGGGCACACTTTATCTCGTAAGTACGCCGATTGGCAACCTGCGGGACATCAGTTTGAGAGCGTTGGACGTTTTGGCAAAAGTTGATCTGATCGCCGCCGAAGACACGCGCACGAGCAGGATTCTGCTGGATCGCTATGACATCCGGACACCGTCGATCAGCCATCACGATTTCAACGAGCAAAGAGTGGCGCCGTCGCTCATCGCCAAACTCAAGGCGAGACAATCGATCGCCGTCATCAGTGACGCCGGGACACCCGGCATATCGGATCCCGCTTATCATCTGGTGCGACAGGCCATCGCCGAAAATATAAGCGTGGAATGCATCCCGGGCGCGACCGCTTTTGTGCCGGCGCTGGTGATCTCCGGATTGCCGACCGACCGCTTTGTCTTTGAGGGATTTCTGCCGGCGAAAAAAGGCCGCGCATCGCGGCTGCAGGCGCTCGGCGCTGAATCGAGGACGATCATCCTGTACGAATCACCCCACAGGATCATCAGGACATTGACCAATTTGTACGAGACGCTCGGCGATCGACAGGTGACGATCGTCCGCGAATTGACAAAAAAATTTGAGACCATCGTTCGGAGTACACTGGAACAAATTGTGACAAACGCGGGATCTCTGCAAGCAAAAGGAGAATTTGTCATCGTTGTGGAAGGATTGACGCGTCGACAAAGAGTGCGACGAAAAGAAACGCAGGCTGAGCCTCACAGATGAGAGAACGACCGCGCGAGGTTGACGACGGATAGTGCATGCTGCTGAAAAAATTCTTTAAAACATCCCTGGCCGCGGCGATCGATCTGGCATCACAGTCGATCATGTGGACCATCGAGGCGATCTATATCGGCAAGTTGAGCGCCGCAGCGTTGGCGGGCCACGCCATGGCGCTGCAGATCGTGCTGGTCTTTTTTGCCATTCTGCTGACGTTCGTCATGGGCGCCGGGCTGATCATCAATCGACACATTGGCGCCCAGGATTTTCGCCAGGCCGATCATATCTTCGGGCAAGCCATGATGATGGGCATCCTGATGGCGCTCGTCTTTGCCGCCATCTGGCACTCCGGCGCCGTGCATCTGTTCGGT
>JAFGJB010000140.1 GCA_016929295.1 Candidatus Zhuqueibacterota bacterium | reverse complement strand
GGCACGCCTTCAAACATCAACGACGTGGCGCCATTGGCCAATGGACCATAGACGATGTAACTGTGACCTGTGACCCAGCCAATATCGGCCGTACACCAATAAATGTCATCGTCATGAATATCAAAAATGAACTTGTGCGACAGTGCTGTATGCAACAAATAGCCGGCTGTGGTGTGAACGACGCCCTTGGGTTTGCCGGTCGAGCCGGAGGTGTAGAGAATGAACAGGGGATCTTCGGCATTCAGCTCTTCGGCCGGACAATCATCGTTGACCTTGGCCATCTCTTCGTGATACCAAAAATCGCGGCCGGGACGCATATCGCATTCGCCGGCGCCGGTTTTGGCGACGATGACGCTCTTTATGGACGGCGTCTTGCGCATCGCCTCGTCGGCAATCGATTTAAGATGTATTTGCCGGCCGCCGCGGTGAGAAATATCGGCGGTGATCAACATGACGCAATCCGAATCATTGACGCGGTCCGCAATCGCATCCGCGCTAAAACCGCCGAAAATGACCGAATGAATGGCGCCGATGCGCGCACAGGCGAGCATGGCGATGGGCAGCTCCGGCACCATACCCATATATATGGAGACGCGATCCCCCTTTTTGATGCCCTTTGCTTTCAATACATTGGCGAATTTGGCGACCTCATGATACAACTCTTCATAGGTATATTTTTTAACCGCATCATCTGCATCGCCCTGCCAGATGATGGCCGTCTTTTTAGCGGTCGGAGTGCCCATGTGTCGGTCGAGGCAGTTGTAGGCAATATTCAGAGTGCCGTCGGCAAACCAGGTGTGCTCGATCTGGCGCGCAGTAGTATCCCAGTTATATTCAAGACTTTTTGTCGGTTTCTTGAACCAGGTCAAAGATTTTGCCTGCTCCAGCCAAAAGCCATCCTGATCCTGAATGGATTGCTCCCACATCTTTTGATACTGCTCTTCGCTGTTCACATGGGCTTTCGCTTTTATCGATTCTATCGGGGGAAATTTGCGTGTTTCTGTCATCAATGATTTCATAGATTTAGCTTCTTCACTCATAGTGCAACTCCTTTTTTACGAATTCATCCCGGTGCGCTCTTTATGCTCACGGAATCCATTGTTGATTCAAATTTACGGTTTTGCAGATATGGCACTACAAAATTTATTATTCCCGTATTATAGTAAATTTACAAGTTAAATTCAAGAGAATATTGCATCTTTGGCGATAGGGTTATTTTCTCCCCTGTATTGCAAATCTACAACATCGTGTTTTTTTAGCAAAGTTTTTCGAATGAAAAGAACTCGATCGTTCGGCATATCCATGCCCCTACGGGATATACCGGACGGGAGATGTACACGGACATTCGTCCGAGTGGGATAAATATGCCGTTCTATTGTCCGCCCAGGACGGATGTCCTGGGCGATCGTAGAATATTGCGCCTTTGGCGGTACGGTTGTCTTCACCCTGGTGATTTATTGCCTGTCCCGGATGGTGATGCAGATGGACAGACCAAAGACTGAAAAATTATCAATGGCCGGATAAAATGGTGGACAATAGAGTAATGGTTCCGTATCTTTCAGGCAGTTCCTGAAATGAGCGACTTTTCCCAGGTGAGAGAAAATATGCATTCTGAAAAAGTCTATGGAAAAAGCTATCCGCAGGGTGCGACGGTCTACCCGGCCGGCGTGAATTTTTCACTCTATTCGAAAAATGCCGCGGCGGTCGAGCTGCTGCTTTTCAATGATGTCGATGACGCCAGGCCGTCGCGCGTGATTCGGCTCGATCAACGGCTCAACCGCACTTATTACTATTGGCACACATTCGTCAACGGCATCGGCACCGGCCAGCTCTACGGCTTTCGCGTCTACGGTCCATTTTCGCCGGAAAAAGGCCATCGCTTTGACGGGCACAAGATTCTGCTCGATCCCTATGCCAAGGCGATTGTCGTTGGCAAGAATTACGATCGCGAAGCGGCTGTCAAACCCGGTGACAACAGCGCGCACGCCATGAAATGTGTGGTCGTCGATCCCGATGATTATGATTGGCAAGATGACTATCCGCTCAAATATCGCTATGCCAATTCCGTCATCTATGAGCTGCACGTGGCCGGATTTACCAAACACCCGAGTTCGAATCTCCCGGATGACAAACGCGGCACCTACGCCGGCCTGATGGAAAAATTGCCTTATCTGAAAAGTTTGGGCATCACGGCGATCGAGTTAATGCCGGTGCAGGCCTTTGATGAGCAGGACGTCATGCCGCCGCTGAAAAACTATTGGGGCTATAATCCGGTCGCCTTTTTTGCACCGCATGTGGCCTATAGCTCGGACAAGAGTCCGCTCGGGCCGGTGAATGAATTTCGCGATATGGTCATCGCCTGTCACAAGTCCGAGATCGAGGTCATTCTGGACGTCGTCTTCAATCACACCGCCGAAGGCAATCACACCGGGCCGACCTTTTCCTTTCGCGGCCTGGAAAACGAGGCCTATTACATCCTGGAGCAGGACAAATCCCGCTATGCCAATTACAGCGGCACCGGCAATTCTCTCAATGCCAATCACTCGGTCGTACAGCGAATGATACTTGACTGTTTACGATATTGGGTCGACTATATGCATGTGGATGGCTTTCGCTTCGATCTGGCGTCGGTCATGAGTCGCGATGAAGAGGGACGACCCTTGAAGAATCCGCCCACCCTCTGGGCGATCGACACCATACCGGAAATCGCCCACGCCAAGATCATCGCTGAGGCGTGGGATGCGGCGGGGCTGTATCAGGTGGGCTCGTTCGCAGGCGACCGCTGGGCGGAGTGGAACGGCCGCTATCGCGATGACGTTCGTCGATTCGTCAAGGGCGACGACGGTGTGGTGCGCAAATTAGCCAGTCGAATTTTGGCCAGTCCCGACATTTTCACAGATCCAAAACGAGAGCCCAACCGCAGCATCAATTTCATCACCTGTCACGATGGTTTTACGTTGAATGATTTGGTCTCTTATAACGAAAAACACAATGAGGCCAACCTGGAAGGGAATCGCGACGGCATGAATGAAAACGACAGCTGGAATTGCGGTGTTGAAGGCCCGACGGATGATCCGAAAATATCCAGATTGCGACTGCAGCAGATCAAGAATATGCTGACAATCCTGCTCGTCTCCCAGGGCACGCCCATGCTGCTCATGGGTGATGAGATTCGCCGGACGCAGGCCGGCAACAATAATGCCTACTGTCAGGATAACGAACTGTCGTGGTTCAACTGGGGCGATATCGATGCGCATAAGAAATTGCTGCGCTTTGTCACCGGTTTGATTGATTTTATTCAGCATCGAGACATATTCACCCATGAGCAAATCCTCCGTACGGGTGAATCTCAGACAAAGCCGCACCTCATCTGGCACGGCGTCCGGCTCGGCCAGCCGGACTGGGGCGACGCCTCACACTCGCTCGCGTTCATGCTCAACTATCCGGAACATGACGAAAAGCTGCATGTCATGCTGAATGCCTACTGGAAGCCACTGGCTTTTGAACTACCGGCGCTGCCGGTGGCGCACGTCTGGCATCGGATTGTCGATACGTCGATGTCGCCGCCGAACGATTTTCGCAAAATAGAGACGGCGCCAGTGCACACAAATGGCGTCTATAAAGTCAAGGCACGTACCGTCGTCGTCCTGATGAAAAAGTAGAACTGAAGAACAAAGCATTGAATGGGAGGCCACTATGAAGCCGGCGCTGGCTTTCTTGAACGAGGCGCTCATCGAAAGAATAATCTCCGAGGGTATAGATATCCTGTGCAAACTCGGCGTAGAGGTGCACAATGAGAATGTGCTGTCCCTGTTGTCGGATTTCGGCGCTCAGGTCGACAAGGTCAAGCAGCATGTGATCTTTAAGCCCGATCTCATCGAAAAAAGCCTGCGAACAGCGGCCCACCCCTTCAAGCTGTTCGACGTGCTGGGCAATGAAACGCATTTCTTCACTGACGACAATGTCTATTTCACGCCGGGATCAGCAGCCATTCATCTGCTCGACTATGATCGCAAAGAAACGAGACGACCGGACACCCGCGACTATATCGCGTATGCGAAGATTATCAGTCAGCTGGAACATATTGCCTCTCAAAGTACAGCCTTCATTCCGGCCGATGTGCCTGACGCCATCTCTGACAGCTATCGCCTTTTCCTCAGTCTGCTCTATTGCGAAAAACCGGTCGTCACGGGCACGTTCACGCTCGACTCTTTTGCCGTAATGCGCGATTTTCAGGTGGCGGTGCGCGGATCAGCGCACAACCTGAAGGAGAAACCGCTGACCATTTTTTCCGCCTGCCCCACGTCACCTCTGAAATGGAGCGCCGTGACGTCGCAAAGCGTTGTCGATTGTGCACTGCATGGCATACCCGTCGAATTCATCGCCATGCCGCTCTCCGGTTTTATGGCGCCGGTCTCCAAGGTTGGGACGCTGGTTCAGCATACCGCCGAGACATTGAGCGGCATCGTCATCAGCCAACTGGCCAGTCCCGGCGCCCCGGTGTTGTACGGCGGTTCGCCGGCCATTTTCGATCTGCGCTACGAGACCACGCCAATGGGGGCGATCGAAACCATGATGATCGATTGTGGCTACAATGAGATCGGCAAACGGCTGGGCATACCGACGCAGGCCTATATCTCTTTGAGCGATGCCAAGATGCTGGATGCGCAAGCTGGATTGGAAAGCGGCATCGGCGCTGCACTGGCTGTCCTTTCGGGCATCAACAACATTGCCGGGCCCGGTATGCTGAATTTCGAAAATTGTCAGAGTCTGGAAAAGCTGGTCCTGGATAATGAAATCTGCGGCATGACCCTCCAGCTTGTGAAGGGGATCGAGCCTAAAGAAGATTTGCCGACCTTGCCATTGCTGCAGGAGCTTTTGGCGGAAGGGCATTTGCTCATTGCCGATCATACGCAGCGATATCTGCGCGAAGAGATTTTCTTTCCGGGACCGATCATCGATCGCGCCAATGCATCGCGGTGGCGTGATGAAGGCGCCAAGACACTGGTGGAACGCGCGCACGCGGTGGTGAACGATTTAGTTGAGCGGTATCGACCATCGCGCCTTTCTGATGATGTGAAAAATGAAATGATCGAATTGATGGAAGGCGAGGCCAGGCGATACGGTCAGGACCATTTGCCGCCGCGGCAAGATGATTCGATCTGAGGCCTTTTTCGAATGAGGAGTCGACCATGGATCTTTTGCAACAGATTGCGGAATTTTTGCGAAAAGGCGATGACAAACGCGTACTGGAGCTGACCAAGCAGGCCATCGAGCAGCATATCGCCGCTCAGGACATCCTGGACAATGGTTTGATCGCCGGCATGAATGTCATCGGGGAGCTCTTCAAACAGCACAAGATTTTTATTCCCGAGGTCCTGTTCGCCGCCAGAGCCATGAATGCGGGCATGGATCAGCTGAAGCCATTGCTCATAAAAGAAAACGCACGGCCAGTCGCCAGGATTGTCCTGGGCACCATTGAAGGCGACCTGCATGACATTGGCAAAAACCTGGTCGGCATCATGCTGAAAGGCGCCGGCTTTCAGGTCATTGACCTCGGCAAGGACGTCTCTGCCGTTCGATTTGTCGAGGCAGCAATCTCTGAGCAAGCGCAGGTGATCGGCATGTCGGCCTTGCTGACCACGACCATGCTCAACATGAAAAAAGTGATGACGCTCTTGCGAGAGCGCGACCTTGATGGTTCGATCAAGACGATCGTCGGCGGTGCGCCGCTTTCCGAAGAAATCGCGCGGGAATTTGGTGCGGATGCCTATGCCTATGATGCGGCAAACGCTGTAGAACGGGTCAAGATGCTCCTTGCGCATGCCTAGTCCGCTTTTTCATTCATTTCTGCCATCGGACAAATATTCTCACAATAATTATCGATGTGATTCGTCTTTTCATGTGAGTGTGAACAGATAACAGAAATGGAG
Source organism: Candidatus Zhuqueibacterota bacterium (assembly GCA_016929295.1). GTDB lineage: Bacteria > Zhuqueibacterota > Zhuqueibacteria > Residuimicrobiales > Krinioviventaceae > Kriniovivens. Next base: position 2,652 of record JAFGJB010000140.1, on the reverse strand, counting down.
AATGAAATGGAACATATTTGTCCTGTTTGGGTCGGCTATCTGCTGGCGTGCCCGGCGCGAAAACTCGCCCAGTCACCGCAAAAAATTCTCGCGTCCTGCGTTCGCGACGGCGATATGGTGGCGGACATTGGCTGTGCCATGGGGTTTTTCAGCGTGCCGATGGCCAAAATGGTGGGTGAGACGGGCAGGGTGATCTGCCTAGATGTGCAAGAAAAGATGCTGCAGAAACTGAGGGGACGCGCTGAAAAAGCGGGCGTTCTCGACCGCCTCATCGTGCGCCAATGCCTGGCGACTGATTTGCAGATCCGCGATATGAATGAAAAAATCGACTTTGCCCTGGCCTTTTCCGTAGTCCATGAAGTGCCGGATCAAAATGCTCTGTTTGCCCAGATCGTCGCGGCACTCAAGCGGGGGGGACGGCTGTTGATCTCTGAGCCCAAGGCGCATGTCTCCCAGCTCGCCTTTGCCCGCTCGGTCATTGCGGCGAAGAATTCGGGCCTGACGGTCTGTGCGGATTTGAAGATACCGAAGAGCCGCTCTGTCCTCATGCAAAAATGAATTATCTGCTGCCCATGTCACGACAGTGACGCGATGTGTGGATGGCGCCCTCTTAGCCGGTCATTTCAATTGATAGCTGACAAACGCCAGTCGCTCGCTGTCCGGTGACCAGGATGGCACATTGATCGTGCCCTGGCCGCCGAACAGCTTGGCCATCACCTGCACCTCTCTGGTCGCCAGATTCATCAGGCGCAGCATCACGTCTTTGTTCGGCGGATGCGAGTCCGCCGGCACATCCCTGCCAAAGGTGATATAGGCCAGCCACTTGCCGTCCGGCGAGGGATGCGGAAACCAGTCGTGCAGTTCGTCGGTGGTGATTTGCTCCTGCTCACTGCCGTCCGCTTTCATCCGCCAGATCTGCATAGTGCCGGTGCGGACGGAATTGAAATAGATATATTTCCCATCCGGTGAATAATCCGGGCCGTCGTCCAGCCCTTCGGCCGTCGTCAAGCGCTTTTCAGCGCCGCCTGTGAATGGGATCGTATAGATATCATAGTTGCCGTTGCGCTCGGCGCAATAGGCCAGCGTCTTGCCATCCGGCGACCAGCCGTGCCAGTAGGAGGGCGCCAGCATCGTAATTTTGTGCGGCGTGCCGCCGCTGATCGGCAGCGAGTAGATGAGCGAGCTGCCGGTCTCGGTCGCGTCGCTGATCACCATCTGGCTGCCATCCGGCGAAATGCCGTGGTCGTTGTTGATCCGCCTGGCAAAACCGCTCGGGATGAGCTCAGGCTCGCCGCCGGCGACCGGGATTTTGTAGAGCAGGCCGCTGCTGTTAAAGATCAGAGTTTGGCCCGGCGACCAGTTGGGCGCTTCGATGAGGACGTCCGTGTGGTAGACGACGCGCCGGTCAAAGGAGGCGATCGCGATGGTTTCCAGCGTGCTGGCGACTTTTTTCAGCGAATCCGCTTTCGGCGCGATGGTTTCGATGACGACGTCGGAAAAGACGGCCTTTTCGATGACAGCGTTGTTGTGCGCGCACAGACCCAGGCCGACGTAAAAGGGCTCGCTGAACGCCAGCTTGAAGGCGCCGCCCGCAGCTGCCAGCTCCTCGCCGGCAAAGGCTGCGGACATGGAGAGATAGTCGCCCTCTTTTTCGAGGCGGATCCGTCGCGGCGCCGAGAGAGCGGCTTGCACCTCGCGGGTTGCGCCGCCGGTCACGTCGCGGTACTGCAAGGACGTCAGACCGTCGCCATGGATGACGGCGTCCGCATAGGCCGAGCCGGGCTCCAGGCTCTGGCGAATGATCAGACAGGCTTTGCGATGCGGATCAACGCCATCGCCGACCCACTCGATGTCAGCGGCAATGGAGAGATCGCCGGACATTTTTTTCCAGACATAGTGGAGCTCGTCTTCGTTGAACCACATGTTGGTGCCGCTGGCGGACAGGGTGTATGATCCGTCAGCGCGATTGTACTCGACCGATCCGGCATGGTTGACAGCGCCAATGTCGGTGTTGCCGGCAAAAATGCCCAAATCCGGCGCTGTGTTGCACGTCGCAAAAATCAGCACACTGGTGCAGCAAGCCAGGTTTTTCACGCGATTCTTTGTCATTTGTCCGTTTCCTCATATGAATGCCATTTTCAGCAACGATTTCCCATCCTCTTTCTCCCCAAAACAACAAAGCCTCTGATTTCTCAGAGGCTTTCGTAGTAGCGGGGGCAGGATTTGAACCTGCGGCCTTTGGGTTATGAGCCCAACGAGCTACCAGACTGCTCCACCCCGCGATATTTTGCAAACATTAAATATAAGAATATTATTCAATTTGTCAAGCTTAATTTTGCGGAAACAGTAAAATGTCAGTTTCTAGTAGCTGCGATGATAAGAATGTTTCATTAAAATATTATTTTTTATCACTCACGCAAAGTCGCCAAGCCGCAAAGGATACGCAAAGAAAAATAATAATATTTTTGCAGTGGCAAGAGAACGGACAATGACACATGTCAGATTGTTCAGTCGTGCTCGAATAGTATATGTTAATAATAAAGTTACGATATAATGCGAACTTGATTCTTTCAAGAACTTGGCGTATCTTTGCGCCTCTGCGTCTTTGCGTGAGTGCAGAAAATCCAATCGAGGTATCATGCAAAGTGAAAT
>JAFGJB010000013.1 GCA_016929295.1 Candidatus Zhuqueibacterota bacterium | reverse complement strand
GCCAATTTACCGCAAAAAAAACGACTTTGTAAATAAAATCAAAAATTTGGCCTCCTCAAGCGACTCGTAAAATTGGTTTTCACACAGTCTGCGAGGCTGGGAACGAGGTGGGCGGGAGATGTACACGGACATTCGTGCAAGTGGGATAAATATCCCGCTCTATTGTCCGCCCAGGACGGATGTCCTGGGCGATCGTGCGGCTTTTATAATTTGGTTGCGGCCAAGGGCCGCACCAAGCCCTTGTGGTTAAGTTCATGAATTATTCAGGTTAAGGAGGTCATGATGATCAAATTAATCTCTCGTCTTTACATCGTTTACACGGCCCTGTGCCTTCATCTGCTCGCTCAAGAGCTGGCTACCATCAAGTTGAATCCGCCGGACACCCAGCGCGGCTTGCCTTTCATGCAGACGTTAGCCGTTAAGGCCTCCGCAACAGAATGGTCCGAGCAAGAGTTGAGTTTACAGGACTTGTCGGATCTGCTGTGGGCGGCCAATGGCCTCAACCGTCCGGAGGAGAACAAGACCACCGCCTCGTCGGCGATGAACTCGCACGATGTCGATATGATATCGGATGCGGATCGCTTTCGCGCCGGAAGCCCGGAGCTGCGCTACGAGTGGGGCGCTCTCGATGCGGGTATCATCTCGCAAAACATCTCTCTATTTTGCGCTGCAACAGGCTTGAAGACGCGGCCGCGCGCCTCGATGGACAAAGAGAAAATTACCGAGCTGCTCAAGCTGAATGAGAGCCAGCACGTGTTCCTGGAGCATCCGGTGGGGTATGCAAAATAGATGCGAATTATGGTCGATGGCCTTTTCCAGTGCTGCATAGCACGACGGACAATTGAGCAGGTGATTGCCGAGAAACAAAACCAATCAAAAATCGTTAGTTTGAGCAAATGCCAATGAACTTGGAGGAAAAATGGAGAAGAAAAAAATCACCACGCTCACATGTATTGCGCTTTTTTTTGCAATTTCCATCGTTCTATTAAAAGCGACACCACAGTCTGTTTCCGATGTGCAGAATCCTGAAGGATTTTGGGAAGGTGAGTTTATGCCGAGGAACAATCTCACGCTCATTCTATTTTTTCACACACAAGAGAATGGCGCACTATCTGGCAGAGTTCTTCTTTTTCAGGGAGACATGCAGATACAGAATGACCCGCTGGCGAACATTCAAGTAGATCAAAATCACTTGTCTTTCCTCATAGAGGCAAAAAACACTCCCTTTTCTGGCACAATAGAATCCGATAGTCTTCGCATCAGAGGTGAGCTCACATTTCCGGATGGATCGGTTCATCCCGTTGTGGTGAATAAAGTTGAAAAGCCCTCGCGGGGACATTTTATGGAGACGAAAGAGAAATCACCTGTATTTGACATCACGCATAAATATTCTGTCGGACAATTACGCGAGGATTTCAACTTTCTGCGCGAACAGCTGGAAAACAAGCACCCACAGCTATATTTTTACACATCAAAGGATAACTTTGACAAACTGTTCGACAGTACATTTCAGCGCATAGAAACGGCGATGACCGAGGACGAATTCTTCCGACATATCGCTCCTCTCGTGGCACAAGTTCGTTGCTGTCATACCGGCATCCGGCCGTCGGTTGAATTTTCAGATGCTTTACGTGACTCCGCTTATCTGTTCCCTCTGGACATAAAGTTCATCAATGATAAAGCGTACATCATTGCAGATTATAGCCAAAATCCAACCATCGATGTTGGCATGACCATTTTATCAATCAACGGCACACCGATAGCTGACGTTTGGCGACAACTGATGGCGAGCATTCCTTCCGACGGCTTGAACGAAACCACCAAAACTTTTGAAATGAATACCAACTTTTCCCAGCTCTATGCACTCTACATAGACAGGTGTGCACATTTTGATGTCGAATGCGTATCGCCAACCGGCAAAATCGACATTCGACTGGTAGCTCAAACGGCCGAGGAACAGGAAAAAGCACGCCGCCAGCTCGATCCAGGATGTTTTTCATCCGAGCCACTGCCAGTGCAATTGCAGAAAATGAACGAGAAAGCAACAGCGCTCTTGACCGTAAAAGGTTTTTGGGCGCCCGATAGTAATCAATACTATACTTTTCTCCGGGATGCCTTTCGCGAAATCAAATCCGAGAACATTCAATATCTAATCATTGATGTGCGAGGGAACACAGGTGGCAACCCGTTTTTCGCTGCCGAGCTTTTGTCGTACCTTATACAAACAGATTTTACCTATTTTGAATTGCCAAAAGAAAAAGGAGAATTTGCGCCGCTCTACCAGCCAATCGCGCCAAAGAAAGATCATTTTAACGGAGATGTCTATGCGTTGATAGATGGCGGCTGTTTGTCAACAACAGGACATTTTCTGTCGCTTCTCAAATATCACAAAATCGCCACGTTGATTGGCGAAGAGTCGGGTGGCTCTTTCACCTGCAACGATGGCAGCATTCAATTGCCACTACCCCATACAAAAATTATATTGAATGTACCGCAGATTAGATTTCAAACCGCCGTCATCGGATTTAAACAAGGTGAGCCGTCGCTGCCGGATTTTGTTGTAAAACCGACACTGGAAGATTTTATAGCCGGACGAGATGCGGTTTTGGACTATACATTACAATTGATTCGCTCAATTAGTAGATGAAGGTTTACAGATGATGTGACCAGGATCATTCATAATGGAATCTAGTCAGCATGGGCTTTAAGTACATTTCACTAAAACTACCCCCCGATTATAGCGATGAGCAGCTCACAAATAAAATCGCCCAAAAGCTGAGACTCAAATCGTTCACCTATCAGATTGAACGCAAAAGTCTTGATGCGCGAAAAAAGAGGGACATCCATTGGCAGCTGCAGGTGGTTGTGGCCTCGGATGATCTCAAAGGTAGTGCGTTTGAACGATCGCCCCTCTTGAATATTCCATATCATAAAAATGACAAAAAAGTGGTCGTCGTTGGCAGCGGGCCGGCGGGATTTTTCGCCGCGCTTGTCCTGCAAAAAGCCGGCTTCCGGACGACCATCATCGAGCGCGGCGCAAATGTGCACAAACGGGCGAGAGAGATCGAACAGTTTGAACGAACGGGCCAGTTCAGTCCGATGAGCAATTACGCATTTGGCGAAGGCGGCGCCGGCACGTTTTCGGACGGCAAGCTCACCTCGCGCAGCGTCAGCACCACGGCGGAAAAAGACTTTATGATCGCGAGCTATATCCAGGCCGGCGCGCCGGCGGAGATCGCCTGGATGGCGCATCCGCACGTGGGCAGCGACAATCTTCGCCTCGTGGTCAAAAACCTGCGCGCAGCTTTCCAGAGAGACGGCGGCAATTTTCACTTTGAGACCATGCTGCAGGATCTGATCGTGCGCGACGGCCGCGTGCAGCAGCTCGTGACCTCCGCCGGCCCGCTCGCAGCGGACGAGCTCGTCATCGCCTGCGGCCATTCGGCCTATGAAACCTATCGAATGTTGATGGGACGAGGTGTTCTCTTTCGCCCAAAAAGCTTTGCCATCGGCAGTCGCGTCGAGCATCCGCAGGCGCTCATCAATCGAGCGCAATGGGGATGCGAGCGGTTGCCCGGCGTCAAAGCGGCCGAGTATCGCCTCACCTGCCGAGCCGGCCGACCGGTCTATACCTTTTGCATGTGTCCCGGCGGCATGGTGGTGCCGGCGACCGCCTATGCGGACGCCAATATTGTCAATGGCATGAGCCTCTATCAGCGCGCCGGCCATTTTGCCAACGCCGCCTGCGTCGCCGGCGTGCATCCTGATGAATTGCTGGGACGCGAGTCGTCCGCTGCGGACGCGCTGGATTATGTCAGCGATCTGGAGCGCCAATTCTATGACTTTTCCGGCTACCGGGCGCCCTCCTGTTCGATCCGCGAATTTCTGATGCAGCAGGAGCCATCGCAGACGAGCGACTCCAGTTATCCCCTGGGGCTGCAGCCGGCAGCGCTGTGGCGCATGCTGCCGACAGTCGTGACCGATGGCATACGAACGGGCCTCGTTGAATTCAGCAAAAAATTGCCAGGCTATGAGAGCGGCGCGCTCATCGGCCTGGAGAGCAAGACATCGGCGCCCATTCAGGTCGTGCGCGAGCGGTGTGGATTGTGCGCCGGATTTGAAAATCTCTACATGGTCGGCGAAGGCAGCGGCTGGGCCGGCGGCATCATCTCGAGCGGTGTGGACGGGATACGAGCGGCGATGGCCATCATCGGGCAGCATCAATAGTTAACATGGATTATTCACCACAGATATCTTGGCGCGGCCTTTGGTTGCAACCAATATACTGCAGCACGTGGCATTGCATGCTCCTTTCAGAAAATATAAACCGCAGAGCCCGCAGAAATACGCCGAGAAAAACAGAGTTCAATGTACCTCGGCGCTTCTTTGCGATCTCGGCGGTTTAATGTAATTTTCGCAATGTTGCAGATTCATAGTACAATGTGGAAAAGAATTTAATAAAACCATAGGACCTTCCCATGAGACATTTCATCCTGCTTTATTTTTGCACCTGTATAGCTTTGTTCGCCCAAACAATCGACACACTCCCAGATCCCGTCGATTACGTCAATCCCCTCATGGGGACAGATTCGAAATTCAGCCTCTCCAATGGCAACACCTATCCCGCCATCGCCCTGCCATGGGGCATGAATTTCTGGATGCCGCAGACGGCCAAGATGGGCGATGGCTGGGGCTACAAGTATGACGACGATCAAATTCGCGGTTTCAAGCAGACGCACCAGCCCAGTCCCTGGATCAACGACTATGGCCAGTTTTCCATCTTTCCGGTCACCGGCGCCGTCGTGTTCGATGAAGAAAAACGGGCGAGCTGGTTCTCGCACAAGGCCGAGATCGTCCAACCACACTATTATCGCGTCTATCTCGCTGACTATGACGTGACGACAGAGATCACCGCTACCGAACGGGCCGCGATGTTCCGCTTTACCTTTCCGCAGACCGACAGCGCTTTTGTCCTGGTCGATGCCTTTGACAAGGGTTCTTTTGTAAAAAT
>JAFGJB010000139.1 GCA_016929295.1 Candidatus Zhuqueibacterota bacterium | reverse complement strand
GATCATGTCTTCGTACCAGGCAAAGTTATAGGGATCGAGGGCTTGCGCGATTTTAATGCAGTCCTCGAGCGGAAAGTGACCGAAATGATCCAGGGCAATTGGGATTTCCCAACCGACAATACCGCGCACGGTCGCCGCGTAATCCTGGAAAACCTTTAGACCTTTATCGGTGATGCGGATGCCGGTGAAAGGATGCATGACCTGGCTTGTCTCGGTCATGCCTGCAGGGTAGGAGAGCGCTCCATCAACACCTCGGAGCATGCCGATGCCAATGTCCATTTTGAGGAAGGTGAAACCGCTTTCCATGCGTTTTTTCAGACGATTGCCCATTTCCACTGCATCGTTTGAACTCGGGGTATCCGCGTACATGCGAATTTTGTCGCGAAATTTACCGCCAAGCATTTGCCAGCAGGGGACGCCCCACGCTTTGCCGGCCAGATCCCAGCAGGCCATTTCGATGGCCACGACGCCGCCGGCTTGTCTGGCATGGCCGCCGAATTGCTTGATTTTGCGAAATATCTTGTCCATGTTGCACGGATTTTCCCCCAGGATTCGGCTCTTGAGCATGAGCGCATAGGTCGGACTGGCGCCGTCACGGACTTCACCATAGCCGGAGACACCCTGGTTGGTGTCGAGGCGTATGACATATTTTCGCCACGTGGCGCCCATTCTCACGATGCGCAGATCAGTGATTTCCAGTTTGGACGGTTCCGATGCGCGTTTGACATTGTTCTCGACTGCTTGCAGATTTCTGCTTCCCCAAATGCCGCCCATCGAACCAATGGTCGCGGCAGCCCCCACACTTTTGAACCAGTTACGTCTGTTCATCATTCATTCTCCCTGTTGTCCATCTGAAAAAGCCAGTTTCTGTTGATTGCCGAAAAGTCATTTTTCTAAAATCGCCGACTTGCCGCTTTTCGCTTTTGCCAATAGTTGGCCAGCACCGAGCCAGAAATATTCATCCAGGGACCAAAAATGGCCGGGGCTAACGCTGCGTTCGCCGAGTTCAGCACGGTCATCGCCAATCCCGACGCCATGCCGCCATTTTGCATCCCGACCTCGAAGGCTATTGTGCGACAATTTGTTTCATCCAGTTTGATGGCGCGAGCGATCCAGTAGCCCAATGAATAGCCGATGACATTGTGCAGGATGGCAGCCAGGATGATCGCCAGGCCAACGGACAAAAGCTTGTCGCTCGAGCGCGCTGTGATGATGGCGATGATAAAACAGATGCCCGCCATGGAAACGAGCGGCAAGAGCTTGTCCATCCAGTTTTCGGGTCCCTTCAGCAAAATACCGATGATCAATTTGGCCAACGCCACCACCCCGATGAGCGCGCATCCGAGGATCAGGCCGCTGCTGAGTTGGCCGAGAGCGCCATGGACGCCGGCGGCCAATACACCGATGACCACGGCGAGTCCGAGACCAACAAGCGCAAAAGCGGCCAGTGATGCGATGGAGCGGTATAACTTTTTGTTGCTATACAAGATTTTGTTGGCGATAAGTCCCGCAATAATCGGTACGATGATCATGTTCAGAATGGATAGCATCATGGACATGAAATCGATGGGCACAAGTTTGCCGGCCAACGTTTTCATTAAAAATGGCGTCATCAGCGGCGAGGCCAGGGTCGAGCAGGATGTCATGGTGACCGACAGCGCCACGTTGCCCCCGGCAATGAATGTCATCAGATTGGACGCCACACCGCCGGGACAAGAGCCGATGAGAATGACGCCGGCGGCCACTTCGGGATCAAAGCCGAACAACATCGCAATCGCCAGTCCGGCCAATGGCATGATGCTGAATTGCGATACAAATCCGATCAACACTGGCCACGGCATTTTGACGACGCGAGTGAAATCGCTCACATTGAGGGTGGTGCCCATGCCGAACATGATTATCTGGATCAGCGGGACGATCAGAATGCCGAGATCCCGGCCGAACCAGCTGCCAAATGCCCGCGGATAAAACAGAGAGGCGGTGACAAAGGCGATGACCCAAACCGTGAAGGCAAAGCTTTTCAGCTGACAGTGGGACATGATAAAAAGAGCGCCGCAGGTGCAGGCGGCGACGAGAGATAACCCGAGGAATGCCGATGAGCCGCTGAGGATGATGATGCCGCTGATGACCAAAAGTATAATGGAAAGATAACCGAAAAGTTTCATGAGGATATCCAAGTTGGTTTGGCAGCTTCATTGAAGAGTAATTAACAGAATTCACTTCATAAACACAACCGAAATCTATATTTTTTTGTCATTTCTCACCTTCGGCCATCCGCCAAATCGTGTTTTATGAGCGCGGCAGAGTCAGCATCAAGCCACAAAATCGCCTTCCAATGCGTCCTGAGAATCGAAGCCGGACAGCCGGTCGATATGGGGCCATGGAGGGCGTCGTGCACGGCGCGGGCTTTGCGCGCATCCGGCGCTACGCAGGAAATCGCCTTGCATCGCATGATGGCCGGGATGGTTAAAGTGAGCGCATGCGTCGGCACATCAGTGAGCGTCGGAAACCACCCTTCGCCCAACTGCTGCCGCCGGCACGCGTCATCCAGTTCGACAACCTTGACCAATCGCGGATCGTTGAAATCCGCTACCGGCGGATCATTAAAAGCGAGGTGACCATTTTCGCCGATGCCGATACAGGCGATGTCTATATTGTATTGCCCGAGCAGGCTTTCGTAGCGCCGCACTTCGGCATCGACATCATCCGCATCGCCCTGCAAAAAATAGGCACGGCCGGGCCGCACCTGATCCAGAATTCGTTCGCGCAAGTATTTTCGAAAACTGGCCGGATGTTCAGCGGACATGCATTTGTACTCGTCCAGATGAAATGTCGTTATTCTGGACCAATCGAGAGACGCATTTTTCAACGCATCGAGAAATTCGAACTGAGAGGCGCCGGTGGCGAGAATCATTGTGGCAGCGCCATTCATCGTTATGGCGGCGGCTAGCGTTGCCGTCACAAAATCAGCCGCGGCCTGTCCGAGTTCATGTTTCGTGTTGAATACATTCACCTTGAGTGATTCAAGTTGTAAAGATCTCTGCATAATTTTCTCCGTGATGTGAATCTTGATAGATTTTGCATTCCCATGGTTTCAGTGTTATGGTGATTTTTTTGCCGGCTGTATTTCGTCCCAATATTCCACAGAGCGCTTTATGCTTTTTGAGATGCAGCGTCGCTCTGACCGATGCTGTTGATAAATTCGCTATCACTAAAATACGCTCGTCATCATATTCCCGTTTAAAGGCATAAACGGACTGTTGCCTGTTCGATTCTATGGTGTGCATCTCTCCCTTATAGAGGGCTGGCTGACTTTTATAAAGACGACACAAGGTCTGATAAAATTCTGTGTAACCGTCCTCATGCCATTTTATCTCATCTTTATCAAAAAATAAAAGTCGCTTTGTGTTGCCGACTTCTTGACCGCAATAAATGAGCGGCGTGCCTGGAAGGGTAAAAGTGAGCACTGCCATCGCTTTGGCCGCATGGCCCAGCCTTTCTATGGCCGAACCATGCCAGCTATTTTGATCGTGATTGCTGGTGAAGAGCAATCGACGGGATCCTGGTGGAAATCGCTCATTGTCCTTTTCGAGCAGCTGGTCGATCTCCTGCGCTCGTCTTTTTCCGCAGGCAATGCCGTTGAACAGCCGGTACATGTCAGAAGCATAACTGATGTGGAATCCATGTGCATGCAACGACGGGTGCTGGCCTTCCGCCAACATCAGAACGGCTTTTATTTTCTGCATCTCGGCGATGGCGATGCGCCAGAAATCGTTTGGCACCCGTTCGGCCACATCACAGCGAAAACCATCGATGCCGACATCGTCCACCCAAAAGCGCATCATCTCGATCATATAGTTGCAGAGATCCTCATTTCCATAATCCAAATCAGCGACATCGTCCCATTCCGCATGCGGGGCGATGATGCGGCCATTTTCATCATGCGCATACCACTCGGGATGTTCGGCAATGAGAGGGTGATCCCACGCCGTATGATTGATGACGAGATCAATGATGACATACATGCCCAGCGCATGGATCGCCTGCACGAGGGCGCGAAAATCGGCCAACGTTCCGAATTCCGGATTAATGGCATAATAGTCATTTATTGAATAATAGCTCCCCAACGTCCCCTTGCGATTTTTGCTGCCGATGGGATGAATGGGCAAGAACCACAGCACGGTCACGCCCAGTCTTTTAAGACGCGGCAGGTGTTTGGCAAAGGCGCTGAATGTCCCCTCCGGAGTGAATTGGCGCGTATTGATCGAGTAGAGGATCGCATTTTCTGCCCACGTTGGCAATTTGGGTGCCGGTCTTTTGCCATAGACGCCGGGAGTCACTTTGTCTGCGGCATCATTCATCTTCATGCCTATTCGAGGTGTGATCAGACATATCAATTACCCGCGTGATTACCTTTCCCCGCTTTAGAGCGGCAGTGATGACGACTGTCTCATCATAATAATTTATCGAGATGTCGTAATACAGCTCCCCAGTGTGTTGAGGTGAGGAACCGTTTATTGGAGAATAGTTTGATCAGCTTTATACTTTTGGTGGCCAGGTTTCTTGAATACAAAAGATGTATGGCGTCCGAAAAAAAAGCGGCCGATTTAGGGTCGTACGGAAACCACCACAAATTGCGCTCATTGTCACCTTTGTCCCAGCTGGCATATTTGACTTGCACCATTTCCAGCAAACCAAATCGAGCGCGCGTTCGACCAATGCCGCTCATTTTGTAGCCACCCCATGGCGCATTCGGTTCACCCCAGCTGGATGCCGCATCATTGATCAGGATGGTGCCGGCCTGGAGTTCGTCGAAAAATCGCCTGGCCAGTTTTTTGTCGCTTGTCCACGCATAGGCGGAAAGCCCATAAATGCTATCATTTGCCAGGCGGATCGCCTCGTCAATATTATCTACGGCCATGATCGCCATGACAGGTCCAAAGGTTTCTTCCGTCATGATTGGCATGGAATGATCGACATCTACGAGGAGCGTCGGCTCAAAAAAGTACCCTGGGCGAGAGAGACGATTGCCGCCGTGCAGCAGTTTGGCGCCGCGGCGGATGGCATCCTCGACTTGATCCTGCACCTTGATCAGTTGGTTTAAATTGGAGAGGGGGCCAATATGTGTGCCTGGTTCGAGCGGATCAGCGATAATCACCTTTTTGATCTCGCGCAAACAGAGCTCGATGAAGCAGTCGGCGATCACCTGTTCCACATAGACGCGTTCGACCGCCGCACAAACCTGTCCCGAATTGAATGTGGCGCCCCACACCAGACCCTTTGCCGCACGCTCGAGATTCGCATCTCTGGCGACGATGGCCGCGTCTTTGCCGCCCAGCTCGAGGACGACGGGTGTCATCTGGTGCGAGGCAGCCGTCATCACATCCCGTCCCACCGGCGTGCTGCCGGTGAAAATGATTTTGTCTACGAGCGGATGATGGGTGAGATGGGGGGCATCAACATCCTGGATAAAAATCGTCTTGAGCACATCTTCGGGCAGTCCAGCCGCCTGAAAGAGTTCGGCAATTTTTTTGCCCACCAGAACAGTGTTCGGCGCCGGCTTGAAAATGACCGTATTGCCGGCGACGAGCGCCGCAGCAATTTCGGGCAAAGGGACGGAGAACGGATAATTCCACGGAGAAATGACCGCCACAACACCATAAGGCTCTAGTTGGTATCTGCTTCTTTTATGCACAAAAAGCAGTTGTTCATGGCGCATTTTATGCGGTTTGAGAACCTTATGTGCATGGCGCGTGAGATCTTGCAGAATGCCGAGCACCGGGACTATTTCAGACGCCAATGATTCGGCTATGGGTTTACCCTGTTCCAGGGCGATGAGTGTGGCGATATCATTTTGTTGTGCAAGAATGATGTCGCTGACTCGTCTCAGATATTTTTGACGCTCTGCAATGGATTTTTTCGACCAACCGTGAAATGCCTGGCGCGCTTTGTTCAGCGCCATATCGATGTCTTCTCGACCGATGGCCTCGACTCGTCCAAGTTCCTGCTCGGTGGTTGGATTAATTGAGACGATGTAATTGTGTGATGTGTCAGTCTTCATTGTGCGGTTCTCTCTTCGGTATATGGCTCATGGCGTATTCAGCAATGGCCGTGATCGTCAGGCTCGGATTCACGCCGAGGTTTGCCGGCATGGCTGCTCCATCGACAATATAAAAATTATCATAACCAAATACTTTACAGGTCGAGTCAACGACACCGTGCTCGCGATCTACACCGATGACGCAGCCACCCAGAATGTGAGCCGAGAGAGGCATATTCAGCAAGACTTCGGTGATGGAGCTGCTCGCATAGCCATCTATTTTTTTAGCGATAGCTCGCGCGGTCTGATTGGCCTCCGGTATATACGTCGGGATCGAACTGCTCGGCCAGTGGGATGAGAGCATTTTAGAAAATGGCCAGAACCATTTTCTCGTGAGTGATAAATCCAATCGATTGTCATAATCCTGCATCACCAGGAAAATGACTGTTTTTTTTGCCCAATGAATCGGATTTAAGGTTTTGAGAAATAGCAAAGGATGAAGCAGACAGTTCCACAAATACCTTAGCGGGCGAGACAGTCGCCCGGCGCCATCGGTCATGAGAGTGGCGAGCCAGAACATGGCGTCGGATTTTTCAGGATAGCGGACCGGTTCAATGTGCGTATGATCGGTCACGAACAAGCTCGATGTGATGGCAATACCTTGGGAAAAGTTCGCGGAATTTTTAGTTGAGGTTGCCCCCACTAGAACTTCACTATTGGTGCGGACGATCTTGCCCAGTTGATCTGATAAATGAGGCAGTGATCCTTTTTGTTTACATTTGAGCAAGAGTCTATTGGTGCCCAATGCGCCGGCAGCGACGATGATGCCACTGCAGGTCAATGTCTTTTTTCGAGAGCGAATGATGCCGGTTGATTTTATTGACTCAATCCGGTAACCGTTTTCCGGTAAAGGTAAAATATTAATGACTTGCGTTTCCGGGATAATTTTCACGCCCAACTTTTCGGCGAGATACAGATAGTTGCGATCCAGGGAATTTTTTCCACCTTGAGTGCATCCCACCATACAACGGCCACAGTGATTGCACCCTTTTCGCCGCGGGCCGTCGCCGCCAAAATACGGATCCGGACTAGAATGATCGGGATCACCAAAGTAAATGCCGACATCGGTGGGTTGAAAATAGCGTTCTCGGTCTATATCCTTGGCATATTCGAGTAAAAGCTCATCACTTTGCCATAGTTTGGGATTTGCTGTCACCGCCAGCATTCGCCGTGCAGTTTGGTAAAACGGCGCCAGTGTTTTTTGCCAATCCTCTTGTAAATTTTTCCATTGCGGGTCGTCAAAAAAAGGACGCGGTGGTTCGAGCAAAACCGCAGCATAAACCAAACTGCCGCCGCCAACGCCGGATCCGCTTAATACGAGAGCATTCTTTAAAAAAGTGAGTGATTGAATTCCTGTACAAAAAAGATTCGGCATCCAGAGCCATTTCCACAATAGCCAATTGGTTTTCGCATACTGTTCATCATGCCAGCGTCTCCCTCGCTCAATGACGCAGACGCTGTAGCCTTTTTCGACCAATCGCAAGGCCGCCACGCTGCCGCCAAAGCCTGAGCCAATCACAATATAGTCATAGTCAAATGGCATTCAATCTCCTTAAATTTTAACTCTCTTTGAATCTATGTAGGATAGATTTTCCGTCCGAAAAGGAAGATCATGTCCGCCCATGACGATGCCGTTCATCTGTTCGATATTTTTCTTGCTGGCGGCGAAGAGCTCTGGATCATATCTGGGTATCAATTCTCGCAAGCGGCGTTTCCAGAAGAGCCGGCTGGGCATTGCATCACCGGCGATGATCAGATCATTGCCGGACTCGATGACGGCGGCCATCAGCGGCAGCTTCACCGCAGCGCCATCGTTGGGCATGCGCATCTGAATTGGATAAATGTAGATGTTATGGTTTTTCATCTGATGAAGGGGCGAAGTCGATTCGACCTCAAGCTTAATCCAACAGATGAGCAGCGAGGCCACTGAGTAATTTCGGTTCAAACCATGTGGATTTCGGTGGCATCACCCTGCCGGCGTCGGCGACATCCATGACCTGCTGCATGCTGGTGGGGTACAAAGCGAACGCGACCGCATAGTCGCCGCCATCCACCAGCCGCTGCAGTTCTTGCGTGCCGCGAACACCGCCGATGAAATCGATGCGGCTGTTTGTGCGCGGATCATCTATGCCCAGGATGGGGGAAAGCAGATTATCCTGCAAGATGGAGACATCGAGCCCGGCAACCGCATCTGTCTCGATAAATTCTTGTTTTAGGAAAAGTTTATACCATCGTCCGTCCACGTACATGCCGAATTGACGCGGTGAATCGAGCTTTTTCAAATCCTGTACGGGTGAGACGACAAATTTTTCCTCGAGTCGTCTGTGAAAAATGTCGAGAGGCTGATCATTCAAATCACGGACGATGCGATTGTATGGAAGGATGAGCAAATCAGTATGCGGAAAAGTGACTGATAGAAAATAGTTGAATGATTCATCACCGCTATATTTTGCGAGTTGCCGGCGTTTTTGCTGACAAAATGCGGCCGCGCTCTCCGAACGGTGATGGCCATCGGCGATGTAGAGAGCTGGTAAGTGGGCGAACGCTTGCTCGATGCTATGGTGATCGCGAGCATCGTCAATTCTATAAAAGATATGATGCACGTCGTTATAGCTGGTGAACTCGTATAATTTCAGACTTTTTTCAAGCAGCAGCGTGACCAATTCGGCCATTTTTGCCGTCTGGCGGTAGGCGAGAAAAACCGGACCGGTTTGCGCATTCAATGCTGACATGAGGCGAAGTCGATCCGTGACTTTTTCCGGGCGTGTGTGCTCGTGCTTTTTTATGACGCCGGCTCTGTATTCATCGACAGAGGCGACGCCGACAAAGCCGGTTTGTCGGTGATCGCCCATTATCTGTTGATAGAGATAATAACACGGCTCACTTTCGTGTATCAACAGATGATCGTCGATAAAGCGTCGTAAGTTTTTTGCTCCCTGAAGATAGACCTCCTCCGCAGAGGGATCAACGTCGTGCAGATCAATTTCCGGTTTGATGATGTGGAGGAATGAACTCGGGTTATGCGCTGCCATTTGTCGCGCTTCGCTTGTGCTCAGGACATCATAGGGTGGCGATGCGATTTTTGCGACAAGCTCAGGATTCGGGCGTAAGGCGCGAAAGGGAAGGATGATGGCCATGGTGATTCTCCTGTAATTTGCTCGAATAATAGGGAGAATGTGGCGAAAATGCAAGGAAAACGCAATTTTTGTCAGGAATTCGGACGATGAAAAAACTGCTCCCTGTTTTTTAAAATTCAAGGATTTTACTTGACATAGAGGACATTTTTTCATAGTTTGAACAAGAGCAAACCGGACCGGAGTTTTCTTCGATTCGGTTTGTTTTTTTTATGGTGAGCCCATCCGAGAATCGTACCACTGACGATGAACAAGATTATGCTCTGCAGATTTTTTTTGAGAAGCATAATGGTTGCTGGGTTGAAAAAGAGGTGAATTCATGAAGGCGATGTATTTAACGCGAGAACAACACGACAGAATGAAGCAGGAGCTCGACCATTATAAAACGGTTGAGCGGAAAAAAATAATTGAGGAAATCGCCGCCGCCCGCGAGCATGGCGATTTGAAAGAGAATGCCGAGTACGCTGCGGCAAAAGAAAAGCAGGCGTTCATCGAGGGCAAGATTCTGCGATTGGAAGAAACGCTCTCTCGATCTCGTATAATGACCGATGAGATGATGGCGCTCAATATTGTTCGCATCGGCAGTCGAGTCAGGTTATATGACACCAAATGGGACGAGGAAATAGAGTATGAGATCGTGCCGTCGGCAGAGTTCCATCCATCCGATCTGGACGTCGTTTCAGTGGACTCACCTGTCGGCAAGGCGCTTGTCGGCAAAGAAGTTGATGATGTCGTTGAAATTCAAGTTCCGGCCGGCACCTTGCAGTATAAAGTGATAGAGATAAACTGAGTGTCGCGGCATCCCGACATATTGAGCCGGAGCAAGACCGCTCTTCTCGTCATTGATATGCAGGAAAAATTTGCCCCGGTCATCCAGGATTACGGCGGAATCGAAGCGCAGATCGTCACTCTGGTCAAAGTTTTTCGCATCCTCAATCTGCCGGTTTTCTATACAGAGCAGTATCCAAAAGGCTTGGGACGCACGACCGAGACTCTTCGTCGCGAGCTCGCCGGCATAAGCGTCGTCGAAAAGATGCATTTTAGCGTTGCTGCAGAAGAAGCATTGGTGACGGCATTGAAAAAGCATAATATCACGCATATCGTTGTCGTCGGCATTGAAACTCATGTGTGTATTCTGCAGTCATCGCTTGATTTGGCTCATCTGGGTTATTGCGTTCATGTGATGCAGAACGCCACAGCTTCTCGACGGGCGAGCGATCGGGATGCCGCTCTGGCGCGTTTGCCGCAGCATGGCATCACCGTATCGTCCGTTGAAGCGGCGGTTTTTGAGTTGCTCGTCGTCGCAGGGACAGCAGAGTTCAAGAGGATCGCCCAGTTGATAAAATAGTTGATGAACAGGAGGGTAAAATGAGAAATGTCATCATCATTGGTTCAGGACCTGCCGGTTTGACAGCCGCCATTTATGCCGGGCGCGCCAATTTGGCGCCGCTGGTCATCGCCGGCATGGAGCAAGGGGGGCAGATCACCCTGACCGATGATTTGGAAAATTACCCCGGTTTTGCGGAAGGTGTCAAAGGATTCGAATTGTATCAAATCCTTGAGAAGCAAGCGCAACGTTTTGGCGCTGAAATTTTGTATGATGTTGTCACGCAAGTCGAATTACAAGGCCCGGTCAAAAAAGTCAAAACTGCGGATGAAGAATTTGAAGCCAGGGTTGTCATCATTGCGACGGGTTCAACGCCGAAAAAGCTGCACGTCCCCGGTGAAAAAGAGTATATAGGAAAAGGTGTGTCGTATTGTGCAACCTGTGATGGATTCTTTTACAAGGGAAAGCATGTCGCCGTCATCGGCGGCGGCAACAGCGCCATGGATGAGGGACTCTTTTTGACTCGATTTGCCGATAAAGTGACCATCATTCATCGGCGCGATCGTTTGCGCGCTGACGCCATCCTGCAGCAGCGCGCCTTTGATAATGAGAAAATTGAATTCATATGGGATACTGTTGTCGAGCAAGTGTTAGGTGACAAGCTGGTCATTGGCTTGAAACTCAAAAATATAAAAACAGGTGTGATGACAGAATTCCCCGTGGACGGCGTTTTTGTGTTCATCGGCCATTTCCCGAACGTTGAGATATTCACAGGGCAGATCAAACTGAATGAATCAGGATATATAGATACAAACAACCGGACATTCACCAATATTGCCGGCGTCTTTGCGTGCGGGGATGTGCAGGATAATATCTACAGGCAGGCGATTACGGCTGCCGGCAGCGGATGCCAAGCCGCCATGGAAGCGGAGAAATATATTGCGGCGCAACAAGGACAATCGTATCCGGGAAAATAATTTAATGCAACTTGTGTTTCTGTTCATCGTAGGTGGGTGAGACAGCAATTTTATATATGAGGACAATCATGGCCACAGACCGAAACAAGAGCGCTCTTTATACTGGCGGTTTTTTTATCGCGCTGGGAATCCTTTTTTTGCTCAGCAACGCCCGCATCATCAGATTCGATTTTATTTTCGAAAATTTTTGGCCGCTTCTTTTAATTGCTGTGGGCGTTTTTATCATTTATAAGAACTATGGGCATGGTCGTTCTCCGTCCGGCCATTCGACGCTCGGTGATCGATCCGAGTATACGGCGGCTGACCATGTTGATTTCTCCCATACTTTTGGAGATTTGCGGGTTTCTCTGGACAGTCCGCGTTTTCGCGGCGGCAAATTGCAGACGACCTTTGGCGAACTGCATGTTGACCTGGGCAAAATCAAATTGGACAAGGGCAAGCATGTTTTGAACTTGAATGTCACTTTTGGCGAGATCAACGTCGTAATGCCGAAGGAGTTGCCGGCATCTGTGTCTGCGGATAATGTTGGCGGTGATATAGTGTTGTTTGAGCAAAAGTGGGAGGGGCTCAACAAGCGAGCGGTCTGGAAGAGCGCCGGTTATGAATCTGCTGATCACACATTGGACATCATCTGTCACATCGTCTTTGGGGACATTAAAGTCTGGTGAGTGAGAATCTTTTTAGATGACATTATTCGCAAGAATTAGCTTGACATTGAGAAAATATCATATTATATTTAAAGGCTTTGCTTCAGAGTCTTTTTAGAGTGAGATTTTGGAGT